>JBKPTS010000041.1:0-7301 GCA_046735575.1 Actinomycetota bacterium
GCCCAGTACGTCACGGTGAGGGCCGTTCGCGACGCCGTGCCGGCGGGGGCGCCGCCCGCGACCGCAGCCGCCGACGCAACGAGGAGGAGCGCGCGCACCGGCCCAGGGTAACCGGCGCCCGGCGAACGGCTGCGGCCGGAAAGCCCGCTACTGTCAGCGCGTGCGTGCGGCGACCGGCCGTCGGAACCTGCTCGTGGTCGCGGCGGCACTCACCGCCTGCGTCGCGGCGGTCGTCGTAGCCCGGGCGGCGAGCCATGTCTACCACGACGACAGCGTCTGGGCCAACGGCCTCGGCTCGCTCGGAGGCGCCTCGGAGCCGTACGACTTCACGATCTTCCTCGACGCCGGGAACGACGTCCTCGCAGGGCGGAGCCCGTACGTCTCCTCGGTCGGCATCGGGCCGACGCAGTCGCCGTACGCGTACCCGCCGGTGCTCGCGCTCGCGGTCGCGCCGCTCGCCGCGCTGCCGGAGCGGGCCGTGCACGACACGTTCGTGCCCGGCGTGCTCTGGTCGCTCGTACTCCTCGCCGCGACCGTCGGGGCGCTCGTCGTCCTCGGCGTCTCGGACTGGCGCTGCTATCCGATCGCGCTCGTCTCGCCGCTCGTCGCCGAGCCCGTCGAGTACGGGGCGGTGGGCCCGATCCTCCTCCTGCTCTGCGCCCTCGCGTGGCGGTTCCGCGACCGGGCCGGGGCGGCGGGGACGGCCCTCGGCGCAGCGGCGGTCCTGAAGCTGTTCCTCGTCCCGCTGCTGCTCTGGCTCGCGTTCACCCGACGCCTGCGCGCGGCGCTTCTCGGCGTCGCCGTCGCCGTGGCGCTCGCGCTCGGGTCGTGGGCGGTCGTCGCCTTCCGCGGCCTGCACGGATATCCGCACCTGCTGCGGAAGCTCACGGACGTCGAGGCCGATCAGTCGTACTCCGCGTTCGCGATCCTGCGCGCGCTGGGGCTCCCGAAGGCCGCCTCGGAGGTCGTGGTGATCCTCGCCGGGCTCGCGCTCCTCGCGCTCGCCGCGCGCGCGGCCCGCTCGCCGAGCCTCGACGCCGTCGACCGGGACCGCCGTTCGCTGATCCTCGCGCTGGCGGCCGCCCTCGTCCTGACGCCGATCCTCTGGCTCCACTATCTCGTCCTGCTCCTCCTGCCGATCGGGCTCGCGAGGCCGCGTCTCTCGCCGCTCTGGCTCGTCCCGCTGCTCTTCGCGGTGTTCGAGGCGCTCGACTGGTACCGCGGCTGGCCGCGCGGGGACGGCAAGGCGCTCGCGAGCGTCGCGGTCCTCGTCGCGCTCACGTTCGCAGCCTCGCTCAGGCAGCAGACCAGGCGCGCGGATCGCCGGGCCGCCGCGGTCCCGACGTAGACTCGCCGCGTGTCGCTCAGCGGGAAGCGCATCGTCATCACGGGCGGCGCGGGCTTCATCGGGACGACCCTCGCGCGGCGTCTCGTGGAGGACAACGACATCGTCGCGCTCGACAACCTGCACCGCGACTCGCTCACGGGAACCGGGCTCGCGGAGCACCCGAACTTCGAGTTCGTGCAGGGCGACGTCCTCGACGGCGAGCTGCTGCGCGAGACCGCGCAGGGAGCGACGCACGTCGTGCACGCGGCCGCGATCGCGGGGGTCGACACCGTCATCGAGAGCCCCGTGCGGACCATGCGCGTGAACCTCATCGGCACGTACAACGCGCTCGAGGCGGCCCTCGCCACGAAGGACACGCTCGAGCGCTCGATCGAGTTCTCGACGAGCGAGGTCTTCGGGACGTATGCGTACAAGGTGGACGAGGAGCACGTGACGTCGCAGGGCTCGGTCGGCGAGGCGCGCTGGACCTACGCCGTCTCGAAGCTCGCCGGGGAGCACATGGCCCGCGCGTACTACGACGAGCTCGGGCTGCCCACGGTCTCCGTGCGCCCCTTCAACGTGTTCGGCCCGGGCCAGATCGGGGGCGGCGCGATCCGGTCCTTCATCGAGGCTGCTCTCGCGGGCCGTGACCTCGTCATCCACGGCGACGGCTCGCAGATCCGCGCCTGGTGCTACGTGGACGACATGGTCGAGGCCCTCCTGCTCGCGCTCGAGCACCCGAACGCGGTCGGCGAGAGCTTCAACGTCGGCAACGCGCGCTCGGCGGTCACGATCTACGACCTCGCGCTCCGCATCAAGCGCCTCACCGGCTGCCCGGGCGAGCTCGTGTTCCAGCCGATCCACTACACCGACGTCGAGCTGCGCATCCCGAACGTGGACAAGGCGCGGAGGCTGCTCGGGTTCGAGGCTCGCGTGGAGCTCGACGACGGGCTGGCCAGGACGATCGCGTGGTACCGGGAGCGGCTCGGGGCCCCGGCGGCGTGAGCGACTCCCCGATTCGCCTCGCCCGCCCGGACGTCGGCGAGGCGGAGCTCGCCGCGCTCGCGGAGGTGGTCGAGAGCGGCCAGCTGACCATGGGCTCGAAGGTCGCGGAGCTCGAGCGTCTGCTCGCGGAGGCCGTCGGCACGGCGCACGCGGCGGTCGTCTCCTCCGGCACCGCGGCGCTGCACCTCGCGCTGCTCGCGTTCGACGTCGGCCCGGGCGACGAGGTGATCGTCCCCTCGTACACGTTCCCCGCGACGGCGAACGCGGTCCGGCTCTGCGGAGCGAAGGCGGTCCTCGTCGACATCGATCCGGACACGTTCCTCGCCGACGCCGGCGCGATCGCAGCGGCGGTCACGCCGCGCACGCGCGCGGTCGTCGCGGTGCACCTCTTCGGACGGCCGCTGCGGTGGGAGGCGCTCCAGACGGCGGTCCCGCAGGAGGTCGTGCTGCTCGAGGACGCGGCAGGTGCGCTCGGCGCGCGCTACCGGGGCACCCCCTGCGGCGCCCTCGGCAGCGCCGGCTGCATCTCCTTCCACCCGCGGAAGATCGTGACGACCGGCGAGGGCGGCGCGGTGACGACCGACGAGGACGCGCTCGACGCGCGCGTCCGCACGCTCCGCCACCACGGGTGGACGCGGCCGGGGGAGATGCCCGCCCCCGGCTTCAACTACCGGCTCCCAGACCTGCTGTGCGCGCTCGGGATCCCGCAGCTCGAGCGGCTCGAGGAGCTCCTGCGCGCGCGGGAGCGCGTGGCCGGCTGGTACGCGGAGCGGCTCGGGGAGCTCGTGCTCGTCCCCCGTGCCGACGTGGGCGATCGGCACGGCTGGCAGGCATACGTCGTCCAGGTCGACCGGCGCGACGAGGCCATCGCGCGGCTCCGGGAGGCGGGCATCGAGGCCCAGATCGGCACGTATGCGCTGCACCGGCTCGAGGCGTACCGGGACCAGGGCAGCTTCCCCGGCGCGGACCGCGCGTTCGAGCGCGCGCTCGCCCTGCCCTTCTCGACGACGACGACCGAGGAGGAGGTCGACCGCGTCTCCTCGGTCCTCGCAGGGCATGTGAGCGGCGTGGGCGCCGCTCCGGCGACCGACTGAGGGAGGCCCCGTAGCAGCGCGGTTTCGTTCGAGCCGTACGCGCTCGAGACGGCCGCGATGGATATGTGCGCCGCCCCAAGGTGCGGTTACTGCGCAGGACGCGCGAGCGCCGGCTGCACACGCACGACCCCGTCGACCACGGCCCCGCCGAATCCTTCCGGCAGCCCGGGAGCCCGCCTGCGTCCGCCCGTGATGCGGAAGACGGTGAAGGACGCCGGCGTCATGTCGCCGTTGTTGTCGAACCGGAAACTTCCGAGGATGCCGTTCCTGATCTCGAGCCGCCGGAGCTCCTCGAGCACCGACGCGCGCGTGCCGTCGGACCGCGCGATGGCTGCCAAGAGGGCTTCCGCCGCCTGGGCCGCCTCGGTCACGTTGAGAGCCGAGGGCACGATGCCGCCCGGCTGCGTACGGCCGAACTCGCGGACGAAGCGCCGCCCCGCCGGGCCCAAGCCCTCGTTGGCGACCGCCGGCGTCGTCACGTACATGCCGATCGCCGCGCGGCCCGCGGCGGCCAGCAAGCCTTCGGTCGGCAGGAAGGCGTCGCCCGCGATGAGGACGACCTTCGAACCCAATCGACCGCGCAGCGCCTTGACGATCTCGCCTCCGTTTGCGTCCTGCTCGTCACCGATGAAGACGCCGTCCGGCCGCGCGGCCGCGACGCGAGCGGCAAGAGAGCGGTAGTCCGCTGCGCGAGCATGCCACGTCGCCGATCCCACGACGTCGATTCCCACCCGTCGTGCCGCCCGCCGGAACGGCACCGTCGTCTCTTCGCCGATGCCGGCGTCGCTCCGAAGCACGAAGATCCGCCGCAAACCGAGCTCGTCGGCGAGGACCGCATCCGCCGCACCGTCGAGGTCATCCGAGGCCGTGACGCGAAAGTAGTTGCGAACACCTGTCGGGTAGAAGCGCGCGGGCTCGTCACCCGACCCTGGATAGCGATGCGTGAGCCCGGTGTGCGTGTTCGAAGGGCTGATCATCGGGAGCGCGGGGTCCGCCTGATTCGCGATCGGAATCTGCACCGCGGCGCACGAAGAGTTGAACGGCCCGACGAGCCCGACGACACGCTTCGTCGCCGCATAGGTCTTAGCGTTGGAAGCGCACTTGACGGACTCCGAGCGGCCCGCCTGGCCCGTGGAGTCGTCACAAGACTGGTATCCGACGGTATGCGGCCCCGCCCGGAACGCGTGCTTTCGCAGGACGAAGCGGATTGCATCGGCGCCGACGCGCATGACCCCACCGATCGGCCCCTGCAGCGGGAGATCGGAGGCGATGAGGACGTCGGGGTCGCGGCCGCCGGCTTCGACGGCGCCGCACTCGGAGGCGGGGAGAACCTCGCTGGTCCGCGCGCCGGCGATGGACGTCCATGCCGTCTCCCCGTCGGTCGCCACGGCCGCTGGTGTGCCGGCGAGCGGAAGCCTCGAGACCACCTCGTTCGTACGTAGGTCGACCCGCGCCAGCTCGTCCGTGACGAAGTTCGCCACCCAGACGGCGCCGTCACCATAAGCGACCGACGTGATCCCGAACCCGATGTCGATCGGCTGCGGAGTGGCCTTCGGGCGGATTCGCCAGAGCACGCCCGTGTCGAAATCCGTCACCCACGCCGAGCCGCCCCCGACGGCCAACCCCCAGAGCGAGTCGGCCGGCAAACGGTATGTCGTCCTGACGCGGTTTCGCCGCCGATCGATGAGGGCGACCTCCGGCCCCGTTCCGTTCAGTCCCGCTTTCAGCGCCCACACCGCGGAGCGACCGGCGGCAACCGCCGCCGCCTCGATCGGGACGCGGGCGACGATCTTGCCGGTCGCCGCGTCGATGCGCGAGACGCTGAGGTCGGGATTGACCGCCCACACCGCACCCGCTCCGACCGCAATCTGGTTCGCGCCCGCGAGGAGGTACTCACCCGCGTTTCGCCGCGCAGGTACGCGTCGGGGGAGCACGGCGGTGTCGGCGGGTGCCGTGGAGCGGGGGTCGAAACGAGTCACGCTCGTCGTGACGAAGTTGCCCAGTGCTCCCGACTCCCTCCCGTTTCCGACCCAGATCCCTCCCTCGCCGACGGCGAGGTCGGTGAGGATCCGGCCGGTGCCGAACGTGCGCACAGCACTGGTCTCGGGGTCGATCCTGGAGATCGTCCGATCGTCGGCGTTGAGCACCCAGACGCCGCCCTCTCCGACGGCGATTGCCCTCGGGGTCGTGCCGACCCCGGTATACGAGACGGAGTCGTCTCGCCCGACTGCCGCGATCGCATTGCCGACGCCCGAGCCACCTTCACTCGCCGCTCGGAAGCCGCTCTGGCCGGAGCGTGTCAGCCCGAACGCGGCTACCGCCGCCGCGGCCGCCACGACGATGCCGCCGGCGACGAGCAGCGCGGCCCCGCGCCGCGCCGTCGCGAGCGGAAGTCCTCTGGACGGCGCGGCAAGCGCGGGATCCTGGTTCAGGATCGCGCGCTCGAGCTCCTGCAGCTCGGGGCTCGGCTCGATCGCGAGCTCCTCGGCGAGCAAGGAGCGCGTCCTGCGGTAGAGCTCCAGCGCGTCGGCTTGCCTCCCCGAGCGGTAGAGCGCGAGCATCAGCTGCCGGCGCGGCCGCTCCCAGAGCGGCTGCTCGGCGACAAGCTGCTCGAGCTCGGCGATGACCGCTTCGGCCTCGCCGCGGGCAAGGCGGACGTCGACGAGATCTGCTCGTGCGCCGGCGCGCAGCTCCTCGAGGCGCCGGATCTCGGCCTGCGCGAAGGGCTCGAAGCGGAGATCGGCGAGCGCGGGCCCGCGCCAGAGCGCCTCGGCCTCGCGGAGAAGGGCCGCCGCGAGTTTCGCGTCGCCCGCCTCGAAGGCCTCCCGTCCTTCCCGCGCGAGCCGCTCAAACTCGCGGCTGTCGAGCTCCTCCTCGCCCGCGTGGATGACGTAGCCGGCAGGAGTGGTGGCGACGCGCTCGGCGCCTAGCGCCTTGCGCAGGCGCGAGACGTACACCTGCACCGTCTTCGCCGCGTGCTCCGGCGGACGCTCGCCCCACAGCTCGTCGATCAGCCGGTCGCTCGATACCGGCTCTCCCGCGCGGATCAGCAGCGCCGCCAGGAGCGCGCGCTCCTTCCCGCGTGGGAGCGGGATGAGGCGGCTCCCCTCGCTGACCTCGAGGAGCCCGAGAAGTTTGAAGCGCACCGCCGGGCGAACCTTACACCGCAGGTGAAGAAGGCCAAGTGCAGCGGTTTTACCGCGGTGAAACCAGCCGCAAGAGGCGCGACACCGACTCCGTCCATCCTGACCCGCAGCGAGCCGCAGGAGACGGCTCAAACGAGACAGGAGGAGATGATGAAGACCAGGGACAACGTGAAGAGCGTCGGGGTCGTCGCGCTTGCCAGCATCGTCGCCGCGGTTGCGCTCCCTGTGGCCGCCGCGAGCGGCCCCGCGAGCGATCCCGGGCTCGTCGCCCGGAAGCTCGGCTCGCCCGACCCGCGCGAGCACGTGACCAACCCGCAGTATGCCCCGGGGCAGGTCGCGAGCCGACTCGGCTCCCCGGACCCGCGCGAAACCGGACTGGCCTCGATCGCTCCGAGCGCAGTCGCGAGCGAACTCGGTTCACCGGATCCGCAGGAGGCTGCGAGCCTCGACCGGACGGCTGTCCCGGAGGACGGAAGCAGGTTCGACTGGAACGACTTCGGGATCGGGGTCGGCTTCGGGATCGGGCTCGCGGCGATCCTCGCGGGCGCGGCGGTCCTCGCCGCGGCCGCGCTCCGTGGCAGAAGCGTGGCGCAGCCGCTCGCCTGAGCCGGTACTACGTCTCGAGCTGGCCGGGGGGCCCCGTTCCGCGGCCCCGACGTCCACGTCCTCACGCTCGGCCGCGTGCATCGGCCGTGGTTGACACGTTTGTAAGTGAATGCTAACTTACTC
>JBKPTS010000042.1:0-7459 GCA_046735575.1 Actinomycetota bacterium
TTCGCGTCGCGCATCCACTTCTCCACCGGATACTCGCGCGAGTAGCCCCAGCCGCCGAGCGTCTGCACGGCGGCCCAGGTGCACCACATCGCGGTCTCCGAGGCGTGCAGCTTCGCCATCGCCGCCTCGAGGGTGACGTCCTCGCCGGCGTCGGCCTTGCGCGCGGCGCGCCAGACGAGGAGCCGCGACGCGTCCACGCGGACGGCCATGTCCGCGAGGCGGAATCCGACGGCCTGGTGCTCGCCGATCGGCTTGCCGAACTGCTCCCTCGTCTTCGCGTACTCGACCGCGTACTCGAGCGCCGCGCGCGCGAGGCCCGTGGCGGCCGCGCCGAGCGTGATCCGCGAGAGGTCGAACGTGCACATCAGCCCGCGAAAGCCCGCGCCCTCGGCGCCGAGCCTGCGGTCCTCGGGGACGAAGCAGTCCTCGAGGAAGAGCTCCGCGTTGACGATCGCGCGCTGCCCCATCTTCCTGATCGGCGGCCCGATCGTGAACCCGGGATCGCCCTTCTCGAGCACGAACGCCGTGATCCCCTGCGAGCGCGTGCCGGGTGCAACGGTCGCGAACACGACGTAGTACTCGGCGGGGCCCGCGCTCGAGACCCAGCTCTTCTGGCCCCGCAGCACGTAGCCCCCCTCGACCCGCGTCGCCGTCGTCGTCATCGAGGCGGCGTCCGAGCCGACCCCGGGCTCGGTGCTCGCGAGCGCTCCGAGCAGCGGCCGCTCGCCGGTCAGCGGCGCCACCCAGCGTCGGGCCTGCTCCTCGCTCCCGAGCACGAGCACCGGCTTCGCGAAGAAGCCGTTCGAGGTGATGAGGTTCCCGATCCCCGAGCAGCCGAAGCAGAGCTCCTCCTGCACGAGCGCCTGCGTGAACGAGTCGCCCATGCCGCCGCCGCCGAGCTCGGAGGGGAGCATGAAGGCGGTGAGCCCGAGCGCGGCGGCCTTGTGCCAGATCTCCCACGGCATCTCCGTGTCCGCCTCGTCGACGGCGAGCGAGACCGGGCGGATCTCCCGCTCCGCGAACTCGCGGCAGACGCGCTGGATCTCGCGCTGCTCCGGAGTGAGCTCGAAGAGGTCGCCCACAGCGCGGCGATTCTCTCAGCCGGCCGCGGCAACCGTGTGGCTCGCCCGCTCGAGCCAGGCGGGCGAGATCTCGACGCCCCAGCCCGGCCCGTCCGGCACCTGCACGAGGCCGTCGACGACGCGAGGCTGCGGCTCGTACATCCCGACCTGCCACGGGTAGTACTCGTCCGGCTCGATCGAGAACTCGAGGTACGGGCCTGCGTTCTCGATCGCCGCCAGCAGGTGCAGCGTGAAGACGAGGACGAGCGACTGGTTCGCGGCATGGGGGGTGCACGGCAGCCCGGCCTCGCTCGCGGCCCGGGCCGCCCGCAGCGCGCGCGTCAGGCCTCCCACGTAGCAGACGTCCGGCTGGACGACGTCGACGACCCGTGTCTCCGTCAGCTCGCGCCACACGCGCGGGTCCCAGTCCTGCTCGCCGCCGGCGACGTCGAGCGCCAGCGCGGCGGTCACCTCGCGCGTCCAGTCGAGCTGCCAGTACGGGCACGGCTCCTCGAAATGGCAGACGCCCTGCGCCTCGAGCATGCCCCCGACCTCGATCGCCTTCGCAGGCGAGTAGCAGCTGTTCGCGTCCACGAGGAGCGCGACGTCGTCACCGAGCCTTCCGCGCACGGTTGCGACCACGTCCTCCGTCCGCCCCGGCCACTCGTCCTCGTCGTGCCCGCACTCCTTGCCGATCCGGACCTTGAACGCGTCGAAGCCCTGTTCCTCGCGGAGACGCGCGAGGCGCCCCGCCTCCTCGCGGGCCGTGATGTCGCGGCGCATGCTCGACGCGTAGGCGCGTAGCCGCCGGGGCCGCCCGCCGAGGAGCTCGCAGACGCCCTTGCCCTCGACCTTCCCCCGCAGGTCCCAGAGGGCCGTGTCGAGCCCGGCGAGGGCGCGGTAGAGATGCGACCCGGGGAACTTGTGCTCGCGCTCCGGTATCCCGTCGACGAGGGGCTCGATCTCGAGCGCGTCCCCGCCGAGCGCGTGCGGCGCGACCTGGCGGTGCAGCACCTGCGCCGTGAGATCGGCGTGATACGGGGCGACCTGGCCCCAACCCTCGGCGCCCTCGTCCGTCCGCACGCGGACGAGGGCGACGTGCTGGTCGCCGAACGTCTCGACGCTCGCGATCCTCACTCGAAGACGATCACGTTCCGCAATGCGTCGCCGCCCGCGGCCGCGATCGCGTCGTTGATCTCCTCCAGCGGATAGCGGGCGGTCACGAGCTCGTCGAGGAGCAGGCGTCCCTCCTCGTAGAGCCCGACGAGGCGCGCGACCGCGTCGCGGAAGGGGCCGGAGCCGGAGCCGATCTTCGTCCCGAGGACGCTCACGTCGTCGTGCACGACGTCGACGGCGACGAGCGAGAAGGTCTCGCCGGACGCCGGCATGCCGACGAGCACCACCGTGGCGCCGCGCCGGGCGTACGCAACCGAGGCTGCGATCACGTCGCCGCGCCCGACGGTGACGAAGACGAAGTCGGCGCCGCGCCCGCCGGTGAGCTCGCGGACGGCCTCGACCGCGTCGTCCGTCGGATCGATCGCGTGGGTGGCCCCGAAGCGCGCCGCGGCCTCGCGCTTCGCAGCCGACACGTCGAGCGCGACGACCGTGGACGCACCGGCGATCGCCGCGCCCTGGACGACGTTCACGCCCACGCCTCCCGTCCCGACCACGACGACGCTCGCGCCCGGCGTCACCCGGGCGCGGTCGAGCGCGGCGCCGACGCCCGTGAGCACGCCGCAGCCGAGAACGGAGGCGACGTCGAGCGGCAGCGACTCCGGCACGATCGCGACCTGCGAGTGGTCGACGAGAACGTCCTCCGCGAAGGCGGCCGTGTGCATCGCGTGCACGACGGCCGCTCCGTCCTCTGTTCGCAGGACGGGACGCGTGTCGGCCGGAAACGACCCCGCGCAGAGGTGCGGCTCGCCGCGCGCGCAGAAGAAGCAACGCCCGCACGAGCGCATGAGGCCGACCACGACGCGGTCTCCCTCGCCTACCCCGCTCACGCCCGGCCCGACCTCCCGCACGACCCCTGCCGCCTCGTGCCCGTAGACCGCCGGTAGGCCGCCGCCCCAGTCGCCCTCGGCGAACGCGATGTCGCTGTGGCAGATGGCGCAGGCTGCGAGCGCGACGCGGACCTCGCCCTGCTCCGGCGAGGCGAGCTCGAGCTCCTCGAGCACGAGCGGAGCGCCGAAGGCGCGGCAGACGGCGGCCTTCACGACGGCAGCGGCGGGAAGCGCGCCAGCCGGTCGCGGCCGGCGACGTCCATCGTGTTCCGCGTGTACTGCGTCGCCGACGGGCGCGAGGGCTGGAAGTCCCAGGGGTGCACGTGGCCCTGCTGCAGCGCGCGGAAGACGGCCAGCCGTGCTTGCTGGCTCTCCCGCACGGCGCGCTCGAGCGCGTCCAGGTCCCAGCGCGCAGCGACCTCGGCGCGAAACTCGGCGACGACGTCCTGCAAGCCGGCGTCGGACGCGAGGTCGTCGAGCTCGAGCGGGTCCGCCTCGAGGTCGAAGAGCTGGTCGGGGTCGCTCGCCGTGTGGATGAACTTCCAGCGGCCGCGCCGGATCATGACCATCGGGCCGAGGACGCCCTCCGCGAGGTACTCGCCGAGCACGGTTGCCGCAGGGTCCTCGGCGCCGCCCTCGAGCAGATGCACGAGGCTGCGGCCGTCGACCGGCCGCGGCAGCTCGCCGGCGAGCCCGGGCCGCGCCAGGTCGGCGAGCGACGGCATGAGGTCGGCGAGCGACACCGGCTCCTGCACCCGCCGCGCCGCGTACCGCCCGGGCGCGTGCACGACGAGCGGCACGTGCACGGCGTGCTCGCGGAACGACATCTTGTAGAAGAGCCCGTGCTCGCCCAGGAAGTCGCCGTGGTCGGAGAGGAAGATCGTCACCGTGTCCTCCGCGAGCCCGCACGCCTCGAGGGCGTCGAGCACCTCGCCGATCCGCTCGTCGACGTAGGCGAGGCTCGCGTAGTAGCCGTGGCGGGCGGCGCGAACGTCGTCCTCCGTGACCTCGACCTCGTCCATCGCAGACGCGTGCCAGAGGCGCCTCTCGTGCGGGTCGAGCTCCTCGTAGCGCTTCGCGGGGACGGCCGGCGGGTCGATCTCGTCGTCGGCGAAGAGCTCCCAGTGGCGGCGGCGGGCGACATAGGGGTCGTGCGGGTGGCTGAAGGAGACGCAGAGACAGAGCGGGGCGTCGTGCTCGAAGCGGGCGTAGTCGTACAGCCGCCGCACCGCGTGGAAGGCGACCTCGTCGTCGAACTCGAGCTGATTCGTGATCTCGGCGACGCCCGCCTCCTTCACCGAGCGCAGGTCGTGGTACCACCAGGCCACGCGCTCGCCGGGCCGGCTCCAGTCCGGGGTCCAGCCGAAATCACCGGGGTACACGTCCGTGGTCAGCCGCTCCTCGAACCCGTGCAGCTGATCGGGCCCGACGAAGTGCATCTTCCCGCTGAGGCAGGTGCGGTAGCCCTCGAGCCGGAGCACGTGCGCGAAGGTCGGGAGCCAGGCCGGGAACTCCGCCGAGTTGTCGTAGACGCCCGTCCGCGAGGGCAGCGCCCCGGTCATGAGCACGGCACGGGCGGGAGCGCAGAGCGGGCTCGGGCAGTACGCGTTGTCGAAGACGACGCCCTCCTCCGCGAGCCGGTCGATCGTCGGCGTCTTCGTGACGCGGTGCCCATGGGCGCGCAGGAAGAGGGCCGAGAGCTGGTCGACCACGACGAGCAGGATGTGCGGCCGGTCCGGCATCGGGCTGACGCTACCGCGGCGGCTCGTTGACCGCACCCTCCGGGGGGCGGCCCTCGAGCACGTCCCGGACCGACTCCGCCGCGCGGCGCGTGACCGCCTCCTCCGCCTCCTCGCTGTACCAGCCCGCGTGCGGGTTCACGACGAGGCGCGGCGCGGCGGGAGCAGGTGCGTCCGCGGTCGGCGGCTCGACCTCGAGCACGTCGAGCGCGACGCCTCCCAGGCGCCCCTCGGCAAGGGCCTGGAGCAGCGCTGCGGTGTCGACGAGCTCGGCGCGCGCGGCGTTGACGACGTACGCGCCGGCCGGGAGCAGCGCCAGCTCGTCGCGGCCGAGGAGGCCGCGGGTCTCCGCGGTCAGCGGCGCGTGCAGCGAGATCGCGGTCGACGTGCGCAGCAGCGCGTCGAGCGCGAGCGGGCGTGCTCCCGTTGCCGCGAGGTCCTCGGCGGAGACGAGCGGATCGTGCGCGGCGACCTCCATGTCCAGCGCGAGAGCCCGGCGTGCGACCGCCCGGCCGATGCGGCCGAGCCCGATGAGGCCGAGCCGGACGTCCGAGATCCGCCGCAGCGGGCCCGCGGCCTCGTGGTTCCAGACGCCTGCCCGTACGCTCCGGTCGAGCTCGACGACGCCCCGCACGAGCGAGAGCAGGAGCGCGAGCGCGTGGTCGGCCATCTCCTCGACGCAGTAGTCGGGCACGTTGCAGACCCGGATCCCGAGCCGGGTCGCAGCCTCGACGTCGAGATGGTCGAAGCCGACGCTCGGCGTCGCGATCACCTGCAGGGCGGGCAGCCGGGCGATGTCGTCCGCGGTCACCGGCTCGAAGCTCAGGAGCCCGACGACGTCGTCTCCCGACCAGGGCGAGGACGACGTCTCGACCTCGACTCGCGCTCCGGCGAAGATCTCCCGCACCCGCTCGAGCGGGAACGAGGGGTCGCAGAGGACGCGCGCCACCGTCGTCAGCCTGCGAGCGCCGAGCGAGCCCGGGCGAAGGCGGCCACCACGCGGTGCACGAGCGGGAGCGGGCCGACCGTGACGCGCACGTAGCCGGGCAGCCCGAGGTCCGAGCCGGGGCGGATGAGCAGGCCCTCCCGCGCGAGCTGCTCGGCGAGCAACCTGTCGTCGACGTCCACGCGCGCGAGTACGAAGTTCGCGGCGGCCGGAAGCGGCTCGGCGCCCGCGTCTCGCAGACCCCCGGACAGCACCTCGCGCGCCTCCGCCACCTCTGCGCGCCGCTCGTCCGCGGCGTCGCCCGCTCGGAGACACGCCCGGCCGGCCGCGAGCGCGGCGCAGTTCACGTTGTACGGCTCCTCGACGCGCGCCAGGTACCTCGTCACGGCCTCGTCGGCGATCGTGAACCCGAGGCGGAGCCCCGCGAGGCCGAAGAACTTCGAGAAGCTCCGCAGCACGACCACGGCCCGGCCTTCCTCGACGGCGGCGAGGCGCGGCAGCCGCCCGTCCGGGGGCACGAAGTCGACGTACGCCTCGTCGACGATCGCCACGCACGAGTCGGGCAGCTCCTCGAGGAAGAAGCTCCACCCGCCGGGCTCGAGGACGCCGCCGGTCGGGTTGTTCGGGTCGCAGAGCCAGACGATCCTGGCGTCGGCCCGGCGGGCGCGGTCGACGAGCGCCTCGACGTCGACCCGAAGGTCGCGCAGCGGCGCTTCGTGCACCGTCGCGCCGCGCGCCGAGCAGGCGCCCGCGTACAGGTAGTACGTGTGCTCGGGGACGACCACGGCGTCGCCCGGCCGCAGGAAGGTCGTCGCGAGGGCGCCGATCAGGGCCTGCGTCCCGTGCCCGGGGAAGATGCTGCCCCTCGTCGTGCCGACGAACGCGGCGGCGTCCGCGCGGAACCCCTCGTACGCCTCCTCCGGGTACATCCACGCGTTCTCGAGCTCCGCGCGCGCCGCCTCGAGGACGCCGGGGAGCGGGCCGAAGAGGTTCTCGTTCCAGTGCAGCTTCACGACCTCGTCGAGCCCGTGCCGCGCCCTCACCTCCGCGACGCCGCCGATGTCGAAGGGATCGCCCTCGGGCGCGGAGACGGCGGCGAGGCTGCTCCAGTCGGTCACGAGCCGGGACTCTAAGCTCCGGCCGTGGGCGAGACGAAGACCGCGACCCGGATCGGCGGCCACGTCGTCGCCGAGAGCCTGCGCGCGCTCGGGGCCGAGGTCGTGTTCGGGCTCCCGGGCGTGCACGCCCTGCCGATGTGGGAGGGGCTCCGCGCGACCGAGCTGCGCGTGCTCGGCTTCCGCCAGGAGCTGAACGCCGCCTTCGCCGCGGACGGCTACGCGAGGGTCACCCGCAAGCCCGCGCCGTTGCTCGTCTCGACGGGGCCGGGAGCGTTCATGACGCTCGGCGCGCTGATGGAGGCGTTCACCGCCTTCGTGCCCGTCGTCGTGGTCTCGAGCCAGATCAGGAGCGACGCGCTCGGGCAAGGACGCGGCGAGCTGCACGAGACGCCGGACCAGACCGCCTCCTTCGTGCCGCTCGTGAAGTGGACCGGCCGCGCGCACAGCCCCGAGGAGATCCCGTCCACGCTCGCGGAGGCGTGGCGGCGCGCGCAGACGCCGCCGTCCGGCCCCGTCTACGTCGAGGTGCCGTACGACGTGCTCCGGGCTCCGGCCGAGCATGGCGTCGGCGACCTCGTCGCCGCGCCGGAGC
>JBKPTS010000043.1:0-25251 GCA_046735575.1 Actinomycetota bacterium
GGCGGCGAGGTCATCACCGAGGAGATGGGCCTCAAGCTCGAGAACACGAAGCTCTCGCAGCTCGGCAAGGCCCGCAAGATCGTGATCGACAAGGACACGACCACGATCATCGACGGCGCCGGTGACTCCGAGGCGATCAAGGGCCGCATCAAGCAGCTGAAGCAGGAGATCGAGAACACCGACTCCGACTTCGACCGCGAGAAGCTCCAGGAGCGCCTCGCGAAGCTGTCCGGCGGCGTCGCCGTCGTCAAAGTCGGCGCCGCCACCGAGACGGAGATGAAGGAGAAGAAGCACCGCGTCGAGGACGCGCTCCAAGCGGCCCGCGCGGGTCTCGAGGAGGGGATCGTCCCGGGCGGGGGTGTCGCGCTCGTGAACGCGGCGGACGCCGTTTCCGCGACGCTCGAGGAGCTCGACGGCGACGAGCGGACTGGTGCCCACATCATCCTTCGCGCCCTCGAGGAGCCGGTCCGACAGCTGGCGTACAACGCGGGGCTCGAGGGCTCGGTCGTCATCAACGACGTCCGCTCGGCTGCGAAGGGGCACGGTCTGAACGTCGAGTCGGGCGAGATCGAGGACCTCGTCAAGGCCGGTGTCATCGACCCGACGATGGTCACTCGCTCGGCGCTGCAGAACGCGGCGTCGATCGCGAAGAACATCGTCACGACCGAGGCGGTCGTGGCCGAGATGCCGGAGAAGCAGCCCGCGATGCCTGCCGGCATGCCCGGCGGCGGGATGGACTTCTAGAAGCGCCCGCTTCTCAGGAGCAGCGGAGAGGGCCGGCAAACGCCGGCCCTTTTCGTTTTCAGCTCCGGTGCTCTCGCAGCGCAGGGCCGCCGGCCGGATCCTCGAGCAGGGAGACGGCGCCTACCGCCTCGTGGAAGGGGTCGGCAAGAGCCCTCTCCGCCGCGGCGCCGGAGAAGTCGCCCGCCTCCGCCAGAGCCAGGCCGGCGCGCAGGTGCGCGTACGCGGCGGCCGCGGGGTGGCCGACGCCGTCGGCGATCACGGCAGCCTTTCGAAGCTCGCCGTCGCAGATCGCCTTCGAGGCGTCGACCCACGCGGACGCGATTGGCGTCGCGTCGAGTACCGCCTCCCTGAGCTCCGCCCCGCGGCCGAGGTCGCGGAACAGCCAGGCGACGTCCGTCAGCATGGGGAAGGGCGAGCAGAGCGCCGGAACCATGACGGAGCCGATGCCTAGCAGCCTTGAGGCGAGCTCGTCGGCCTCGCCTCGCTTGCCCGACGCCAGCGCGACGTGCGCGCGCACGCAGAACGCCTGGGCCTGGGCCTGCGCATCGGACGCAGCTGCCAGGCTGGCCGCGCGCGAGCTGTCGCGCTCGGCGCGGGCGGCGTCTCCGCGCGCCATGAGGATCCAGGCGCGAAGGGCGAGCACGACGGGATCGCCGTATGCCGGGCTTCCATCCGCCTCGAGCAGCGCGTCCGCAAGCTCCAGGGCCTCGTCCCAGCGTCCGTCGGCCAACGCCCAGCCGGCAGCTTCGTCACGCTGCGAACGCCTCGAGAACCCGTGGCGCTCTGCGGTCTCCACGCTCCGCTGAAGTGCGATCCGCGCCTCGTCGAGTCGCGCGAAGAAGACGAGCTCGCTCGAGAGGTTCGCGTAGCCGAGGGAAACCTGCTCGACCGCGCCTGCCGCGTCTGCGATCGCGATTCCGGACTCGATCTCCGTGAACCCTTCGCTGTCGCCGAGGCAGCAGCGGGAGCACCCGACGAGGATGTGGACTCGCGCCCGCTGATCGTCCAGCTCCAACTTCTCGGCGAGAGTGAGGGCCTCGGCTCCGACCTCGAGCGATTCCTCGAACCTGCCTGCAAGCATGTGGAAACCGCACTGGCTCGCAAGCGCAAAAGCCCGAGCACGCGATGCCGGGCGGTCGCGAACTGCCTCGAGGGCCATCGACATGAACCTGTCCGTTTGCGCGCGATCTCCTGCGCGCCAGGCAAGGCGTGCGAGTGTCGTCGCCGCCTCGGCCTGTCCCTCGTCGTCTCCTGCCTCCCGAAACGCGTCGAGCGCCTCCTGCGCAAGGGTCGCGGGGGCCTGACCGAGGACTGCCAGCGACCGAGCACGCTCGAGGAGGAGCCGTGGCCGATCCGTATCCTCCGGCGAGGCGAGCTCGAGCGCGGCGGCGAAGAACTCGGCGGCGGTCTGGAACGCCGAAAGGGTCGTCGCCCGCTCTCCGGCGGCGCGCAGCGCCGCACGCGCCTGCCGCACCAGTCTCGGGTCGTCCTCGATGCCGGCAGCGCGTGCGAGGTCTAGAGCCTGCCGATAATGGTGCGCGAGCAGCTCAGCGTGGTCGTCGGGGCGTCCGAGACCTTCGAGCCAGTCGCCGGCTCGGCGGTGCTTCTCGCCTCGCTCGCGACGGGGGATCTGCCCGTAGGCGACGTCCCGCAGCAGGACGTGCTGGAAGCTGTATTGCGTGTCGCCGGCGACGGTCGACGCCCGCTCGCGGCGGACGAAGTCCTTCCGCTCGAGCGCGCGCAGGTGCCGATCGGCGTCTGCACTGGAGATGCCGCCGGCCGAGGCGACACCTCCGAGCCAGAACACCTTGCCGTGCACCGCTGCCTCCTGGACCAACCCCTTCTCGGCTGTCGGAAGCGCGTCGAGCCGGGAGGCGATGAGGGCTTGAACGGACTCCGGCAGCGCTGCGGCCGTCCCGCGCTCGCGGAGCATGCGCGCGTACTGCTCTGCGAAGAGCGGGTTGCCGCCCGCACGCTCGAGCAGCGCCCGCTGGTCGTCCGCGAGCTGGAGCGGCTGCTCGAGCAGGCCGGCGACCAGGCGCACGACCTCGTCTTCCGCGAGCGGCTGCAGGGAGATCGTGCTCGCGTTTGCCTTCCCGCCTCCCCAGGAGTGGCGGCGCTCGAGCAACTCCGGGCGCGCGGTCGCGACGATGAGGACGGGGACGGTGCGAAGCCAGTCGACGACGTCGTCCACGAAATCGAGCAATCCGTCGTCCGCCCAGTGCAGATCCTCGAGTACGAGCACGGACGGCCGGCGTTCGGCGACAGCCTCGAGGAAGCGCCGCCAGGCCGCCGTCGCAGACTCAACCGTCGATTGCGGCTGCGGTCCGGGCGCGAGCCCGACCAGCGCTCGGAGCTCGGCCACCACCCAGCGTCCTTCGCTCGGGTCGGGCACGAGACGCGCGACGGCGTCGGTCAGCTTCGTCTGCGCGACCGCCGGAGCGTCGGTCTCGAGGATCCCGGCCTCTGCCTTGACGATCTCCCCGAGCGCCCAGTACGTGAAGCTCTCGCCGTACGGAAGGCAGCGGCCCTGGCGCCAGGTCACGAGCTCTTCCTCGCCCTCCACGGTCGCGGCGAGCTCCGCGACGAGCCTCGACTTGCCGATCCCGGGGACGCCGACGAGCGTGACGAGCTGCGCGGAGCGCTCTTCGCGGACGCGCTGGAGCAGCGACCGGAGCAGCTCGAGCTCCCGATCCCGTCCGACGAGCGCCGTCGTCGGATGCGTGGTGACGTCGACGCCGAGGCGCGCGACGGGCTCGACCGCAACCCAGACGCGGATCGGCTCGCGCTTGCCTTTCGCCTGCACGGGCTCGGCGTCGCGGTAGCGAACGGTGTCCCGGGTCGCCCGGTACGTGACCTCGCCGACGAGCACGTCGTCGGCCGGGGCCGCTGCCTGCATGCGCGCGGCCGTATTCACGACATCGCCTGCCACGAGCGACTCGCCCTCGGCCGCCCGCGCGCCGAGGCTGACGACGGCCTCGCCGGTGTGCACTGCGATCCGTACCTGCATGTCGACTTGCTCCGCGATCCAGTCGCGGATGGCGAGAGCTGCGCGGACTGCGCGCTCGGGATCGTCCTCGTGCGCCATCGGAGCGCCGAAGACGGCCATCACTGCGTCGCCGATGAACTTCTCCACGGTCCCGCCGTGGCGCTCGAGCTCCGAGCGAAGGCGAGCGTGGTACGGGGCGAGCACTCCGCGAACGTCCTCCGGGTCCAGCTCCTCGGCGCGTGCCGTGAACCCGACGAGGTCGACGAATACGACGGTCACGACCTTTCGCTCCTCGACGAGCTCCCGCTCCGCCGCCTCGAGCGGGCTCGCGCAGGCATTGCAGAACCGGGCTCCCTCCGGATTGACCCGACCACAATTCGGGCACGTCATTGCGCCGTACCTTAGGGGCTCGACGCCGGCCTTCTCGTTCAGCCAGGGCGTCTACGATCCGCTCGTGGAGCGCGGGGTGCATGATCGCGGCGGCCGGGCGACGAACGAGCCGATCGACCGCTCGGAGCACGAGCTCGCCGACTGGGAGCTGCACGCCGACGCCCTTGCCGGCGCGCTCGGAAGGCATGGCCTGATGAACGTGGACGAGATGCGGCGCGGCATCGAGAGCATGCCGCCGGAGGCGTACGAGCGCGCTTCCTACTACGAGCGCTGGCTCTACGCGATGGAGACGATCTTGACCGAGAAGGGCGTGCTCGCGGAGGGCGAGCTGGACGCGAGGATCGGGTCGTGACGCTCGTGCCCGGACAGCGCGTGCGCGTTTCCGACCGCACGCATCGGGGCCACCATCGCACGCCGGGATACGTGAAGGGCTCCGTCGGCGTGATCGAGCGGAGACAGGGAGACTTCACGAACCCGGAGACGCGGGCATACGGCAAGCCGGGCCTGCCCGAGCGGGCCTTGTATCTCGTGCGCTTCGAGTCGAAGGACGTCTGGCCGGGGGCCGTGCAGGGAGACCGGATCTACGTCGACGTGTTCGAACAGTGGCTGGAGGAGGCGGAATGACCCACGAGCACGACCACGAGCATCCGCATGCGCCGATCGCGAACGGCGACGAGCCGCCCCCTGCCGCGCGCATCCGCGCCCTCGAGGAGCTCCTGGTCGAGAAGGGCGTGATCTCGCGCGAGGACGTGCGGCGCGGAATCGACTGGCTCGTCTCGCGGACGCCTGCGGATGGAGCGAGGCTCGTGGCCCGCGCCTGGGTCGACGACGACTTCAAGTCGCGCCTGCTCGCGGATGCCCGCGCGGCTGCGCTCGAGCTCGGACTCGACCCCGGATCCTCGCCCGTCGTGCTTGCGCTCGAGAACACCGAGGACGTCCACCACCTCGTCGTCTGCACGCTCTGCTCCTGCTACCCGCGAGCGCTCCTCGGCCCGCCGCCCGACTGGTACAAGAGCCTTCCCTACCGCTCGCGGGCCGTCTCCGAGCCGCGCGGCGTCCTCGAGGAGTTCGGCGTCGAGCTCGAGGACGACGTGGAGGTGCGCGTCGTGGACTCGACGGCCGACGTCCGCTACCTCGTGATCCCCCGCCGCCCGCCCGGCACCGAGTCGCTGTCGGAGGAGGAGCTCGCCGGGCTCGTCAGCCGGGATTCGATGATCGGCGTGGCGCAGCCGCAAGCGCCGGCAGCAGTCGCGTAGTCCCTCTTTCTCCGATAGCGGAAGGCCGCAGGGCCGGAGGGCGATTCATTCGCCCGGGAGGCCAAGCGCGGCTGAGCGGTAGACGCGGCGAAGGAGGGGGCAGGTGGGGAACCATGGGTTCCCCCACCACCGAGAAACGAAGAGTGGCCGCTGGGACGGCCACTCAGAGGGGGAAGAACTGGGGAGGATGGGTTACACAGGTTTTCGTCGTCCCGGCCCCTCCGCTCATCCCCCGGATGGGGCAAATCCGACGCGCGAGCGCCTAGAACGCGTAGCGCTCCTCCCGGAACGGGTCGGCGTCGTTGTGGTAGCCGTACCGTTCCCAGAAGCCCGGCTTGTCGACGGCGCTCAGCTCGATGCCGTGCAGCCACTTCGCGCTCTTCCAGAAGTACTTGCCGGGGACCACGAGGCGGAGCGGCCAGCCGTGCTCGGGCGTCAGCGGCCGCCCGTCGGCACGGGTGGCGAGGAGCGCGAGCGGGTCCTCGAGCGACGCGAGCGGGACGTTCGACGTGAAACCCTGCTCGGCGTGCGCGATCGCGAAGTGTGCGGACTCGCCAGGCTGGACGAGCTTCGCGATCTCGCTCCAAGGGACGCCCTCGAAGGTGGCGTCGAAGCGGCTCCAGCGCGTCACGCAGTGGATGTCCTCGGTGACGCTCGTCTTCGGGAGCGCGTCGAGCTCGTCCCAGCTCAGGCGGATCGGGCTCTCGACCTCGCCCCAGACGGCGAAGTCCCAGGTCGCGAGGTCGGTCTCGGGGATGCCGCCCGCGTGCAGGACGGGCCACTTCTCGGTCAGGTACTGGCCCGGGGGAAGACGCGCGGGGTCGTAGCCGGCCTCGACGACCTTCTTCTCCGCGCGGCCCCGGAACACGTTCCTACACTAGTCGCGTGCCGGGAACCGCTGTCCACACCGCACGGCGACCGCGTGGGTTCGTCGGCGTGACCGGCCCCGATGCGGCCTCCTACCTGGAGCGGATGCTCTCGAACGAGGTCGAGACGCTCGAGGTCGGCGAGTCGTGCGAGGCGCTGCTCCTGACGCCGAAGGCGCGTGTGATCGCCCCCATGACCGTGTGGCGACGCGGAGTCGACGACTTCCTGCTCCTCACGGAGCCGGAGCTCGCGGAGTCGCTGCGGCAGGAGCTCGTCCGCAGCAGGTTCGCTGCCAAGGCGGCGATCGAGGTCGAGGCGCACGAGTCCGTCCTCGTGCTCGGGAGGGAGGCGCCGCCGGGGGCGGTCGCGAACCGCGACTACGGCGTTCCGGCCTACGAGCTCGTCGACGACGAGCCCCCCGAGTGGGGCGAGCTCGACGCGGACGAGCTCGAGCGGCTGCGCATCCTCGCCCGGACCCCGCGCTTCGGCCGCGAGCTCGACGAGCGGGTGCTGCCCGCGGAGGCCGGGCTCGACGAGCGCGCGGTCAGCTTCACGAAAGGCTGCTACCCGGGCCAGGAGCCGGTGGCGCGACTCCACTACCGCGGCCACCCGAACCGGATGCTCCGCGTGCTCGTGCTCGCGGGCGAGGCCCCGGACGCGGACGCAGAGGTGACGCAAGACGGGAAGGCCGTGGGCCGCGTGACGAGCTCCGCGCCCGACCCCGAGCACGGCGTCGTGGCGCTCGCCTACGTCCGGCGGGAGGTGCCTCCGGAGGCCGAGCTCACCGTCGGCTCCCGGACGGCGCGCCAGCTAGACTTGGTCGCCCCGCGCCCGTAGCTCAGGGGATAGAGCGCTGCCCTGCGGAGGCAGAGGCCGCATGTTCGAATCATGCCGGGCGCATGGCTCAATCAAGCGGTTTCGAGTACTTCAGCTAGATGCCTACCGGGAGTGGCGTCGCGACGACGTGGAACGGCGGGTGTCGGGGTAGCGCTCTCGCTGATCGCGTGGATAGGCCCCCGACCGCTGACGAGCCTCGTCGACGGCGCGCTCGCCGAGTGGCAGGGAATCCGATGCTGTTCCTCGCTCCGCGAGCTGCTCCGGTGGGAGAGCGCGCAACCGGGGTTGCCAAGGGATGGATCGCGTCGATGCCGTCGTAGTCGGCTCGGGGGTGGTCGGCCTCGCTGCCGCGCGCTCTCTCGCGATGTCGGGCCGCGAGGTCGTGATCCTGGAGGCCGAGAGCGCCATCGGCACGCACGCGAGCTCGCGCAACTCGGAGGTCGTCCACGCCGGGATCTACTACTCGCGAGGCTCGCTCAAAGCACGCTCGTGTGTCGAGGGTCGGGAGCGCCTGTACACCTACTGCGACGAGCGCGGGGTGCCATACCGGCGTTGCGGCAAGCTGATCGTCGCGACCGACGCCACCCAGCTCGACGAGCTCGAGGCCATCCGGCGGAAGGCGCACGCGAACGACGTCACGGACGTCGTGCACATAGCCGCGGACCACGCCCGAGAGCTGGAGCCGGAGCTCGAGTGTGTGGCCGCGCTGCACTCGCCGTCCACCGGGATCGTCGACAGCCATGCGTTGCTGCATGCCTTCCTCGGCGACGCCGAGCGCGCGGGTGCCATGCTTGCGTTGAGGTGCGAGCTCACGAGGGGGGTGGTACAGAGCGAAGGCATCGAGCTGCACGTCGCCGGTGCGGAGCCCATCCTCGCCGCTCAGGTGGTGAACAGCGCAGGGCTGAGGGCGCCAAGTGTCGCCCGCTCGATTGACGGCTACCCGGTGCAGCTGGCTCCGCCCGAGCTCTACGCCAAGGGCAACTACTACGCGCTGGCCGCGCGCCCCCCGTTCGCGCGTCTCGTGTACCCGGTGCCCGAGCCGGGCGGCCTCGGGGTGCACATGACGCTCGACCTCGGGGGACGGGCGCGCTTCGGCCCCGACGTCGAGTGGGTCGAGACGATCGACTACACGGTGGATCCGCGACGGGCCGACCGTTTCTACGCTGCGATCAGGTGCTACTGGCCGGGGCTGCCGGAAGACGCGCTCGTACCGGATTACGCCGGCATCCGTCCCAAGATCTCAGGCGAGGGTGCACCGGCCGCGGACTTCGTCGTGCAGGGTCCGGACGCGCACGGCGTGCCCGGCCTCGTGCATCTCTTCGGGATCGAGTCGCCCGGACTCACCGCGTCGCTGTCGATCGCCGACCTGGTGGTTGGGCAGCTGCGATAGCTCCGCTGCTCAGCAGAGAAAGCCGATGCCGCTTCGAGGCCAGCCCCGTGGCGCAGCGAAAATGCCGCGACTACCGTCTCCTCTGTGAGTGACGTGAGCCGAATCCGAGGCCTCGTCGATCGGGCTCTGGAGCGTCTCGCGCGAATCGGCGCGGATCCACACGACGACGAGGACGTCCGCGCGAGCAAGGCGCTGCTCGTGCTGATCTCGGTGTTGATCCTGCCGGTCTCCCTGCTCTGGTCGGCGTTCTATCTGGGGTTCGGATCGCCGGTGGGCTGGGCGCCGCTCGCGTACTTCGCGACCCTGCTGGCGGCACTCGTCGTGTTCTCGCGCACGCGGAACTTCGGCCAGTTCCTGCGTATCGGTCAGGTCGCCATCCTGCTCGCGCCCACGCTGTCGATGATCCCGCTCGGAGGGTTCCTCGCCTCCGGCGGGGTCGGCCTGTGGGGGATCCTTGCGCCGCTGGGAGCGCTCGTGTTCAGCGACGTGCGAAGCGCAGCGCGCTGGTACGTCTCGTGGGTCGTCGTGTTTCTCGGCTCGGGCATCCTCGGAGAGCTGCTCGGCGGCGTGTCCCCGGCGGTCCCCGAGTGGTTCACGAGCACCATGCTGGCGCTCAACGTGACCGTCGGCGGCACGATCGTATTCACGCTGCTCGCCGTCTTCGCCCGCGAACGCCGGAGCGCCCTCGCAGCCCTGCGAGCGGAGCAGGCGAAGTCGGAGAGCCTGCTGCTCAACATCCTTCCGCAGTCGATCGCCGAGAAGCTGAAGGCCGAGACGCGGACGATCGCGGACCAGTTCGGCTCCGCGTCGATCCTGTTCGCCGACGTCGTGGACTTCACCCCGCTCGCGGACCGGCTTCCCCCCGCCGAAGTGGTCGGCGTGCTCGACCGCCTGTTCAGCCACTTCGACGTGCTCGCCGAGCGCCACGGGCTCGAGAAGATCAAGACGATCGGGGACTGTTACATGGTCGCGGCGGGCGTCCCCGCGCCGAGGCCCGACCACGCTCACGCGCTCGCTCGCATGGCGCTCGACATGCAGGCGGCGATGTGCGCGGACGACGAGATCGGGCAGCTCGGGCTGGAGCTGCGCGTCGGTATCAACTCGGGGCCGGTGGTCGCGGGCGTCATCGGCCGCAAGCGTTTCCTCTACGACCTCTGGGGCGACGCGGTGAACACTGCGAGCCGCATGGAGTCGCACGGGACCTCGGGGCGGATCCAGGTCACCCGGGCGACGAAGGAGCTGCTCGAGGACGAGTTCGTCTGCGAGCCGAGGGGAACCATCTCGGTCAAGGGCAAGGGCGAGATGGAGGCGTGGTACCTCGTCGGCCCTCGGAGGAACGGCGACGGGCCGGACGTGGATGTCGAGCAGGCCCGGACGTCGAGCGTCGCCTCGGGCGACCTCAGGTCGGGGTCACGACGAACATGATCTCGTCGACGAAGCACCAGCTCCAGTCCTCGCCCGGCTCGGCTGAGCGCACGATCGGATGGGCCGCGGTCCGGGCGTGCTCGCGGGCGTGCCTCCCCGGGGACTGGTCGCAGCAGCCGATGTGCCCGCAGGCCTGGCACATCCGCAGGTGCACCCACCACCCTCCGTTCGCGAGGCAGTCTTCGCAGCCGGGGATGTCGGCGGGAAGCGCGGTGACTTCGATCGTGTCGAGGTGGGAGCAGCTCGCGCTCACCGCGACGGTGTAGCAGCCGCGGGTCGCCCGGCGCGGAGGAGGGCGCTCCGCCCGGGGCTCAGGCGCTCGAGAACGGGATGCCCGGAGCGGGCAGGCCGGCAAGGCGCGCGCTCACTACCTCCTCCGCGGCCTCGGAGCTCGGCGCGTGGCCCGTGACGGCGGCGAGGAAGTCCTCGCGGTCGAGGGCGTAGAGGACGACGGGCGTCCTGGCCGTCACCGTCGCAGTGCGGGGCAGGTCGCGCAGGAGCGCGATCTCCCCGAAGTAGCCGCCGGAGCCGAGCGTCGAGAGCGTCCGGCCGTCCTCCGAGACCTCCACCTCGCCCTCGACCAGCATGTAGAAGCGATCGCCCGCGTCGCCCTGACGCACGACCACCGTCCCCGGCTCGAGCCGCAGCGGGACGAGGCGGCCGGCGAGGTGCTCGAGGGACATGCCCGGGAGCGGCGCGAAGATCGGGACCGAGGCCAGGATCCGGAGCTCCGACGCCTCCGGCGGAGCCGACCTGCGGTCGATCGTGCGCAGCGGCACCCAGAGGAGCGCGACCAGGACGACGAGCGCGGCCCCCGTGACGATCAGCGCCGTCTCGATGCCGAGCCAGCTCACGAGCGCCGGCGAGACGAGCGCGCCCAGGGCGAGAGCGAGCCACCAGAGCATCTGGATCACGCCGAAGACCCGCGCGAGGACCTCGTCCGCAACCGCCCGCTGGACGAGCGTGAAGGCGGCGACGTCGAGTACGGAGTTCCCGATCCCGACGACGGCGAGCAGGACGAGCGCGAGCGCGGTGCTCGAGTGGATCCCGAGCAGGACGAGGGGGATGCCCCAGCCGAGGACGCCGAGCGCGAAGGGGAGGCTGAGCCGCTCCGCGCCCGTCAACGAGAGCGCCGCCACACCGCCGACGAGCGCGCCGACGCCCATCGCGGAGTTGAGGAAGCCGACCGCCGAGTCGCCCTGGCCGAGCAGCTGGAAGGCCATCACGACGATGTAGACCTGAAGCGCGCCGGCGACGAAGGTCTGCGCGCTGAAGAGCCCGATGAGGACGCGCAGCGACGAGTTCCTGCCGATGGTCGCGAAGCCGGCCCCGGCCTCGGCCAGGATCGTCCCCGCCTCGACCTCGCTCTCGCGCACGACCTCCGGGGAGCGGAGCCCGAGGAGCACGAGCGCGGCCAGCGCGACGAGGCCTGCGTTCAGCGAGAACACGACTCCCGTCGACGCGAACGAGAGCACGAGGCCGGCGAGCATGGGGCCGACGAAGATGGCGAGGCTCTCGATCGTGCTGGCGACGGCGTTGGCCGCGGTCAGCTCGGCCGGCGTGCGGGCGAGCGCGGGCGTCAGCGCGGCCTGCGTCGAGCGGAAGGGGACGGTGGCGATGGCGGCTGCGACGGCGAGCGCGTAGACGGCCGCCGCCGGCGCGTCGAGGAAGACACAGGCGGCAGCCGCCGCCATGAGGACGACGCGCGCGAGGGTGGAGGCGAGCAGGACGTGCTCGCGCCGGTAGCGGTCGCCGAGCAGCCCCGCGAACGGCGCGAGGAGCGCGGCCGGGATGAGGCGCAGCGCGAAGACGAGGCCGACGGCGCCCTTTCCTCCGACGTCGTACGCGTAGACGGAGACGCCGACGATGTAGGCCCAGTGCCCGACGATCGAGCACGCCCACGCGAGCTCGAGACGGCGCAGGCTCCGGTTCGCGAGGACGGCTGCGAAGGCCGCTTTGGAGTCGGCGATCCGCTTCCCCAGCCCCCGCACGGCGAGAGCATCGCACGCTCCCTTGCCAAATTGGAAGGGCGCAGGGAAGATTCCGGGCTCGTCAGGTGTCTAGTGAGTTGGAAACAGCGCTGCGAGCGCGCGAACGAGAGGAGCAGGAGATGGCTGAGCACGAGCGTCGCGGAGCAGAAGGTTACGAAGGCGCCGAGGGCTACGAGGCCTCGGACGACGCCGAGGTCGAGGGCCACGGCTTCGAGGGTCCGCGCGGGTTCGAGGGCGCAGAGGGCTACGAGGCGACGAGCGACGAGGAGCCGGACGTCGAGGCGCACGGCTTCGAGGGCCCCCGCGGGTTCGAGGGCGCAGAGGGCTTCGAGAAGCCTGCCGACAAGTAGCTCGGCAGGCGTAACGATCTCCGACGGCCCGGGCGGCTCAGCCGCCCGGGCCTTTCTTCGTCCCCTATTGCGGGAGCCCAGGCGCGCCGAGCGTGTCCGCGAGGTTGCGCAGGAGCTCGAGCCCCGCCGTTCGCTCCCGGTCCTCGAGCACGTCGACCGCCTGCGCCAGCCTGGCGACGACCGCGAGGTCTCCCTCACCCCCGGCGAGGATCCGCTCGGCGGCTCGGGCGCGCAGGAGGAGATCCACGGCGATGGCCGCCTGGTTCGCGAAGAGGCCGAGCAGCTCCATCTCCTGCAGGCTGAAGAGCGAGCGCTCCGGCCGGTCGAGCACCTCGAGGACGCCCAGCGCCCGCTCGTCGTAGAGGAGCGGCGCCGCCATGAGCCCCTTCGGCACGAACCCCGTGTCCTCGGCCACGTCGCTCGCGAAGCGCGGGTCCTTGTGCACGTCCTCGATGACGAGCGGCGTGCGCGTCGCGAGGACCCAGCCGGCGATGCCCGTCCCGGCGGGGAAGCGCACGCCGACGAGGGTCTCCTCGCCCTCACCCACGACCGCGGCGAAGACGAGCTCGTCCGTCTCCTCGTCGAGGAGGAGGATCGAGGACGCCTTCGCCCCGAAGATGGAGCGGGCGACCTCCACGATGGCCGAAAGGAGCGCGCGGAAGGACTCCTCCGAGCCGGTGACCCCGGCCGCGACCGCCGCTTGCAGCTCGTTCTGGTCCGTCACGATCCACCCCCAACGTTGGATGCAGTCAGGTAGAGCACGCTCTTCAGCTGGAACGGCGTCAGCTCGGGGTGCTTGGCCATGATCAGCGCGCAGATGCCGGCGATGTGCGGAGTGGCGAAGCTGTTGCCGGAGACGACGGCCGACCTCTTCCCGAGCCACGCGACCCTGACGTTCACGCCTCTCCCGAAGAACTCGACGGGCGGGCTCGGGTTGTAGAAGAACGTCAGCGGGTCGGGCTCCTCGTGGCTACCGACCGAGATCACGGACGAGAAGCGCCACGGGTAGCTCTCGACCGGCATGTTGTGCGCCGACGCGACGAGGACGGTGCGCCGGAAGTAGGCGCTGTCCGCGAGCTCGTGCAGCACGGCGGCGAAAGGCTTCTTCGTCGTCGAGAGGCTCATGTTGATGACGTCGAAGCCCTGCTCCACGGCGTAGCGGAGACCAGCGAGCAGGACGCCTCCGGTGCCGGTGAAACCTGCGCCGAGGACGCGCACGCTCGCGAGGCCGCACTCGGGAGCGAGCGCCCGGACGATGCCGGCGCAGGCCGTCCCGTGCCCTGACAGGTCCCCCTCCTCGTCCGCGGAGACGATCAGCTCGTCCTTCTCGCCGAGCGAGATCGCGACCGCGCTCTCGAGGTCGCCGACGAGCGGGTGGCCGGGCTCGACCCCGGAGTCGAGGATGCATACCCGCGTCCCCGCGCCCTTCGAGTCCCCCCACGCCCACTCCCTCGTCACCCGGTCGGGCCAGTGAACCGGCAGGGAGATGCGGTCGACGGCGTCGCTCGGAAGGCTCCACGCGGGAAGGCTCTCGCCTGCGTGGGCCGCGACCTCGCTCATAGATGCGGGATCGTAAAGGGGACGCGCTGCGGGCGGCTCAGCGCTCGCCGTAGCGCTCGCGCAGCTCGTCGAGCACGCGCCGGTCGGGCTCGTAGCCCTCCTGTTCGAGCGCCGACTCGAGATCGGCGAGGAGCGCGTCCCGGAAGGCGATGTCCGCCTCGGCCCGCGCCACGATGTCCTCGAGCGAGCGCCGCCAGCGCGGAAGCTCCTGCGCCGCCTGCACCCATCCCGTCGGGGCGGGAGGGAGCCTGCGCAGGAGCGCGCCGAGGCGCTCTTCGTCGTATCCGAGGCCGCCGCTCATCTACCCGCTAGACGGCGTTGCCCCCTCGTTTCTTCCCTCGAGCCGCTCGCGAAGCTGCACGAGGCAGCGGGAGATGCGGCTCGCGATCGTCCCGGCCGGCAGCTGGAGCTCGGCGGAGATCGTGCGGTAGCTCTCGTCGCGCGCGAAGAAGCGGTCGAGCACCTCCTGGCACGGCTCCGAGAGCGCAGTCATGGCCTCGCGCACGGCGAAGGCCTCGTCGATGTCCTCGAGAGCCTGCTCCTCTGCCGGGGCGAGAATCTCCTCCGAAGGCTGCACCCGTGAGCTGGCCGCCAGCGTGTCGAGGCAGAGGCGGCGCGTCAGCTGGGCGATCCACGGTCGGACTGCAGAGTCGTCGCGCAGCGTGTCGAGCCGTGAGTAGACGCGGGTGAAGACCTCCTGGAAGACGTCCTCGGCGTCCTGCTCGCGCAGGCGGAACCCCTGCACGCAGATGGCGTACACGTAGCGCGAGAAGCGTTCGACGAGCTCGTTCCAGGCTCCGGGATCACCCTCGCGGCAGCGCTGCACGAGCTGGGAGTCGGTGAGCGTGGCAGGCACCTGCCTCATCAAACCGCACCTACCGAGCCGCGTCGAGAGCGCGCCCGGCCGCACCCGCTGCCGCCTCGGCGCTCGCACGGGCCTGGGCGAGCCGCGGATCGTCCTCGCGGACCGCGAGATTCACCTCGACGAGGTGGGCGGCCGCCTGGGCCGCTGCTGCGGCGAGGACCGCCGCCACGGCGGCATCGGCGCGGTAGGAGCCCTCGCCGCGGTCTGCCGCGAGCTCGCCGAGCAGCGCAGCGTCGACGGCCGCCTCGGCGATCAGGACGGGGATCGCCGCTGCGCCTTCGAGCTTCTGCTCGAGAACGTCGGCGCCTCCTCCCTCGGAGGCGGCGCGGAGCTCTCCGAGCGCCTCCTCCCAAGCGTCGGCGTCCGTGCGGACGAGCGGCACGATCCGCTGGAGGAGGGAGGTCGCCTGCGCTCCCACGGCGCGCGCGTCCTTCCACGACTCGCGCGACGAGCGCGCGACCATCGCCACGAGCCCCGCGGCGAGCGCCACCGTGAAGGCGGCCGCAGAGCCGCCGCCCGGGGCACGGCCCCCCTCGGCGACGTTCTGCAGGAAGTCGCCGAGCCGCAGGTCGAGGTAATCGTCCGTTGCCAGAGCACGGCGAGTCTACGATGCGCGGCCGGAAGCTCCTACGCCTCGTGCCGCTCTACCTCACCGAATCCGACGTCGCCGAGCTCGTCACGCCCGCGGACGCGGTCGAGGTCGTCGAGGCCTCGTTCCACCGGCTGGCGGCCGGCCGGCTCCTGAACGCTCCGCGACGGCGCCTGCCTCTCCGGGAGGGAGCGCTCGCGGACATGGCAGCATCCGACCTCGAGCTCGGGCTCGCCGGGGGGAAGCTGTACGTCGCGACGCCGCAGCGAGCCATCTTCGTCGTCTGCATCTTCGAGACGGAGGAGCCACGGCTCGCGGCGGTCGTCGAAGCAGACCAGCTGGGCAGGCTGCGCACGGGGGCGGCGACTGCCGTCGCGACCCGCTACCTCGCCCGCCGGGGCGCCCGCACGCTCGGCGTCCTCGGCTGCGGCTGGCAGGCCGAGACCCAGGTCGCCTGCATCCGCGCCGCGGTTCCGGGGCTCGAGCGCGTCTTCGCCTACTGCCGGACGCCCGAGCGGCTTGCGGGCTTCTGCGAGCGCGTGGGCGCCACGCCCGCGGAGAGCCACCGCGAAGCCGGGAGCCAGGACGTCGTCGTCACGGTCACGAGCTCGCGCGACCCGGTCCTGCGCGGCGAGTGGCTCCCGCCGGGCGCGCTCGTCGCGGCGGTGGGCGCGAACCACCCGAGCCGCCGCGAGCTGGACAACGCCGTTCTCGAACGCGCCTCGTTCGTGTGCTGCGACTCGCTCGAGGGCGCGCGGCTCGAGTCCGGCGACCTCATCGAGCCGGTCGAGGCGGGAGTGCTCGACTGGCTCGAGGTGCACGAGCTGCAGGAGGTCGTCGCCGGCGAGGTGCAGGGGCGCCAGTCCGACTCCGACATCGTCGTCTTCAAGTCGAACGGGCTCGCTGCGTGGGATCTCGCTCTGGGGGCGGAGGTGCTTCGGCGAGCCCGCGCGGCCGGCGCCGGACGGGAGGTCTAGCCGGCCGCCGCGTCCAGCGTCGCCCGCGTCGACTCGCGTGCCTCGGTCGAGACCGCGGCCACGACCTCGGGCCGGTCGAGCAGCCGTTTCTGCTGCTCCGGCGACAGCCGGTTCTGGACGTAGCGGTCTTCGAAGACCTCGTCGAGGGCGCGACCCCGCTCGTGCTCCCGGATCACGTACTGCGCGACGCGCTCCTCCGCCGAGCTGCGCTGGAAGAGAAACGAGAAGAGGTTCTTGAAGACCTCCACCGGACGCGATTGTATCCCTGGCACATGCGACGGAATCTGCGCGAAGGCCGCTACGCCGAGCGGTTGCTCGTGGGCGTCGACGAGGTCGGCCGGGAGGAGCGGATCGTCTTCTGGATCGAGCGCCGGCCGGGCGCCGTCTGGGCCGTTGGGCGTGCGGTCAACCCGCACCTCCGCGAGTCGGACGAGCCCCGGTCGGAGGACGTGATCTTCGAGGGGTACGAGCTCGAGGACGCGCTCGAGCACGCGAACGAGGCGCTCGAGGACGACGTCAGCGTGCTCGAGCAGGACGGCCGCCCCGCCGACGCGAAGCCGTTCACGCGCAAGGAGGTCCTTCCGCTGCTCGAGCGCTGGTTCTTCAACCGCTGACGCCGGCGGTTGAAGAAACGAACACCGGCGGCGGGGCAGACCCTCGCCTTCTCCGCCGTCGTTCCCGGGCCGTTTGTCGTTATCGGCTCATAGTCGGCAGGTGCGTTGCTAGGGTGCCCCGCCTCCGTGCGGATCAGGTTCGGCCACAGCCCGGATCCAGACGATGCGTTCATGTTCTGGGCGCTGACGACCGACCTCGTCGAGCGCAAGGGGCTCGAGTTCGAGCAGGTCCTCGCCGACATCGAGACGCTCAACCAGTGGGCGCGGGCGGCACGGCTCGAGGTGACGGCGATCTCGCTGGCCGCGTACCCGTTCGTGCAGGAGGACTACGCGCTCCTTCCGCACGGCGCGAGCATCGGCTCGGGCTACGGGCCGATCGTCGTCGCGGGCGAGCCGATGTCCCGCGAGGAGCTGGCGCAGACCGAGGTCGTCGTCCCGGGAAGGCTGACGACCGCGTTCCTCGCCCTGCGGCTCGTCCTCGGCGACTTCCGCTACCACGAGCTGCCGTTCTCCGAGATCCCGGAGGAGATCGCTTCCGGGCGGGCGAAGGCGGGCCTGCTCATCCACGAGGGCCAGCTCACGTTCGAGAGCTACGGGCTCGTCAAGGTGCTCGACCTCGGCGAGTGGTGGCTGCTCGAGACGGGGCTGCCGCTGCCGCTGGGCGTGACCGTGGCGCGCCGCGACCTCGGCGAGTCCGTCCTGCACGACGTCGCCGAGGTTCTGGGAGAGGCCATCCAGACCGGGCTCGACCACCGGGCGGACGCGCTCGAGTACGCCCTGCAGTTCGGGCGCGGCATCGACGCCGCCGTCGCCGACCGCTTCGTCGCGATGTACGTCAACGAGCTGACCCAGGACTACGGTCAGGAGGGGCGGAAGGCGGTCACGGAGCTCCTCCGGCGGGGCGAGGCGATCCGCGCGTTCCCCGACCCGATCCAGGTCGACTTCGTCCGCTAACGTCGCCGCGCGTGGGACGCGCGGTCGTCATCTCGGCGCTCAGGACGCCGATCGGGCGCTACGGGGGTGCGCTCGCGCACGTCCGTCCGGACGACCTCGCGGCCGCCGTTATCTCCGCTGCGGTCGAGCGGGCGCGGGTCGAGCCGTCCGCGGTCGACGACGTCTACTTCGGGTGCGCGAACCAGGCGGGCGAGGACAACCGCAACGTCGCGCGCATGGCGGCGCTGCTCGCGGGCCTGCCGGATTCGGTCGCCGGCGTGACCCTGAACCGGCTGTGCGCCTCGGGGCTCTCCGCCGTGGTGTCGGCCTGTCACGCGGTGCTCGCGGGCGATGCCGACGTCGTGGTGGCGGGCGGCGTCGAGTCGATGAGCCGCGCGCCGCTCGTGATGGCGAAGCCCGAGCAGGCTTTTCCCCGCGGGAACCAGACGGTCTGGGACACGACGCTCGGCTGGCGCTTCCCGAACCCGCGGCACGAGGCGCTGTTCCCGCTCGAGTCCATGGGCGAGACGGGGGAGAACGTCGCCGAGCGGTTCGGCGTCACGCGGGAGGAGCAGGACGCATTCGCGCTGCGCTCGCAGCAGCGCTGGGCGGCGGCGCAGGGAGCGGGGTGTTTCGCCGACGAGGTCGTGGCCGTGGGCGACGTGACGAGCGACGAGCACCCGCGGCCGGGAACGACGGCCGAGGCGCTCGCGGGGCTGAAGCCCGCGTTCCGGGAGGGCGGCACGGTGACCGCGGGAAACTCGAGCGGCATCAACGACGGGGCCGCGGCACTCGTGATCACGAGCGAGGAGCGGGCGCGGCAGCTCGGAGCCGAGCCGCTCGGCGCCTTCGTCGGCTCGGCGGTCGCGGGGGTCGATCCCCGCGTGATGGGCATCGGGCCGGTCCCGGCCGTGAGGAAGCTCCTCGACCGGACCGGGATCGAGGCGGGCGAGATCGACCTCGTCGAGCTGAACGAGGCCTTCGCCTCCCAGAGCCTCGTCGTCATCCGTGAGCTCGGGCTCGACGAGGAGCGCGTGAACGTGAACGGCGGCGCGATCGCGCTTGGCCACCCGCTCGGGATGAGCGGCGCGCGGCTCGTCGTCTCCCTGCTCCACGAGCTCCGCAGGCGCGACGGCCGCTACGGGCTGGCGACACTGTGCGTCGGTGTCGGTCAGGGACAGGCTGCGCTCTTCGAGCGTTGAGCTCGCGACGGCCGGGGCGTGGGACGCCTGGCTGGCGGAGAACCACGAGCGGGCGGACGACGTCTGGCTGCGGATCGCGAAGAAGAACGCCGGTCTCGAGACGGTTCGCTACCCCGAGGTCCTGGACATCGCGATCTCCTGGGGCTGGATCGACGGCCAGCGCCGGCCTCTCGACGAGACCTACTTCCTGCAGCGGTTCGTCAAGCGCCGTCCGCGCAGCCGCTGGTCGCTGGTGAACCGGGAGAAGGCGGAGCGGCTGATCGCGGAGGGGAGGATGAAGCCGCCGGGGCTCGCGGAAGTCGAGCGCGCGAAGGCGGACGGCCGCTGGGACGCGGCGTACGCGCCGCAGAGCCGCGCCGAGGTTCCGGAGGATCTCCGGGCGGAGCTCTACCGGCGCCCCGAGGCCAAGGCGTTCTTCGAGACCCTGTCGAGCCAGAACCGCTTCGCGATCATCTACCGGCTGGGGGAGGCGAAGCGCCCGGAGACGCGCGCACGGCGGCTGGCGCAGTTCGTCGAGATGCTCGAGCGCGGCGAGACGATCTATCCCGCTCCGGCATCGGCAAAGCCGCTGCCTCCGCTCTAGGAGAGCTCCGTCGAGCCTACGCTCTCGCCCGCTCCGGCATCGGCAAAGCCGCTGCCTCCGCTCTAGGAGAGCTCCGTCGAGCCTACGCTCTGCGAGACAGCGAACACGCGCTCGCGCTGCGGGCGCACCCAGACCGTCTGCCCGCGCCAGAGGTCGAGGCCCTCGAAGCGGTCGCGCGGGAGCAGCGCGACGATCTCGGAGCCGCTCTCGTCGTGGAGCTCGATCTTCGCGTCGCGGCCGAGGATCGTCACCCGCACGATCATCGCCTCCACGGCTCCCTCGTCGGGCGCCGTCGCGAGCTCGATGTCATGGGGCCTCACGAGCCCCTCCCCGAGCACGTTCGCGTCGCCGACGAAGGTCATGACGAACTCGTTCGCCGGCTCGTCGTACAGCTCGCGAGGAGGCCCGACCTGCTCCAGGCGGCCGTGGTTCAGGACCGCGATCTGGTCGGCGACCTCCATCGCCTCCTCCTGGTCGTGCGTGACGAAGACGGTGGTGACGTGGACGACGTCGTGCAGGCGGATGAGCCAGTCGCGCAGCTCGGCCCGCACCCGGGCGTCGAGCGCGCCGAACGGCTCGTCGAGCAGGAGGACGTCCGGCTCCGGTGCGAGTGCGCGGGCCAGTGACATGCGCTGGCGCTGGCCGCCCGAGAGCTGCGCCGGGTAGCGGTCGCCGAAGCCCTGGAGCTGGACGAGGCTCAGGAGCTCCTCGACCCGCTCGCGGATCTCGGCCTTCGGCCGCTTCCGCACAACGAGCCCGAAGGCGACGTTGTCGCGCACGGTCATGTGCTTGAACGCCGCGTAGTGCTGGAACACGAAGCCGACCTCGCGCTTCTGCGGGGCGAGCGCGGTCGCGTCCCGTCCCGAGAGGAGGATCTCGCCGCTGTCGGGCCACTCGAGGCCGGCGATGATCCGGAGCAGCGTCGACTTGCCCGAGCCGCTCGGCCCGAGGAGCGCGGTCAGCGAGCCGCCCTCGACCTCGAGCGAGACGTCGTCGACGGCGACGAAGTCGCCGAAGCGCTTGCAGACGTTGCGGACGACGATCGACATCAGGCGGGCTCCTTGGGTCGGATTGCCGTCATGGCCACGAGGACGGCGACGGCCATGAGCGCCAACACGATCGAGATCCCGTACGCGCCCGGCAGGTCGAACTGTTCGTACTGCTCCTCGACGCGGAGCGTGGCCGTCTCCGTCTGCCCCTGGATGCGGCCGGAGACGACGGCAACGGCGCCGTACTCGCCGAGCGAGCGAGCCGTCGTGAGGATCACGCCGTAGATCACGGCCCAGCGGATCGAGGGGAGCGTGATCCGCCAGAAGGTCTGCCAGCCGGACGCGCCGAGCGTGTGCGACGCCTGCTCCTGCTCGTCGCCGATCTCGCGCAGGGTCGGGATCACCTCGCGCGCGACGAACGGGAGGGAGACGAAGATGGTCGCGACGACCATCGCCGGCAGCGCGAAGAGGAACTGGATGTCGTGGTCGGCGAGCCAGCCGCCGACCCACCCGTTCTGCCCGTAGAGGAGGAAGAGCGAGAGGCCGACCACCACCGGCGAGAGCGCGAGCGGGAGGTCGATGAACGCGTTGAGCAGCCCCTTGCCCGGGAACCTCCTGCGCACGATCGCGAGCGCGCAGACGATGCCGAAGACCGTGTTGATCGGCACCGCGATCGCGGTGATGAGGAGCGTGAGCTTGAACGCGTGAATCGTCTCGGGCGAGGTGAGCGCGCTCCAGGCCGCGCCGAGATCCTCGAACGTGCGCCAGAACACGATCGCGAGCGGCGCGACCAGGATCCCCGCCAGGTAGACGAGCGCGACGAGCCGGAGGCCGAGCCGGCTAGGCACGGTCGTGCCTCGTGGCGAAGTGCCGGATCGCGCCGATCGCGAGCAGGAGGAGGAAGGACAGCCCGAGGAGGACGACCGCCACGGCGGCGGCCGCCGCGGTGTCGCCGCTTTCGATCCGCCCGTAGATGTAGACGGACGAGACCTCGGTCTTGAACGGCAGGTTGCCGGTGATGATGACGAGGGCCCCGAACTCGCCGATCGCCTTCGCGAGCGCGAGGGCCATGCCCGAGAGGATGCCGGGGAGGATGTTCGGGAAGATCACGCGGCGGAAGGTCGTGTAGCTCGAGGCCCCGAGCGAGCGGGCCGCCTCCTCCGCCTCGGGATCGAGCTCCTGCAGGACCGGCTGCACGGTCCGCACGACGAAGGGGAGGGTGACGAACATCATCGCGAGCAGGATCGCCGTGCGCGTGAACGCGACGTCCACGCCGAGCGGCGACTTCGGCCCGTAGAGCGCGAGGAGGGTGAGGCCGGCGACGATCGTCGGCAGCGCGAACGGAAGGTCGATGATCGCGTTGACGAGCGACTTGCCGCGGAAGTCGTCGCGGACGAGGACCCAGGCGGTGACCGTTCCGAGGACGGCGTTCAGGAGCGCGACCGCGACCGCGGCGCCGATCGTCAGCTTCAGCGCGGCGACGGCTTCGGGGCTCGTGACCGCCTCGCGGAACCCGTCCGCGCCTGCCTTCGACGACTCCCAGACGAGCGCTGCGATCGGGAGCACGACGAGGATGCTCAGGAAGGTCGTGACGAATCCGAGGGACAGGGCCGTGCCGGCCCTGTCCCTCGAGCCCGGGCGCGTCCGCTTCCGCGGGGCGGCGGCGGCGATCGCGGCGCCGCTAGCCAGTGACGCCTCCGACCTGCTTCTCGATGCGCGCCATCACGCTCGACTTGGGGTCGAAGAAGCGCTTCTGCACCTTGTCCCAGCCGCCCAGGCCGAGCTGGTCGATCGTGAACTGCCCGGGCCGGACGGGGAACTTCTTGCGGTTCTTCGCGAGGACGCTCGGGACTACCGGCCGGTAGCCCCAGTCGGCCCAGACCTGCTGCGCCGCCGGCGAGCGGAGGAAGCGGAGGAACTCGTTCGCCTTGGCCTTCGCCTGGCTCGCCTTCGTGACTGCGATCGGGTTCTGGATGAGGATCGTCTGTTTCGGGATCACGTACTGCACGTCCTGGCCCTTCTTGCGCGCCCCGAGCGCCTCGTTCTCGTACGCGAGCATCACGTCGCCGCGGCCGGCGAGGAAGGTGTTCAGCGCGTCCCTGGCGCTCTTGTCCTGCGAGACGACGTTCCTGAAGAGCCTGAGCAGGTTGGCCTGCGCCTGCTTGTCCGTCTTTCCTTCCTTCCGCCAGGCGCCGTAGGCGGCCATGATGTTCCAGCGGGCGCCGCCGGACTGGAACGGGTTCGGGGTGACCACCTGCACGCCCGGGCGGAGGAGATCGTTCCAGCCCTTGATGTGCTTCGGGTTCCCGTCGCGGACGACGAAGACGACCACCGAGTTCGTGACGATCCCGTCGAAGGACTGCTTCTTCCACCTGGGGTCGACGATCCCGGCCCGGGCGAGCTGGTCCATGTCCGGCGCGAGGGAGAGCTCGACCACGTCGGCCTTCAGGCCCGCGATGACAGCTCTCGTCTGGTCGCCCGAGGCGCCGTACGACTGCGTGATCGAGACCCCGTCCCCGTCCGCCGTCTTCTGGAACAGCGGGATGAGCGTCGCGTACGCGTCACGCGGGGTGGAGTAGGCGACGAGGCTCAGCGTGACTCCAGCGTTCCGCGCGGGCGCCGAGCGAACGGCGACAGCCGCCGCGACGACGGTGAGCACGACGGCGGCGAAGGCGATTCCAAGGCGGGATCGGCGCATTCCTCTTCTCCTGTTCGGGTGTTGGTTCCGTGTGTCGACGGCTATGTGGATAATTTCGACAAGATTTGTCGACTTAGTCGCGCAACTCGGCACGGTAGGCGAGAGTGCGCTCTCATGTCAAGGAAGAACGGGAGCGCCTGAACCGGGAGGCAACGAGATGTGGGTATCGAGACGAACGGACTACGCGACGCGGGCGGTACTCGCCCTCACGCTCGAGGGCGGCGGACCGCTGAAGTTGGACGAGCTCGCGCGCCGGACGGCCGTCCCCCAGTCCGTGCTCGAGCAGGTGATGCCGGCGCTGCGGACGGCTGGAGTCGTGCGCTCCGAGCGAGGCCCGTCCGGCGGCTATCGCCTGAACAAGAAGCCGGGGGAGATCACGCTCGAGCGCATCGTGCGGCTCTTCCAGGGCCAGCTCGCGCCCATCGGGTGCGCGACGCGGCACAACCCCGAGCCGTGCCCGATGGCGATCGGCTGCACGATGCGGGAGGTCTGGGAGGAGATCCGCGACGCGACGATCGAGCTCCTCGGCCGCGCGACCTTCGCCGACCTCGCCGCGCGGGCGGGCGGCCCCTGGCGCGATCCCTCGCTCCTGCAGGGCGAGGCTGCGGCTCGGCCCTAGAGGCGGACGGTAGATTCAGAGCATGGCGGTCGCGACCGATCGCGAGTACGGGCTCTTCATCGGCGGCGAGCTCACCGAGCCGGCGTCCGGCGAGGTGCGGGAGCTACGCGAGCCGGCGACGGGCGAGCCGCTCGCCCGCGCCGCGATGGCCGGAGAGGCGGACGTCGACCGCGCCGTCGCAGCCGCCCGCGGCGCGCTCGAAGGAGACTGGGGCAAGACCTCGGGGACGGCCCGGTCGCGACTCCTCCACGCGCTCGCGGACGCGCTCACGGCGAACCGCAAGGAGCTGGCCGAGCTCGAGGCACGGAACGTGGGGAAGGCGATCTCGTCCGTCAAGGCCGAGCTGCACCAGGCGATCGAGAACTTCCGCTTCTACGCCTCGGCGATCGCGTCCATCGGCGGGCGCTCGAACCCGATCGGCGGGTCGCTCCTCTTCTACTCGCTGAAGGAGCCGGTCGGCGTCGCGGGCCAGATCGTCCCCTGGAACTACCCGCTCATGATGGCTACGTGGAAGCTCGCACCGGCCCTTGCCGCGGGCTGTTCCGTCGTCCTCAAGCCGGACCCGCAGACGCCGCTGACGGCGCTCCGGCTCGCGGAGCTCGCGACCGAGGTCGGCTTCCCTCCGGGGTCGGTCAACGTCGTGCCCGGCGACGGGCCGACGACCGGCGCTTACCTCGTGCGGCATCCCGGAGTCGACAAGGTGGCCTTCACCGGCTCCACGAGGACGGGCGGCGAGATCATGCGCCTCGCGTCGGAGCCCGTGAAGCGGCTGACGCTCGAGCTCGGCGGGAAGAGCCCGAGCCTGATCTTCGCGGATGCCGACCTCTCGAGCGCGCTCCCGAGCGCCGCCTGGTCGATCTTCTACGCGGCGGGCCAGAGCTGCGAGGCGCGCTCGCGCGTGCTCGTCGAGAAGTCGCTCCACGACGAGGTCGTCTCCCGGCTCGGCGAGTTCGCGCAGGCGATCCGGGTCGGGGACCCGCTGGACGACGAGACGCAGATGGGCTCCCTGATCTCGACCGCGCACCGGGAGAAGGTGCACGGCTTCGTGGAGCGCGGCACGGGAGAGGGCGCGACAGTGGTCGCCGGCGGCGAGGTCCCGGAGGGTGCGGGCGCGTTCTATCCCCCGACCGTGGTCGCCGCGGAGTCGAGCGCGCTCGAGATCGCGCAGGAGGAGGTCTTCGGCCCGGTCGTCACCGTGATCCCGTTCGAGGACGAGAAGGATGCGATCCGGCTCGCGAACGACGTCCGCTACGGGCTGATGGCGACCGTGTGGACCGGCGACCCGGCGCGCGGGCACCGCATCGCGGCGCGGCTCCAGTCGGGGACGGTCGGGATCAACATGCCGTACACCGCCTTCCCCGGGATCCCCTTCGGCGGCTACAA
>JBKPTS010000044.1:0-4324 GCA_046735575.1 Actinomycetota bacterium
GCACGAGGTTGGCCTGCATGCTTCGGTCGCGGCGAGGCCGCTAGTAGGTGGGGAGGGAGGGCAGGACGTCCTCCGGAGCGGGTGGGGCGGTGGCCTCGAGCAGCGGCGACGCGAACGGGTAGCGCGGCGTGAGGAGGAAGAAGTACGCGTTCGTCTGGACCGAGTAGCGGAGACAGACCGCCCCGAGGTCCCGCAGGCCGGCACATGCGCGGCCCGTCACGAGCGAGTACCACCAGCCGAGGAAGGCAACGAGGAAGAGCACGCCGCCGAGCGCTCCGGAGACGAAGAACGCCGGTACGGCGAGGAAGAGACGGAAGAGCGTGAGCCAGCGGCTCTGGTGCTCGGGTGGTGCGATCCGGAGGTCGACGCCGTATGACCCCTCGGCTCCGGTGAAGCCTGGGAAGCGAGCGCCCACGAGCGTCACGTACGCGTAGACGTGCGTCCCGTAGCGCAGGAACGCCGCCAGGAAGCGGTGCAGCGCGGAGGGGACTCGACCCGTGACGAGGGCCGCGAACCAGGCGGCGACGACGGTGAAGAGCGCCGCGATCGCCCAGAGCGTGAGCCAGACGAAGTGGGGGATCGCGAGCAGGAGCCGGAAGAAGACGGTGAGGCGCGAGCGCTCGAGCGGATCGTCGACGCTCAGGCGCACCGGGTGCGGGGGCAGCTCCGCGTACGGGTCGGCCTGCGCCGGATCGGCGGTCGGGTAGCGGTCGGTGAGCAGGAGAAGATAGCCCGCCGCCTGGGCCGCGTAGCTGAGCGAGTACGCGGTCAGGTCGCGCAGGCCGCGCGGCGCGCGTCCGCGCGCGAGCGCGGCGAACCACGTGAGGAAGGCGCAGACGGCGGCGACGCCCCCGACGCCTCCCCAGAAGCGCCACTCGCTCCCGTGACCCTGCCCGTTGACTCCTCCGAGCTGCCAGCCGCCCTCCCCCGGCGTGCCGCCGAGCGTCGAGGCGAGCACGAGCACAGGAAGCGCGAGGAAGAAGCGGAAGAGCGTCTTCCAGCGGCTCTGTCGCGTCGGCGGGTCGATCTCCAGGTCGACCGGGTATTCGGTCGAGCCGCGAAAGCCCGGCCACGGGTCGGCGGCGAGAAACACGTAGGCCGACACGTGCGCCCAGTACCGCAGGTAACCGGCGACGAAGGCATGGATGCCGTCGGGCGGCTCCCCGTTGATGAGGATCCCGAGCCAGAGCACGAAGGCGGCGACGAAGGCGGCAAGCCCCCAGAGGAGGAGCCAGACGAACACGGGGATTGCGAGGATCAGCCGGAAGAAGACGGTCAGGCGGCGGCGGGCGAGGTCGGCGTCGCGGACGACGAGCCTGATCGGGCGCTCCGGCGAAGAGACGGCCACGGCCCTATTCTCGTACGATCGCGCGCATGGCGTCGCTCCCCGTCACCCGCGAGGACGTGGAGCGGGCCAGAGACGTCATCTCCGGCCGTCTGCGCCGCACGCCGACGCTCCCCCTGCGCATCCCGTCGTCCACCGTCTTCCTCAAAGCGGAGCTCCTCCAGCGCACCGGCTCGTTCAAGCCGCGCGGAGCCCTCACGAAGCTCGAATCCCTGTCGCCGGAGGAGAAGGCGCGCGGCGTCATCGCGATCTCTGCGGGGAACCACGCGCAGGCGGTCGCCTGGGCAGCCGGGGAGGAAGGCATCGACGCGCTCGTCGTCATGTACCAGTCCGCCAGTGGGGCGAAGGTCGATGCGACGCGGGAGTACGGGGCCGTCGTCGACCTCGAGGCCGCCGATCCCGCCGAGGCCTTCGCGCGCCTCGACGTCCTGCTCGAGGAGACCGGCCGCACACTCGTCCATCCTTTCGACGACCCGTACACGATCGCGGGGCAGGGGACGGTCGGGCTCGAGATCCTCGAGGACGTCCCCGACGTGGAGACGATCGTCGTCCCCATCGGCGGCGGCGGGCTGATCTCCGGAATCGCGATCGCGACGGAAGGACGGGCGCGCGTCGTGGGGGTCGAGCCCGAGCTCTCGACTGCTCTCTACTCGGCGCTGCAGGCCGGCGAGCGGGTGGACGTCACCCCGACCTCCATCGCGGACGGGCTGAACGCGCCGCACGCGGGCGTGCACGCCTTCACCACCGCGCAGGAGCTCGGGCTCGAGGTCGTCCTCGTCTCCGAGGAGGAGATCGAGGAGGCGTTCCGGTTCCTCTACCAGCGGGCGAAGCTCGCCTGCGAGCCCGCCGGCGCGGCGGCGCTCGCCGCCGTCCTCTCGGGCAAGGTCGACGGAGGGAAAACCGTGTGCGTCGTCTCGGGCGGGAACGTCGCCACGGAGACGGCCGTTGCTATCCTGGCCAGCCCATGAAGGCGGGTATCCATCCGGAATACGTCCTCGCGCACGTGACCTGCTCGTGCGGCAACGAGTTCTGGACGCGCTCGACGAAGCCGGAGCTGCACGTCGAGATCTGCGCCGAGTGTCATCCCTTCTACACGGGCAAGCAGAAGCTCGTGGACACGGGCGGACGGGTGGAGCGGTTCCAGCGCCGCCTCGAGAAGGCCGGCTCCCGCCGCGGCTAGGGCCACTCCGTGAAAGTCAGCTACGGGGGCCAGGCCGTCCTCGAGGGCGTGATGATGCGCAGCCCTTCGAGCTGGGCGGTCGCGGTGCGCACCCCGGAGGGCGACATCACCGAGGTCATCCGCCCGATCGACTCGCCGATGCGGCGGCGCCTGATCTGGCGGCTCCCCGTCGTCCGCGGCGTCATCGCCCTCGGCGAGTCCCTCGCGATCGGGTTCAAAGCGCTCGCGATCTCCGCGAACGTCATGACCCAGGAGCGCGACGAGAACGGCGAGATCAAGACGCAGATCGGTCGCACCCAGCTCGCCATCTCGTTCGCGGTCGCGATCGGCTTCGCGCTGATGCTCTTCAAAGTCGGCCCGGCGCTCCTCACCAGCTGGCTGCCGATCGACTCCACGCCGCTCTTCGTGATCGTCGAGGGCGCGATCCGGGTCAGCATCTTCATCGCCTACCTCGCGCTCGTCTCGCTGCTCCCCGACCTGCGGCGGGTCTTCCAGTACCACGGCGCCGAGCACAAGACGATCAACGCGCTCGAGGCGGGCGCGGACCTCACGCCGACCAGTGTGCAGAAGTACAGCTTGATTCACCCGCGTTGCGGAACAGCTTTTTTGCTCTGGGTCATGGTGATCGCGATCTTCGTCTTCGCGTTCGTGGGCCGACCCGCGCTGCACTGGCTGATCCTGAGTCGGATCCTCCTCCTGCCGGTGATCGCCGGCCTCGCGTACGAGGTCATCCGCTTCGCGGGGAAGCACCAGCAGAACCGCTTCGTGATGGCGCTGCTCGCGCCGGGCCTCTGGCTCCAGCGGCTGACGACGCGCGAGCCGACGCTCGACCAGATCGAGGTGTCCATTCAGGCGCTCCAGCGCGTCCTCGAGCGGGAGGCGACGGAGACCTCGGAGCAGCAGCGGCTCGAGACCCGCGTCGAGGTGATGGCGTAGGAGACCGGGGCTTCGGACGTGCTCGCGGGCGCCGGAACGCGCGGGAAGCGGGGCTAGGATCACCCGATGAGCTCGATCGACCGCCTCGTCGACGAACTGGAGCGCTCCTACGCCGAGGCGCAGGAGCGCATGTCCGACCCCTCCGTCTACAACGACCGCCGCCAGGCGGCCGAGACCGGGCGCAAGCTGAAGGAGCTCGAGGGGCCCGTGCGGCTCGCAGAGGCGTGGCGGAGCGCCCGCTCCGATCTCGACGACGCGCGCGGCGACCCCGAGCTGGCCTCGATGGCCGAGGAGCTCGAGGGCGAGCTCGAGCGGCTCGAGGAGGAGCTCCGGCTCGCGCTCGTCGAGAAGGACCCCGCGGACGAGAAGGACGTGCTCGTCGAGATCCGCCAGGGGGTGGGGGGCAACGAGGCCGCGCTCTGGGCCGGCGACCTGTACCGGATGCTGACCCGCTACGCGGAGAGACGGCGGTTCCGCACGGAGCTCCTGTCCGCGAGCGAGAACGAGGCCGGCGGCTACAAGGAGGTCGTGTTCGCGGTGAAGGGGCAGGGCGCGTACTCCGTGTTCAAGTACGAGGGCGGGACGCACCGGGTGCAGCGCGTGCCCGAAACGGAGTCGCAGGGCCGGATCCACACGTCGACGGCGACCGTCGCCGTCATGCCCGAGGTCGAGGACGTCGAGGTGCAGATCGAGGACAAGGACCTGAAGATCGACGTCTTCCGCTCGACGGGCCCCGGCGGCCAGAGCGTGAACACGACCGACTCGGCCGTCCGCGTGACGCACCTCCCGACCGGGATCGTGGTCGCGATGCAGGACGAAAAATCGCAGCTCCAGAACAAGAACAAGGCGCTGCGCGTCCTGCG
>JBKPTS010000045.1:0-27297 GCA_046735575.1 Actinomycetota bacterium
CTGCGAGTGCCCGCATCGCTGCCGTTCATCTTCACGGCGCTCAGGATCTCCGCGACCGCGAGCGTGATCGGGGCGATCATCGGCGAGACGCCTGCCTCGATCCAGGACGGGCTCGGCGGTGCGATCGTCAACTTCAACCAGTACTACTCGCTCGAGCCGACGTTCCTGTGGGCGACCAATGTCGTCTGCGCGGCGCTCGGGCTGATCTTCGTCGCGCTCGTCGTCGTCGCGGAGCGCGTGGTCGTCCGCCGTGCGCCGGAGCACTTCGCGTGAGCAGCCAGGAAGCGTCGAGCGCCGTCTCCATCCGCGGCGTCTCGAAGACGTTCCGGACCGGGACGACGGCCCTGTCCGGCATCGACCTCGAGGTGGTGCCGGGCGAGTTCGTCTCGCTGATCGGGCCCTCCGGGTGCGGCAAGTCGACGCTCCTCCGCATCGTGGGGGACCTCGTCGGGCCGAGCTCGGGGCAGGTGCTCGTGAACGGGAAGACCGTGCACCGCGCGCGGCTCGACCACGACTACGGGATCGTCTTCCAGGATGCGGTGCTCTACGACTGGCGCACGGTCGCGAAGAACGTGTCGCTCCCGCTCGAGATGCTCGGCTGGAGCCGCGCCCGGCGGAAGGAGCGGGTCGAGGAGATGCTCGACCTCGTCGAGCTCCGCGGGTTCGAGTCGAACAGGCCCTGGGAGCTCTCGGGCGGGATGCAGCAGCGCGTCTCGATCGCGCGGGCGCTCTCGTTCGACCCCTCGCTACTGCTGATGGACGAGCCGTTCGGGGCGCTCGACGAGATGACCCGGGAGCGTCTCAACCTCGAGCTGCTCCGGATCTGGGAGAAGGCGGGGAGCACTGTGATCTTCGTCACGCACTCGATCCCGGAGGCCGTGTTCCTCTCGACGCGGGTGGTCGTCATGTCCGCGCGGCCGGGGCGCATCGCGGCGATCGTTCCGGTCGACCTGCCCCGCCCGAGAGGCGTGGCCACACGCGAGGACGCGCATTTCTTCGAGCTCGTGACCGCCGTGCGGGAGGCGCTCGCGGCGGGTCACGCACCCGCGCAGACGCTCGCGACGGGAGAAGCCTTCTGAGCACGATCGTCGAGCCGGTCCCGTCGGGGCTCACGAAGGAGCTCGGCGGCCGCGTGCGAGACTGGCTGCCGGCCGTGGTGGTGTTCGTCCTCGCCCTCGCGCTCTGGCAGGGCCTGACTACCGCGTTCGACGTGCAGACGTTCCTGCTCCCCAAGCCGACCGACATCGCGCAGTCGTTCTGGGACAACAAGTCGCAGCTCTGGGACAACGGCGTCTACACGTTCAAGGAGGCGCTCGGCGGCTTCGCCCTCGGCTCCGGGCTCGGGATCGTCGTCGCGCTCTTGCTCGCGCGGTTCCGGGTCGTCGGCGCGGCCTTCATGCCGTTCGCGATCGCGGCCAACGCGGTGCCGATCATCGCCTTCGCGCCGATCACGAACAACTGGTTCGGGCTCCTGAACCCGTTCTCGAAGATGGCGATCGCGGCCGTCCTGTGCTTCTTCCCGACCATGGTCAACACGCTGCGCGGGCTCACCTCCGTGCACCCCTCGTCGATCGAGCTGATGCGCTCGTACGGGCGCGGGGAGGTGGCGACGCTGCGCTACGTGCGCGTCCCGAACTCGCTTCCCTTCATGTTCACGGGGCTCAAGATCGCCGCCGTTCTCTCGATGATCGGCGCGATCGTCGGCGAGTACTTCGGCGGCCCGACGAACGCGCTCGGGGTGAGCATCCTGAACGACACGCAGGTCTTCGACTTCCCGCGCGCGTGGGCCGGGATCGTCCTCGCGAGCGTCTTCGGCATCTGCTTCTACGGGGTCGTGGCGCTCGCGGAGCACTACACGACGAGCTGGCATCCCTCGAGCCGCTCTTTCGGCGGGGAGTGAGAGGCGTCAGAATGGCGACCGACCGAAGAACCTGCCGGGACCGAGGCAACGGAAAGGGGCACGTATGAGGAGGAAGCACTGGCTGGTGACGGCGCTGGCCGTCGGCTGCGCGGCGTTCGTGGCGCTCGCGGCGGTGGCGTCGGCGGCGCCGAAGCAGCAGAAGCTGACGACGGTGACGCTGCAGCTCAAGTGGGTCACGCAGGCGCAGTTCGCGGGGTACTACGCCGCGGTTGCGAAGGGCTACTACAAGAAGGCCGGCCTCGACGTGAAGATCAAGGTCGGCGGGCCGAGCATCACTCCGGAGACGGTGGTCGCGGGCAAGCAGGCCGAGTTCGGCCTCGACTGGCTGCCGAACCTCTTCGCGACCCGCGAGAAGGGCTCGAACCTCGTCTCGATCGCCCAGGTCTTCGCCCGCAGCGGGATGACGGAGCTGACGTGGAAGTCGAGCGGGATCAACTCGATCGCCAAGATGCGAGGCAAGAAGGTCGGCGTCTGGTGCTGCGGCAACCAGCCCGAGCTCTTCGCGGCGCTGCAGAAGAACGGCATCGATCCCAACAGCTCGGGCGACGTGACGATCGTGAACCAGCCGTTCGACATGAACCTGTTCCTGCAGCACCAGGTCGACGCGGCGGCGGCGATGACCTACAACGAGCTCGCGCAGGTGCTGGAGACGAAGAACCCGCAGACCGGGAAGCTCTACACGCTCGCGGATCTGAACGTCTTCAAGATGTCGAGCCCCGCCGTGGGCACCGGCATGCTCGAGGACAACGTCTTCGTGCGCGGCGACTGGATCAAGAGCAAGGCGAACCAGGCGACGGCGGTGAGGTTCCTGAAGGCGTCCTTCCAGGGCTGGGTCTACTGCCGTGACCACCAGAAGGAGTGCGTGAACATCGTGCTCAAGAACGGCTCGCTGCTCGGGCGCGGGCACCAGACCTGGCAGATGAACGAGATCAACGCTCTCACCTGGCCGAACCCGAAGGGCATCGGGCTCCCGCCGGCGGGCGCCGTCGCGCAGACGGCGACGATCGCGAAGAAGTACGGCGTGATCAACAACCTGCCGTCCGGGGCGACCACCTACACGTACGCGGCCAAGGCGCTTGCACAGCTGAAGGCGGCGCACGTGGACGTGTACGGGAAGAAGTGGAAGAAGGCGAAGGTGGCGGTCGTCGAAGGCGGCAAGTAGTCGACGCTTGGGGCGCCGGGCCGTCGACGCGCGGCCCGGCGCCCGGAAGCTCCGGAAGGAGGTGGGATGACGTGTCGCTTCTGATCAAGGGCGGGCGGATCATCACCGCCGCCGACGACTACGTCGGCGACGTGTACGTCGAGGACGAGCGGATCACGCTCGTCGGCGAGTCGCTCGACGTCGAGGCGGAGCGCGTGATCGACGCGGACGGGAAGTACGTGCTGCCTGGATGCGTCGACCCGCACACGCACCTCGACATGCCGTTCGGGGGCACGGTGACGATCGACGACGTCGAGTCGGGGCAGACGGCGGCGGCCTTCGGCGGCACGACCTGCCACGTCGACTTCGTGATCCAGCCCCACGGCTCCTCGTTCGCCGCGGCGCTCGACGAGTGGCGCGACAAGGCCAGCGGCAAGCAGGTGATCGACATGGGCTACCACATGGCGGTCACGGACCTGCACGAGGGCGGGTCGCTCGAGGAGCTCGCCCGGCTCCCCGAGCAGGGTGTCACCTCGTACAAGCTCTTCATGGCCTACAAGGGCGCGCTCATGGTCGACGACGAGACGCTCTTCCGCACGATGGAGGTCGCGGCGGAGACCGGAGCGCTCGTGATGGTGCACGCCGAGAACGGCGACGCCATCGACGTGCTCGTGAAGCAGGCCCTCGCGGCGGGGAACACCGCGCCGCACTTCCACGCGCTCACGCGCCCCCCCGAGCTCGAGGGCGAGGCGACGAACCGTGCGATCCAGCTCGCGCGCGTCGCGGGCGCGCCGCTCTACGTCGTCCACGTCTCGTGCAAGGAGGCGGTCGACCCGATCGCGAAGGCTCGCGAGCAGGGCTGGGACGTGTGGGGCGAGACCTGCACGCAGTACTTCTTCGTCGACTACACGTTCCTCGAGCGGCCGAATTTCGAGGGCGCCAAGTACGTCTACACGCCCCCGCCGCGCGCGCAGGAGAACCAGGAGATCCTCTGGCACGCCGTGCGCTCGGACACCCTCTCGGTGATCTCGACCGACCACTGCGCCTTCCGCTGGGACGGGCAGAAGACCCTCGGCAAGGACGACTTCTCGAAGATCCCGAACGGCGGGCCCGGCCTCGAGAACCGGCTCCACATGATCCACGAGTTCGGCGTCCGCACCGGCCGCTTCTCGCTCAACCGGATGGTCGAGCTGCTCTCCACGAACCCGGCGAAGCTCTTCGGCCTGTATCCGCGGAAGGGCACGATCGCGCCGGGCTCCGACGCCGACATCGTGATCTTCGACCCGGAGAAGCGGCACCTGATCACCGCCGCGAACCAGCACTCGAGGACGGACTACAACCTGTACGAGGGAACCGAGGTGACGGGCTCTCCCGAGGTCGTCCTCCTGCGCGGAAACGTCCTCGTCGAGAACGGCGAGCTCGTGGCCGAGCCGGGAATCGGGCAGTTCGTCGAGCGCGCGGCCTTCGGCCAGGAGCTCCTGCCGGCAGCCGCTCGCTAGGCGAGAATGCGACGCGGGGGCGCCGGGCTCCTTCCCCCTAGTCCGGCGTCCCCGCTCCGTGTGCCACTGATTTCGCGACGGCGCGGTTACGATGCCCGCGTGGCCACGACGGAGGCGAACCTCGGAGCGCAGATCGTCGAGGACGCGAAGGAGTTCGTCCTCTACAGCTGGTCGGTCCAGGACGCGATCAACCCGATCCCCGTCGCCGGCGCCGAGGGTCGGTACTTCTGGGACTACGACGGCAAGCGCTACCTCGACTTCGCGTCGCAGCTCGTCAACGTCTCGATCGGGCACCAGCACCCGAAGATCCTCGCGGCCATCAAGGAGCAGGCGGACAAGCTCTGCACGATCGGCCCGCCGATGGCGAACGAGTCGCGCTCGCAGCTCGGGCGGCTCCTCGCGGAGGTGACCCCGGGCGACCTCTGCATGTCCTTCTTCACGAACTCGGGTGCCGAGGCGAACGAGAACGCGATCAAGCTCGCGCGGCTCTACACCGGGCGCCACAAGATCGTCGTCCGCTACCGCTCCTACCACGGCGCGACGCACGGGGCGATCTCGCTGACGGGCGACCCGCGCCGCTGGCCGAACGAGCCGGGGATGCCCGGCGTCGTGCGGATGCTCGATCCCTACACGTACCGCTGCCCGGCGGGGCATCCCGACCCCTGCCCGGTCTGCGCGGGGGCGCCCCATCTCGAGGAGATCCTCGAGTACGAGGGGCCGGAGACGGTCGCCGCGGTGTTCCTCGAGACCGTGACGGGGACGAACGGCGTGATCCCGCCGCCTGCCGGCTACCTGCAGTCGATCCGAGAGGTCTGCGACCGGCACGGGATCCTCCTCGTCCTCGACGAGGTGATGGCCGGCTTCGGGCGCACCGGCCGCTGGTTCGCGTGCGACCACTGGGACGTCGTCCCGGACATCCTCACGGTCGCGAAGGGGATCAACTCGGGCTACGTGCCGCTCGGGGCGATGATCATGCGCCCCCAGCTGCGCGAGTGGGTGCGGGGCAGGTTCTTTCCCGGCGGGCTGACCTACGCGGGGCACCCGCTCGCGTGCGCGTCGGCCGTCGCCTCGATCGAGGCGTTCCGCGAGGAGGGCGTGGTCGAGAACGCGGCCGAGGTCGGCGCGTACCTGGGAGACAGCCTGCGGGGGCTGGCCGAGAGGCACCCGGCGATCGGCGAGGTGCGGGGCCTCGGCTGCTTCTGGGGCGTCGAGCTCGTCAAGAGTCGCGAGGCGCGCGAGCCGCTCGTCCCCTTCAACGCCTCCGGCGAGGCGGCTGCGCCCGTCGCGCGGCTGGCGAGGGCCGCGCTCGAGCGCGGCCTCTACCTGATGACGCACTGGAACGTGATCATGGTCGTCCCGCCGCTCACGATGACGCGCGAGGAAGTGGATGAGGGGATCGCGGTCCTCGACGAGGCGCTCGCGATCGCGGACGAGTACGTGCTCTGAGCCCGGCCGTCAGGAGATCCAGCGGCCTGCGATCTCCCTGCTGCTGCCGAACCCTCGCCCGTCCTCTTGGACGGACCAGCGAAAGCCGAAGGGGTCGACGAAGCTGAACCAGGCGGGCTGATCGTCCTCGACCGAGACCTCCTCGGGCAGCCGCGCGCGAACGCCTTCGACTTCCGGGGCGTTCAACGAGACGCAGATCTCGTACAGGGTGCCGCCGCTCGGCTGACCTCGGAACAGTGCGAGGACGAAATCGTCGCGCTGGAGGGCGACCATGTCGACCGTTGCGCCGCGGGCGTCGACGTCGTCCCAGCCGAGCTCGGCCCCAGCGTGTGCCAGGTGCCGCCTGCGTCTTCGCTCTCCCGGAAGAGGAGGCCCATCGCGAAGACCCGCCGATAGAAGCGCTCGGCGGCCTTCAGGTCCGGTACGTGCAACGCGACGTACTTGCAGACGAAGGTCATCGCGCCTCGACGCGCGAGCCCAGGAAGCCCCGCACCGCCGCAGCCGTCTCCTCGAATGCGTCCCAGAGCAGCGTGTGCCCTCCGGGCACGACGACGACCTCGAGCAGGTCGTCGAGCGCCTCCCTGTGCGCGTCGAGGACGTGGTCGTACGAGAGGTACGAGTCCGCCCCGAGGACGAGCAGCGTCGGGATCCGCACGTGCTCGAAGGGAGGCGGCTTCCTGGCCAGCTCCGAGTACGCCGCCACGACGGCCGACTGGCAATAGCGATAGCGATACAGCCCCTCGTCGTCCTCCGCGAGGTGGATGCGAAGCTCGGCTTCGACGAGCTCCCGGGGCGCACAATGGAGCTGGCTCTCGACGTAGCGCTGCTCGACCGCTTCCTCGAAGGAGACGTACGCTCGTTCCTTCCGCGCGCTCTCGGCGGCGAAGAGCGCCACTTCGGGTGGGATCCAGATTGCGGGATCGAGCAAGACGAGCCGCGTCACGCGTTCCGGTGCCCGCGCGCCGATCTCGAACGCCAGGCGCCCGCCGAAGGAGTGACCGACGTAGGCGGCGGGCTCGGCGCCGACCACGTCCACGATCGCCGCGAGGTGCGTGTCGAGGTCCCACGGCGGCTCGTAGGGCGAGAGGCCGTGTCCGAGCAGATCGGGCGCGAGGACGTGGGAGTCGTCGAGCGCGTCCTCCGCGAGCAGCGCGAAGTGGCGGCCGTGCCCCGCGACGCCGTGCAGACAGACGATCCGCGGCGCTTCCGAGTCGCCCCACTCGTGCAGCGCGAGCGGTTTCAATGGCGCTTCAGGCTTTGGCCTCGGCCGTCTCGAGCGTCCCGAGCGACTCGGGGACCATCTTCTCGCGCCGCTCGTCCTGCCAGTTCACGAGCGACCAGATGACCGTCCCCTCGCGGTCGATCAGGAACGTCCCGCGATGCGGCGCTCCCGTCTCTTCGTCGAAGACGCCGTACGCCTCGGCCGCCGCTCCGTGGGGCCAGAAGTCGGAGGCGAAGGTGTACTCCGCGCCGAGCTGCTTCTTCCAGGCCTGTCTCGCCGGCGACGGGTCGCAGGAGACGAGGACGATCTCCGTCTGCGCGTTCCGGAACGACTCGATGTTCTCCTGCAGGTCGAGCGCCTCCTCCTCGCACACGGGTGTGAACGCGAAGGGGTGGAAGACGAGGAGCACGTTCGAGCGGCCGAGGAAGTCCGAGAGCCGGACGCGCTCCCGGTGGGTCACCTCGAGATCGAATGCGGGCGCCTTGTCACCCGTCTTCACCGTCATCGCGCGTCTCCTCGCCTGAGCCCGACGGGCGATAGTACCGCCGCCCGCGCAGGGCCTCGGGGAGGTACTCGAGCTCGAAGCCGGCCGGGTCGTCGTGCGGGTAGCGGTACCCCTCGCCGTGGCCCCGTTCCCTCGCCGCCTTGCGATGGCCGGTCGAGCGGAGCATCGCGGGCGGCCGCGCGTTTCCGTGCTCGCGCACGTCCGCGCGCGCCTCCCAGATCGCCACCGCCGACGCGTTCGACTTCGGCGCGCGCGCGAGGTAGATCGCGGCCTGCGAGAGGTTGAGCTGCGCCTCGGGGAGCCCGACGAGCTCGAGTGCGTGGGCCGCCGCGACGGCGACGACGAGCGCCCGCGGGTCGGCGTTCCCGACGTCCTCCGAGGCGAGGATCACCATGCGGCGCGCGACGAAGCGCGGATCCTCGCCCGCCTCCAGCATCGCGGCGAGGTAGTACACGGCTGCGTCCGCGTCCCCGCCGCGGAGCGACTTGATGAAGGCGGATGCGAAGTCGTAGTGCTGGTCGCCCTTGCGGTCGTACAGGAGCGGCCGCTTGCGGGACGCGTCGAGCACGTGCTCCTCCGCGAGCCCCGTTCCCTCCGCCTGCGCCGTGTCGACCGCGAGCTCGAGGATCTGGAGCGCGCTCCGCGCGTCCCCCCCGGCGCGGTTCGCGACGAGCCGAACCAGCTCGTCCGCGACGTCTGCCTCGAGCGCGGCGGCGCCGCGCCGAACGATCTCCGCGAGCTCGTCCTCGGAGAGGGCGCTGAGCTCGACCACCGTGCAGCGCGAGAGGAGCGCCGAGTTGACCTCGAAGTACGGGTTCTCGGTCGTCGCGCCGATCAGCGTCACGACGCCGTCCTCGACCGCGTGCAAGACCGAGTCCTGCTGCGCCTTGTTGAAGCGGTGGATCTCGTCGATGAAGAGGATCGTCCGCACGCCGTTGCCGCCGAGGCGCTCGGTGGCGCGGGCGATGACGGCGCGGACGTCGTCGACGCGCGCGGAGACGGCCGACAGCTCCTCGAACTCCGCGCCGGTTCGCTCCGCGACGATCCGTGCGATCGTCGTCTTGCCCGTCCCCGGCGGGCCGAAGAGGACCATCGACGGCGGCCGGTCCTGCTCGATCGCGAGCCGGAGCGCGGAGCCCTGTCCGAGCACGTGCTGCTGGCCCACGAGCTGGTCGAGCGTGCGCGGCCTGAGCCGCACCGCCAGCGGCGCGTACTCGTCCCTCCGCTCCTGGGCGGCCTGCGCGAAGAGGTCGGACACGCGCGAAGTATGCTCAGCGCATGGCAGCGCACGAGGCCGCGGAGGACTACTCGCAGCCGGTTCTCGCCGGCGAGGCCACCTCCGACTACGAGCGATACCTGCGAACCGACGAGCTGCTCGCGCTGCAGAAGGGGCCGGACGAGTGGGTGCACCGCGACGAGCTCCTCTTCCAGGTCACGCACCAGTCGTCGGAGCTCTGGCTCAAGCTCGCCGCGAGCGACGCGGAGGAGGCGGCTCGTCTCGTCGAGGCGGACGACCTTCCGGGGGCGCTCCGTCTCCTCCGCCGGGCGGCGCTCTGCGTCCGCTTCGTCGTCTCGCAGCTGGAGATGCTCGAGCACATGTCGCCATGGGAGTACCAGGAGGTGCGCAAGGTCCTCGGCCACGGCTCGGGCTTCGACTCGCCCGGCTGGAACGAGCTGCGCCGCGTGTTCCCTCGGCTCTCGCAGGCGTTCCACGCCGCGCGGCGCGAGGCCGGCCTCTCGCTCGCCGAGGTCTACACGCGCGGGCGCGAGCACGAGCACCTGTACCTGCTCGCGGAGGCGCTCGTCGAGCTCGACGAGCAGGCGCAGCTCTGGCGGCTCCGCCACTTCCAGGTGGTCGCCCGCGTCATCGGCGACAAGGTCGTCGGGACGCAGGGCACCCCCGTGGAGCTGCTCGGGAAGCTCGTCTCGAAGACGGCGTTCCCGGAGCTCTGGGAGGTGCGGAACGAGCTGACCGCGCTCTCGAAGGCGACGTCCTAGTGGGCGTCGCCGAGAAGACCGGCCTCCGCGAGGAGGCGACGACGCTCCTGCAGGCGCTCATCCGCGCCGACACGGTCAACCCGCCGGGGAACGAGAGCCTCGCGGCCGCAGTCCTGCGCGACTACCTCGCCCGCGACGGGATCGAGTGCGAGTGGATCGCCCGTGAGCCCGAGCGCGCGAACGTCGTCGCTCGGCTGCGGGGAGGGAGCGGCCCCTCGCTCGCCCTCCTCTGCCACACGGACACCGTGCTCGCCGACCCGGCGGAGTGGCGGCGCGATCCCTGGTCGGGGGACATCGTGGACGGCGAGATCTGGGGCCGTGGCGCGCTGGACATGAAGGGCCACGTCGCGGCGGCCGCGGTCGCCTTCGCCTCTCTCGCGCGGGAGGGCTTCACGCCCGCGGGCGACCTGCTCTTCATCGCGACCGCGGACGAGGAGCTCGGGGAAGGCGACGGCTACGGGCTGCGCTGGCTCGTCGACGAGCACCCCGGATCGGTCCGCTGCGACTACGCGATCAACGAGGGCGGGGGCGAGCGGCTCGTCCTCGACGGCAAGCCGACCTACTTCTGCGCGACGGCGGAGAAGATGTCGGCCCCGTTCCGGCTCCGCGTCCACGGCCGCAGCGGCCACGCCTCGATGCCCGGGATCGCGGACAACGCGCTCGTGAAGGCCGCTCGCTACGTCGCGGCGCTCGGGGACTACGAGCCCGAGCCGGAGCTCATCCCGGAGGCGAAGGCGCTCCTCGAGACGGTGCTCGGCGAGCTGCCTCCCCTCGGCGAGGCGCTCGAGCGCGCGCGCCGGCTCGACCCGCTGCTCGCGGACCTCGTCGCGCCACTGCTCTCGCTCACGCTCTCGCCGACGATGATCGACGCCTCCCACAAGCGGAACGTGATCCCGGCCCTCTGCGAGGTCGGCGTCGACTGCAGGCTCCTTCCCGAGCAGACTCCCGAGTCCGCCGAGCGGCTCGTCCGCGCGGTGCTCGGGCCCGGCGAGTACGAGCTCGAGTGGATCGACCCCACGGGCGGCACGCGGTCGCCGCTCGCATCGCCGCTCTGGGACGCCGTCGAGTCGTTCGTGACGGAGCTCGAGCCCGGCGCGCAGCTCGTCCCGACGGCATGTGCCGGCTTCACCGACAGCCACTTCCTGCGCACCGGCTTCGACACCGTCGCGTACGGGTTCTTCCCGCTCCTCGCCATGGACTCGGAGCTCGCGACGAAGCTCATCCACTCCGCCGACGAGCGGATCGCGATCGACGACCTCGAGCTCGGGGTCGCGATGCTGCGCCACGTGGTGCGCGAGGTTCTCGCCGCGGAGTGAGCTTCGGGAGCCGACGGACGCCGGCTCCCCGAACGCTCAGGCGTGGACGGCCGCGCCCGGTGCGGTGTAGGCGATCTCGCCGGCCTTCTCGAGTGCCTCGAGCGTCTCGGCCTGCGACAGCAGGACGTGAGTCTCGGCCTTGGCGAACGCGCCGCTCGAGCCGATCGCGAGAGCGATGCCCGCGGCGGTGATGTTGTCCGGCGCCTCCAGCAACGCGAAGCCGTCGCTGGCGCCGAACCCGTACCACAGGTTGTGAAGCTTGGCTCCCGCGCCCTCGAGGATCCCGCGCACGATCTCCTCGCGGTTCTCGGGGCTCTTCACGAGCCCGGCCCAGGTCTCCGGCGTGTAGCTGAACTCGAACATGTACAGGCCCATACGGCCTCCTTCCCCTTTGGGGAGTAGGGACGAAGGCGATCATGATCGGCTGCGCCCCCGTTCGCAACCACAGCCTCTTCCGCTCCCTCCCGGCTCGGTCGAGCCTGCGCCGGCCGGCGCCGCCAGATGTTCGATTAGCGTGAGGGGATGGGCTGGAGCGAGTGGGCGCGCCCCGTCGAGGTGGAGCCGTCGCTCTACGCGGCAGACCTCTCGCGGCTCGGGGAGCAGATCGCCGAGCTCGTGGCGGCAGGCGCGCGCGTCTTCCACTTCGACGTCGGCGACGGCCACTTCATCCCGGAGATCACGATCGGCCCGGTCGTCCTGCAGTCGATCTCGCCGCTCGTCCACGCGTGGGGAGCCGTCCTCGACTGCCACCTCATGATCGAGGAGCCTGAGCGCCACTTCCAGGCGGTCGCCGAGGCCGGCGGCGACAGCGTCAGCTTCCACGTCGAGGTGTGCGACGATCCTCCGCGCGCGATCTCCCGCGCCCGCTCGCTGGGGCTCGGTGCCGGCGTCGTCTGCAATCCGGAGACGGCGGTCGAGGACGCGGCGAGCGCGGCGGAGGGGGCAGACCTCGTGCTCTGCATGTCGATCCATCCGGGCTACTCGGGGCAGGAGTTCATGCCCGAGGCGCTCGACCGAATCGCGCATCTCCGCTCGCTCGTCCCGGAGGAGATCCGGGTGCAGGTGGACGGAGGCGTCAACGCGGGGACGCTCGGGCCGGCCCGCGACGCCGGCGCGGACCTCCTCGTCGCCGGCAGCGCGATCTTCTGGACGGACGCGCCGGGCGAGGCGTACCGAACGCTCGCCTCGGCCGTCGCGGAGCCCGCACGTGGTTGAGCGGACGCGTACTCCGCTCCGCGAGACGTCCGCCTGGCGGCGCCTCGGGTGGCACCTGGCGGACGTCCGTCACTCGAGTCTCCGGGAGCTCTTCGAGGGCGACCCGACACGGGGCGAGCGGCTGGCCGGCGAGGCTGCGGGCCTCTACGTCGACCACTCGAAGCACCTGCTCACCGACGAGACCCTCGAGCTCCTCAGGAGGCTGGCGGGGGAGCGCAGGCTGCGCGAGCGGGCGAGCGCCCTCCTCCGCCGCGACAGCGAGGATCCTCTCGCCACCCGCCATCTCGCGCTGCGCATGCCGCGCGGCCGCTCGCTCGTCGTCGACGGCGAGGACGTCGCGCGGGAGGCGCGCGACGAGCTCGACCGGATGTACGCGCTGGTGGAGCGCGTCCGCTCGGGAGACTGGCTCGGGGCGACCGGAGCGCGCATCCGCGGGGTCGTCGAGCTCGCGACCGACGGGGCCAACCTCGGCCCGGCGCTCGCTCTCGAGGCGCTGCGCGCGCGCGCGACCGGCGAGCTCGACTGTCGCTCCGTCGCAGCGACCGATCCCACGGCGCTCGCGGACGCGCTGCGCGCGCTCGATCCGCGGGAGACGCTCTTCGTCGTCGTCGCGAAGAGGCCGGACGAGCCGGCGGCCGCGGCTACCGCCGCCGCGCTCGCGTGGCTTCGCGCCGCGCTCGGAGCGAGGTCTGCGCTTGCCCCGCACGTGCTGCTCGTGACGGCCTACCCGGAGGTGGGTCTCGCGGACGTGCCGCCCGAGAACGTCCTGCGGATCCCGCGCTGGCTCGACGAGCGGAGGGGGCTCTGCTCCTCCCTGGGCCTGTCGGCCTGCCTTGCGCTCGGCCCGGCCGGCTTCGACGACCTCCTCTCCGGGTTCCACGCCATGGACGAGCACTTCGCCTCCACGCCGCTCGGCGGCAACCTTCCCGCGATCGCGGGACTGATCGCGGTCTGGTACCGCGACTTCCTGCGGGCGGAGACATCGGCGGTCCTCCCCTTCGCAGAGCCGCTGCGCCTGCTCCCCGCGCACGTCCGGCAGCTCGCGGCGACCGGCAACGGCACGACCACGTCCGGCGATCCGGTCGAGGTGGGCACGGGGCCGGCGGTCTGGGGGGCGAGCGGCTCGAGCGTCCGGGCCGGGTTCCTGGAGCTGCTCCACCGCGGGACCGTCCTCTGCCCGGTCGACTTCGTGGTCGCGGGCGCCCCGCGCGCAGGCGATCCTGCCGGCCACGCGCTCCTCGCGGCGAGCGCCCTGGCCGAGGCCGAGGTGCTCGCGTTCGGCCGTACCTCCGAGGAGCTTGAGGAGGCCGGCGTCGATGCGGACGAGATCCCGCCGCTCGTCCTCCCCGGAAACCGCCCGAGCTCCGTCATCCTGCTCCGGAGCCTCGAGCCCGCGCCGCTCGGCGCCCTGCTCGCGTTCTACGAGCACAGCGTGTTCACGCAGGCTGCTCTCTGGGAGATCGACCCCTTTGCCCGCCGCGACCCCGAGTTCGAGGAGGCGCTGGCCGCGCGCCTCGCGCGCGAGCTCGATCCGGGCTGGAAGCACGAGCTCATGCACGACTCCTCCACGAACGCGCTCGTCCGGCGCTACCGCCGCCTGCGGGATGCACGCGGCTAGCGTCGAGGCCCGGCTCGAGCTCCGCGAGGCCGAGGGCGCGTTCGACGCGCTCGAGAGCTGGCTGCGCGAGCACGGCTTCTTCCGCCCGGGGGGCGAGGAGCTCGTCGCGGACGTCTTCCTCGGGTACGGCGTCTCGGAGACGATTCGACGAGGCTCGGCTCCACCGCCTCCGGAGCCCTGCCCGCGGCTCCCGCTGCTCGCCTGCGCGCTCCACGACGAGCGGCCGGAGCGCGAACGACTAGGTACGACCCCTTACGAGGCACCGCGCGTCGGTCGCTGGGATTCGACCTGGAAGGCGGAGGAGTACGCCGCCGCGATCGACGAGGTACGCGCGGCCATCGCGCGCGGCGACGTGTACCAGGTCAACGTCGTCCAGCACCTCTCGGCTCCGTTCGCCGGCGACCCGACGACGCTCGCCCCGTCGTTCGCAGGATTCGATCCACTCGTCCCCGAGCCCTTCGTCGGCGACGGTTGGGCGGTCGTCTCGGCCTCGCCGGAGCTCTTCCTCGCCAGGCGAGGCCGCCGTGTCTGGACGATGCCGATCAAGGGCACGCGCCCGGCCGGGCGTGCGGGGGAGCTCGCGACGTCGGCGAAGGACGCCGCCGAGCACGTGATGATCGTCGACCTGGAACGGAACGACCTCGCGCGGGTGTGCGCGCCGGGAAGCATCCGCTGGCCCGAGCTGATGGCCACGCGTCCGCTCGCGGGCGTCGAGCACATGGTCTCGACCGTCGAGGGACGCCTTCGCGACGACGTCGGGCTCGCCGAGCTGCTGGAGGCCACGTTCCCCGGCGGCTCCGTGACGGGCGCGCCGAAGATCGCGGCGGTCGACCTCATCGCCGAGCTGGAGCCCGTCGGACGGGGCGCCTCGATGGGCGCGCTCGGCCGCGTGCACGGGAACGGCGACCTCGAGCTCGCGCTGACGATCCGGACGTTCGCGATCGCGGAGGAGCGCATCCACCTCTGGGTCGGGGGCGGCGTCGTCTGGGACTCCGACCCGGCGGCGGAGGTCGAGGAGTCGTGGACGAAGGCGAAGCCGCTGCTCGGCGCCATCGCAGGCAGGGTGCGGGGAGCCGGATGACCCTGCTCGCGCTCGCGTCGAGCGAGCGAGGGGTCCTCGAGCCGACCGAGGCGGTCCTGCGCGCCGACGACGAGGCGCTCCTGCGCGGCCAGGCGGCCTTCGAGACCCTGCGGGTCTACTCGGGGCGCCCCTTCCGGCTCGAGGCGCACGTCGACCGGCTCTTCGCCTCGGCCGCGGCGATCCGGCTCCCGCCGCTCGAGCGGGCGGTGTTCGTCCGGCTCGCGGAGCTCGTGCTCCCGTCGGCCGACGGCGACGCCGTCCTGCGCTTCCTCTGGACCGCGGGGCCCGAGGGCGGGCCGGCGACGGGGCTCGCGCTGCTCAGCGCGGTCCCTGCCTGGATCGAGGACGTGCGCTCTCGGGGAAGCAGGATCGTCTCGCTCCTGGGCGTCCGCGCGGGCGTCCCCTGGCTCCTGCCCGGCGTGAAGTCGACGAGCTACGCGGTGAACATGGCGGCGGAGGCGGAGGCGAAGCGCCGGGGCGCCGACGACGCGATCTTCGTCGACGGCGCGGGCATCGTCCTCGAGGGCACGGTGACGAACGTCTGGTGGCGCGAAGGGAGCACGCTGCACACGCCGTCGCTCGAGCTCGGCATCCTCGCCGGCGTCACGCGGGCAGCCGTCCTCGAGCTCGCGGGCGGGTGCGGCTACGAGGTCGCCGAAGGCGTCTACCCGCTCGCCGACGTGCGGCGGGCAGAAGAGGCCTTCACCTCCTCCTCGGTCAGGGAGCTGATGCCGATCGCGGAGCTCGACGGGCATGAGCTCGCGCTCGGGCCGGCCGCGCGTCACCTGCAGGACGCGCTGCGGGCTCTCGCGCGATCCGGCTGACCGCGCCGCCCGCGGCGCTACGCTCTCCGCGTGGAGACGGTGCGGCTCGGAGGAATGGCGCTCCAGAACGGCGTCCTCGTCCACGGCCCGACGTCGTGGGGCTGTGCGGTCCGGGATCCCGACGGCGAGCTGCGGATCGCGTCGGGCAGGAAGCCCCGGTTCGCCGAGCGCGTGAAGACGCCCGTCCTGCGCGGGCCGTTGCGGCTCGCGGAGGCCTTCGCGGTGCTTCCGGTCGTGCGCCGGGCGCTGCCCGAGGCGAGGTTCCCGTTCGAGCGGCCTGCCGTCCTCGGCTCCATGCTCGTCTCGAGCTTCGCCGCCCGCACGATCAGGCGCTCGCGCGCGCTTCCGGCGGGCCGGCGGGAAGTGGCCGCAGGCGCCGTCAGCCTCCTCCCGGCGGCGCTCGCGCTCAGGGGGCCGAACCTCGCCGCCTACCACGGCGCCGAACACGTCTCGATCGGAACCTACGAGACCGGGGCGACCGCGCCGAAGGAGCACCCGCGCTGTGGATCGCAGCTGATCGCGCCGCTCCTCGCGTCGTCCCTCGTCGCGAACGTCGCGGTCTCCCGGCTTCCGCGCGTCGTGCGCGGGCTCGGGCGAATCGCCGGGACGACGGCGGCGGTCGGCGCGTCGGTCGAGCTCTTCTCGTGGATGTCGCGGAACCCGGAGCACCCGCTCGCCAAGGCGGTCGCGCGTCCCGGCTTCGAGCTCCAGCGGCGCTTCTCGACGAAGGAGCCGTCGCCCCAGCAGGTCGAGGTCGCGAACGCGGCTCGCGACGCCTGCCTCGCTCTCGAGAGATGACCGTCACCGCCAGGCGGGAGCGCCTCGACCCCGAGGTCTTCGAGCTGCCCGTCGAGAAGATGCGCGAGGGCTACTACTCCGACGCGTACTTCAATCACTCGCGCTCCGCGCTCCTCGCCGCCGGCCGGCATCCCCGGGTCCTCATGCAGGTCTTCCAGAAGAAGCGCGCGCTGCTCGGAGGGATGGACGAGGCGATCGCGATCCTCAAGCTCTGCTCGCACGGCTGGGACGAGCTCGTCGTGCACGCCCTGCACGACGGCGACTGGATCGAGCCGTGGGAGACGGTGCTCACGATCGAGGGCGACTACACGCTCTTCGCGCACCTCGAGACGGTCTACCTCGGAGTTCTCGCGCGCCGCACCGTCGTCTCGACCAACGTGGCGCGGGTCCTCGAGGCCGCGAACGGGAAGCCGGTGATCTTCATGCCGGCCCGCCACGACCACCACCGCGTGCAGACGGGAGACGGCTACGCCGCCTACGTGGCGGGGCAGGTGCTCGGCTCTCCGATCGGGGTCACCTCGGACGCACAGGCGTCGTGGTGGGGCGGGCGCGGGATCGGAACCGTTCCGCATGCGCTCATCGCGGCCTGCGGACGGGACACCGTCCTGGCCGCGCGGACCTTCGCCGCGTGGGCGCCGGACGACATGAACGTCACCGTGCTCGTCGACTTCGAGAACGACTCGGTGTCGACCGCGCTCGAGGTCGCGGAAGCGCTCGGCCCTCGGCTCTGGGGCGTTCGTCTCGACACGTCGGAGAGCCTCGTCGACCGATCCCTGTGGGCCGAGATGGGGGACTTCGACCCGCGCGGCGTCAACGAGCGGCTGGTGCGGAAGGTCCGCGGCGCGCTCGACGAAGCCGGCTTCCAAGACGTGCAGATCGTCGTCTCCGGGGGGTTCACGATCGAGAAGATCCGCTCCTTCGAGGAGCGTGACGTGCCAGTCGACGCATACGGCGTCGGCTCGTCGCTGATCCGCGGCCAGAACGATTTCACGGCGGACGTGGTCGTCGCCGACGGCGCGGAGGTGGCCAAGGTCGGGCGGCGACTGCGCCCGAACTCCCGGCTCGAGCCCGTCGCCTAGCGAGGGCCGCGCCCGGCAGACCGGCCGAGCGGCCCGGGCCAGCCGGCGATCGGCTCGCTCGAGCGGACGACGTGTGCGCCGGCGGCGGCGAATCTGGCGAAGGCCTCGTCCGCGTCCTCCGTGTAGTCGACCGCGCCCGGCACGACGACCGGCGAGGAGCAGTCTTCCAGCAGGTACAGGCGGTCGGCGATCTCCGGTGCGGCGCGGAGGAGGTCCTCCACCGACCAGGCGACGCAGTGGCTCTTCGCCTGGCCCGCGACGAGGACTGCGTCGAACTCCAGGAGCCGGCGGACGAGCACGGCGTTCCTCTCCCCGAGCGGCTCGCCTCGAGGGCCCTCGGTCACCTCCGGCCCGAAGACCGAGTAGTGCTCGGTGAGCGGATGCTGCCCTTTGAGCTCGAAGCGGGTCTGGGACCGGCGGGCGATCGCATGGAAGAAGAACGCCTCCTCGACGGCGCTGACGAGCGCATGGCCGATGCCGCCGAGCAGTGCGTGGAACGGCCAGATCGTGAGGTCGAACTTCCCACCGGCGGCGAGCGCGTCCACGTATGCCTCCAGGTGCGACCCGGCGTACGCGGGTGCCAGCTCGAGCGCCTCGGCGACCGCCGGGTCGACTCTCCAGTCGCCCGCTGCGATGTCCGCGGGCGTGACGAGCGTGTAGGGGTCAGGGTGCCTTCCGTCGCGGGCGACGAGGAAGGGCGCGTGGAAGATCTGGAACGCCTGATGGGTGTCGAGCGTCACCGCGATCTCGGTGATCGCGCCGAGGTTCCGGTACACGAACTCGCAGAGGCGGCGGCTGTCCTCGAGGGCGCCCGTCCCGCTCCGGCCTCGCACGAAGAGCTCGAAGCCCGGGGTGCAGAACGTGTTCTGGACGTCCACGGCGAGGAGGCAGGCGCGATTCGTGTCGCCCGCGGCCGGGGGAAGCTCGTGCTCCGCGGCCCAGGCGAGCGCGTCGCGGAAGCGTGCCTCGTAGTCGACCCGCCACACCTCTCCGACCCGGTCGAGTTCGACGTGCGGAGGGAGCGGCAGCTCGTCCACGCGTCAACGCTAGCTCGTGCCGCGCGCACGCCTTACGAGCGATTGACGACCATCCTGGCTCGCACGAGCGGAGGATGGTGATGCGACTGCTTGCGCGCTCGTCGGCTCTCGCGTGGGCTCTCCTTGCGTATGTCGACGCACCGACGTTCCGGGGCGGTCGCCTCGTCAGACGTCGTCCAGGACTCGGACGGCGGCTTCACGCTCCGCGTGTCGGTGACGGCAACGAACCCGCTCGGCGGCGCTGCCGCGGAGCCGGCGCCGTCGGCCGTCGTGTCGCCCGCGCGGGTGCCATTTCCGCGCTGATGCTTCTACAGAGCGCACTCACGACTGCCGATACGGCTCGAGGTGGACCTCGAGAACGCCCTGATCACGTGGCTCCCGATCGTCTTCTTCGGGATCCTGATCGTCCTGCTGCTCTACACGATGCGCTTCATGCCGCGCGCCAAGCCTGCGCCGGTGGTGAAGGGGTCGCAGGTCGAGGTCTCCTGGAGCGACGTCGCCGGGCTCGACGACGCAAAGGAGGAGCTGCAGGAGGTCGTCGACTTCCTGCGCAACCGCCGCCGCTTCGAGCGGCTCGGCGCGCGCACGCCGCGCGGCATCCTGCTGCACGGGCCGCCGGGGACCGGGAAGACGCTGCTCGCGAAGGCGGTGGCGAGCGCCTCCGGCGCGAACTTCTACTCGTCGAGCGCTTCGTCCTTCGTGGAGATGTTCGCGGGTCTCGGCGCCGCCCGCATCCGCAAGCTCTTCGACGAGGCGCGGAAGAACGCGCCCTCGATCGTCTTCATCGACGAGCTCGACGCCGTCGGCTCGACGCGTCTCGGCGGCGTGCACCGGGAGCACGACCAGACGCTGAACCAGCTGCTCGTCGAGCTCGACGGCTTCGGCGCACGGGACGAGGTCGTCGTCATGGCGGCGTCGAACAGGCTCCAGGATCTGGATCCGGCTCTGCTGCGGCCGGGCCGCTTCGACCGGCAGGTGCTCGTCGCCGCGCCCGACGTCGCGGGCCGCGAGGCGATCCTCGAGGTGCACACGCGCGAGAAGCCGCTCGCCTCGGACGTCGAGCTGGAGCGGATCGCCCGCCAGTCGTCGGGCCTCACGGGCGCCGACCTCGCGAACCTCTGCAACGAGGCGGCGATCGTCGCCGGGCGCGCCTCGGCGCAGCACATCCGGCAGGCCGACTTCGAGGCGGCGATGGAGCGGATCGTCGCCGGCCTGCGACAGCGGCGGGTCGTCTCGGAGAAGGAGAAGCGGATCCTCGCCTACCACGAGGCCGGGCACGCCGTCATGTCGCATCTCGTGGGCGATCTCTTCCCCGCCCAGAAGGCGACGATCGTCTCGCGCGGGGAGGCGCTCGGCTACACGCTGAACCTGCCGACGGAGGAGCGGTACCTGCACACGCGCGAGGAGTTCGTCGACCTGATGATGGTGTTCCTCGGCGGGCGGGCGGCCGAGCAGACCGTGTTCGGGAGGGTGACGAACGGCGCCGCCAACGATCTCGAGCGAGTGACGCAGATCGCGCGCTCCATGGTCTTCGAGTACGGCATGTCCGAGTGGGCCCCCGCCCGGACGATGCGCGCGGAGAATTACGCGCTCTCGGAGGAGACGAAGCGGCTGCGCGACGCCGAGCAGGCGCGCCTCACCAACCAGGCCTACGACGAGGCCCTGCGCCTGCTCGCCAAGCACCGCGCCGCGCTCGACCGCGTCGCGGAGGCGCTGCTCGAGAAGGAGACGCTCGAGCGAGGGGAGCTCGAGGCGCTGCTCGCGAACGTGCAGCCGGAGTCGCGGTCCTCCGAGACCGTCGGCACCGTCCGCGCGCTCCCGCTCCGCGATTGAGCGAACGAGCCTCGTTACGACCTGGAACGAGGCCGCGGTCAGTAGCATCGCCCGTGTGAGCCTGGGCGGGGTCCACCACGTCGCGTTCGCCGTCGCCGACCTGGACGAGGCGATCGGCACGTACGAGCGTCTCTTCGGGGCGACCGTCGAGGTGCGCGGGGAGATCGAGGGACAGGGTGTCGAGGCCGCGTACCTCCGGGTCGGCGACGGCCGGGTGGAGCTCCTCGCGGCGACCGGGGAGGACACGCCCGTGGGCCGCTTCCTCGCGCGTCGCGGCCCCGGCATGCACCACGTCGCCTACGAGACCGAGGACCTCGAGGCCGAGCTGCGCATGCTGGCAGCGGGAGGGGCGCTGCTGATCGACGCGTCGCCGCGGCCCGGGCTGGCGGGGCTGCAGACGGCGTTCGTCCATCCAGACGCCGCGCACGGCGTCCTCACGGAGGTGGTGTCCGGTGGCTGAGAACTCCTACATCCGGATCGAGGTCGGGCTCGAGGGCGGCCAGATCCTGAGCGCGCTCGTGACGACGGCGAGCGCGGACGAGCTCGAGCAGGCGGTGAGCAGCTCCGCCAACGCCGCGCTGTCGCTCGAGGCCCAGGACGGCCTCGTCCAGGTCGTCGTCCCCCGCGTCCTCTACGTGAAGCGCTTCGCCCGCGAGGGCCGCGTGGGCTTCGGGCAGTAGCAGCCGGGTAGCCGGTCTGGCGCAGGGCTGCTAGTGCCTTTGCAGGTCGGGATCGTCGGCCTCGCGAACTCGGGCAAGACGACGCTCTTCAACGCGCTCACGCACGCCGGCGCGAGCATCACCGCGTACGCGTCGGTGAGCGAGAAGCCGAACGTCGGCGTCGCGGCCGTCCCGGACGAGCGGCTGGAAGAGGTCGCCCGAGTCGTCGGCTCCGGCAAGGTGACCCCGGCCGCGATCCGCGTCGTGGACGTCCCCGGTCGAGGCGGCGCGCTGCTCGGGGGGCTGCGGCAATCGGACGCCCTGCTCGCGGTCGCGGACGGGTTCTCGCCCGACGCAGATCCGGAGCGCGACCTCGAGGCGATCCGCCTCGAGCTGCTCGTCGCCGACCGCGACCACGTGGAGCGCCGGCTCGAGAAGGTCCGCAAGGAGGCCAAGTCCGGCGAGCGCGCGAAGCGGGAGGAGGTGGCGCAGCTCGAGAGGCTGCTGGCGCACCTCGAGGGCGGCGGGACGCTCGCCGAGTGGCCCGGGGAGCCGCCGGCCGAGCTCGAGCCGCTGACGACGAAGCCGCTCATCCCGGTCGTGAACGGCCTTCGCGGCATAGACCTCCAGCTCGAGCTCGAGCTGTCCGAGCTCCCGCCGGAGGAGGCTGAGGACTTCCGGGAAGGGCCGTCCGCTCTCGACCAGGTCGTGCAGCGGCTGAAGGACGCGCTCGAGCTGATCGTCTTCTTCACGGCGGGCGACACCGAAGCGCGGTCGTGGACGCTCCGGCGCGGGCAGACCGCCCTCGACGCCGCAGAGTCGATCCACACGGACATCGCGCGCGGGTTCATCCGCTGCGAGGTGATCCGCTGGGACGACCTCGTCGCCGCCGGCTCGCATGCCGAAGCGGCACGGCGAGGTCTGCAGCGGCTCGAGGGGAAGGGCTACGTCGTCGAGGACGGGGACGTCCTGAACGTGCGCTTCAACGTGTAGTCGGCCCGCTCCGCCCGAGCCGCCGACCAGGACGAGGAGCTCCCGTCCGCTCCGGCCCGCGAGGCACCCGGCGATGTGGTGTCCGTGCTCGCTCAGCCTGCAGCCACGAGCGCTGCTCCCGCGAGGGTGATCGCGCCGCCGATGCGGCGCGACGCCGTCAGCCGCTCGTCGAGGAGGACCCGCGCCAGGACGATGGTCACGACCGGGTAGAGCGCGCTCAGGACGGCGACGATCCCGGCTGCGCCTTCCGTGGTCGCGAATGCGACGGCGACGTTCGCCGCCGTGTCGAAGACGCCCACCGCGACGAGCATGGGCCAGAGTCGGCGCGGGACGGCGAGCGACCTCGAGGTGACGGCGACCGCGACGAGCACGAGGACGAGCGACGTGCCCCGCGCGACGACGACCGCCCAGGGAGCGCTTTCGTCCGAGCCCGCGTCCAGGCCCACGATGAAGGCGCCGAACCCGAGCGCGGCGACGATTGCGAGAGCCACCCCCGCCGCGAGCCTCGGCCCGCCGAGCGGGGAGCGCTCGCGCGACAGGACGACCACTCCCCCGACGACGCAGGCGACGCCGAGCCACTGGAGGGCGCCGGGGGTGATCCCGTGCGCGGCGTCGACCGCCAGCGGCACGAGCGGGGACGCGGCCGAGATCGGGGCGACGATGCCCATGGCGCCCACGGCGAACCCGCGGTAGAGGGCGGCGAGGCCGACGATCCCGGCGACGCCCCCGGCGGCGGCCGGAAGCAGCTCCTCGACTCCGGGGAAGGGATCGTCGGCGACCACGACCCAGAGCCCGACCCCTGCAAGGCCGACCGCCTCCGAGAGCGCGAGGACAGCGAGGACGCCGATACGCCTGGTCGCGATCCCTCCGAAGAAGTCGCCGGCGCCCCACATGAGCGCGGCGGCGAGCGCCAGGAGCGAGGCCACCGCCGGGAGCTAGTCGTCTCCGACCGGTCTCGTGGCAGCCTGCGCGTCGAGCTGGTTCGCGTGGTAGATGACGGCGGCCTCGGCGGTGCGCGCGGCCTGCCGGTCGTGGTGGCAGGCGACGGCGTGCAGGAGCTCCGCGAGCACGACGGGGTCGAGGTCGCGAGCCCGCTCCTCGATCAGGCGGAGCCCGAGGTGGACGTGACCCAGGAGCCGTCCTTCCTCCGTCTGGGCGAAGGACGGCCCAGGGCGCAGCTCGAGCGTTCGCCCGACGTCGTGCAGCAGCGCCGCGGCCAGGAGAAGGTCGGCGCGCAGGCGGGGGTGCAGCTGCGCGGTCTCGCGGGCGAGCGTGGCGACGCCGACCGTGTGCTCGAGGAGCCCGCCGGCGTAGCCGTGATGACCGTCGGCGCCGGCGGCGGGGAGCTTCCGGAACGCCTCGCGGATCGGGTCGTCACGGACGAAGGAGCCGACGGCCGCCGAGAGGCCCGGATGGGAGATCTCCTCCGCGAGGAACTCCAGGAAGCCGTCGAGCTCGTCGGCATCGCGGCGCAGCGTGGGGGTGAGCTCGGCCGGATCGGCCTCCTCGGCTGCCTCGAGCGCGCGGACCTGCACCTGCAGCCGCTTCCCGAAGCGCTCGACCCGTCCGAGCACGCGCACGGCGTCGCCTGCGTCGAAGCGCCGGTCGAGGAGCTCGACGTCGCTCCAGACGCGGGCCTCGATGCGGCCGCTCGCGTCCGCGAGTTCGAGCGAGAGGAAGGGCGCGCCCCCGCGCGTCCGCCGTCGCTCCTTCCTCGTGACCGCGTAGACGCCCTCGACGACCCGGTCCTCCGCGAGCTCCGCGATCGTCGTCACGGCCTGGATCTTATGAAGAGAGGCCGTTGGTACGCTCGCCCGCGATGGCCGACGTGCAGCCGTTCCGCGCCGTCCGCTACTCCGGCGCGGCCGGTTCGCTCGCCGACCTCGTCGCCCCTCCCTACGACGCCGTCTCGCGGGAGGAGCGGAGCCGGCTCCTCGCCAGGAGCCCGTACAACGTCATCCGCCTGACGCTCCCCGACTCCGCCGAAAAGGCCGGGAGCCTCTACCGCGAGTGGCTCGACGAGGAGATCCTCGTCCGCGAGCCCGACCCGGGGGTGTGGCTCGTCGCCGACGACTTCGTCGGGCCGGACGGCGTCGCCCGCGAGCGGCACGGCCTCGTCGTCTCGGTGGCCGCAGAGCCGTACGAGACGGGCCACGTGCTGCCGCACGAGCGGACGCATCCGCGGGTCCGCGAGGAGCGGCTGCGGCTGCTGCAGGCGACGGGCGTCCAGCTCGAACCGATCTTTCTCCTCCACTCGCGGCCGCTCGACGTGGAGCTGCCGGCGCGGCCGCCGGACCTGCAGGCGAACGGCGCCCGGCTCTGGCGTCTACCGAGCGAGGACCCGACCTCGCGCATCGCCGGGTCCGAGCTCCTGATCGCGGACGGCCACCACCGCTACGAGAGCGCGCTCGAGTTCGCCGCGAGCGCGGGGCCGGGGAGCGCGCGGATGATGGCGCTGCTCGTCTCGACCGAGGACCCCGGCCTCGAGATCTTCCCCACGCATCGGATCTTTCGCGGCCGTTCCGACCTTGCGCAGCTGCGCGAGGGCGAAGCGTGCGTGGGCCTCGAGGAGGCGCTCGCGCGCCTAGCGGAGGAGCCGCGTTCGCGGGCGGCGGCGGTTGCGTACCGGCGCCACGGCGTCGAGCTCGTCCGCGGCGAGGAGGGCGAGCTCGACGCCGAGCTCGTCGACCGCCACGGCCTCGCCGGGATCGACTACACGCCGGTGAAGGACGAGGCCGTCGGCGCCGTCGAGCGTGGGGAGGCGGACGTCGCCTTCCTCGTGCGCGCGCCCGGCATCGAGGACGTGTTCGCGACGGCGCGCCGCGGCGAGCGCATGCCGCCGAAGAGCACGTACTTCTTCCCGAAGCCGCTCTCGGGCCTCCTCTTCCACCCGCTCGATACGTGAGCGACGTCGGAGAGAGCCCCTGGCTCGAGACGTGCCGCGCGTGCGTCGCGGACATCGAGCGCGTGCTCGAGCGGCTCCCGACCCGCGCCGAGCGGGAGCCGGTGCTGCGGCTCGGCGAGGGCGGCGACGACACGACCGCGGTCGACGCAGCGGCGGAGCAGGCAGTCGTCGCCCGGCTCGAGGCGACGGGCGAGAGCTTCGTTCTCGTCTCCGAGGAGCTCGGCAGGCGGGAGCTCGGGAGCGGCGGGCCGGCGCACGTCGTCGTCGACCCCATCGACGGCTCCGTCAACGCGAAGCGCGGCATTCCCTTCTTCTCGTTCTCGCTCGCCGTGGCGGAGGGCCCGACGATGTCGGACGTCGTGCTCGGGTTCGTCCACGACTTCGGGACGGGCGAGGAATGGACGGCCGAGCGCGGCGGGGGCGCGCTCCTCGACGGCGCCCCACTCGGCGCCGTGCGGCCGAAGGAGCCCATCGAGATCCTCTCGTTCGAGGGCACGACGACGGAGGCGATCGCGGCCGAGATCGCGGGTGTGCTGCCGCTCGCCGGCCGGGTGCGCGTCATGGGCTCGCTCGCGCTCTCCCTGTGCCACCTCGCCGCGGGCCGGGTCGACGCGGTCTGCTCGCTGAAGGGCGCGCGGTCGGTGGACATCGCCGCCGCGCAGCTGCTCGTGCGGGAGTGCGGGCTCGCGATCGAGCTCGTCGGGGGCGGCCGGTTCGGGGACGCGCCGCTCGACCTCGTCGCGCGCTCCCGGGTCGTCGCCGCGGCGAGCCCGGCGCTCGTCTCCTCGCTCTCCGAAGCGCTCGGCTAGGCATGGCCGACAGGCCAGGCGAGCGGTACGTCCGCGGGATGCGCCTGGTGCTGCGCCATCCTTCCCGATCCGTCGTCGCGGGGGCGCTGACCATCGCGTTCTCCGCGATCCTGTTTCGGAAGGCGACGGTCTCGCCCGAGACCGGCGCGTTCTTCCGCTGCGCCTACGCGCTTCCGGCGCTCTGGATCGTGGCGCGGCTCGAGGAGCGCATGCTCGGCCGTCGCTCCCGGGCGCTGCGGCGGACGGCATGGCTGGCGGGCGCGTTCTTCGCCGTCGATCTCCTGCTCTGGCACCATGCCATCGAGGAGGTCGGCGCCGGGCTCTCCACCGTCCTCGGCAACACCCAGGTCGTCCTCGTGGGCCTGATCGCGTGGGCGCTCTTCGCCGAGCGCCCGTCGACCCCGGCCCTCGTCGCGATCCCGATCGCGATGGCCGGCATCGTGCTCATCTCCGGAGCCCTCGAGCACGGCGCATACGGCGCGAATCCGGCGCTCGGCGCACTCCTCGGGGTGCTCACCGGTGTGGCCTACTCGGGGTTCCTGCTCACGCTCCGGCACGGAGCCGGCGACAGGCGCCGCGTCGCCGGGCCGCTGTTCGACGCGACGCTCGCCGCGACCGTGCTGATCCTTGCCTTCGGCCTCGCGACCGACCGGCTCGACCTCCTCCCCTCGCTCGCCTCGCAGGGCTGGCTCGTGCTGCTCGCCTTCACCTCGCAGGTGCTCGGCTGGCTGCTCATCACCGTCTCGCTTCCCCGGCTGCCGGTGGTCGGGACCTCGCTCCTGCTCACGTTGCAGCCGGTCGCCGCCGTCGTCTTCGCCGCCCTGCTCCTCGGCGAGCATCCGTCGTCGCTGCAGCTGACGGGGGTCGGGCTCGTCCTCGCGGCGCTGGTCGTGGCGAGCGTCGGCGGCCGCCTGCGTGCGCCGGAGGCGGTTCCCGGGCGAGCCTGAGCGGCACGGGGATCTCGCGAGGGAACGCTCGGGTACCCTCGCAGCGTGCGACCCGACCGCGACGCGATCCTGCAGGCGCTCGAGCAGGTCATCGACCCGGAGCTCCAGCGGCCCGTCACCGAGCTCGACATGGTGCGCGACGTCCTCGTCGAGGACGACGGCCGGGTGTCGGTGACGATCGCGCTCACCGTCGCGGGCTGCCCGCTCCGCAACTCGTTCGAGGAGCAGGTGACGCGGCACGTGGGAGCGGTCGAGGGAGTGACCGCGGTACGCCTCGGGTTCGACGTGATGAGCCCGGAGGAGAAGGCAGCGCTCGTCACGCGCCTGCGCGGCGGCCGGCCGGAGAAGACGATCTCGCTCTCGCCCGCGACGCGCGTCGTCGCCATCGCCTCGGGCAAGGGCGGCGTCGGCAAGTCGACGCTGACCGCGAACCTCGCCTTCGCGCTCTCGG
>JBKPTS010000046.1:0-20118 GCA_046735575.1 Actinomycetota bacterium
GCGAGAGGGGCTCGAACCTGACGTTCGCCGCACAGCGACCCGGACGGGCCACGGCCGGGTGAAGAGCCTTGATCTCCTCGTTCGTCGTCACGAGGACGAGCACGCGGAGACCCTGCCCGATCATCCCGTCCACGACGTTCAAGAAGCGAGACAGGCCCTGCCCGATGACGGCGCGGGCATCGGAGGTGAGCAGCTCCCCCGTGTCCTCGAGCATCAGGAGCTTCCATCCCTTCCCCCTCGACTCCGGCTCCTCGCCGTCGCCGTCGATCTGCGCGACCGCTCGCGTCACGCTGACTTCCATCTCACCGTACGCCGTCCACCCCAGCGCCATGTGGTCGGGCTGGAGGAGGACGCTCATCAGGTAGTCCGCGTGCTGGCCGAAGAAGCTGTCGGGATCGACGATGTAGTGAAACTCGCACCAGTCGCGCCACTCCCACCCGAGCGCGCGGAGCGCGAACGTCTTCCCCGTCCCGGCGAGGCCGTGCCAGAGGACGAGCTGACCGCCACGTGCGGGCTGGAAGCCGGTCATGAGGCGCTCCAGCTTCTCGCGCGTCCCGCCGGCGTAGTTGTCGCGAATCTCGTCCCAGCTCGGGACCGAGATCGCACGCCAGGAAGGCGCAGGCCCGTGCTGCCCGTACGTCCAGAACGTCACGGTGATCTCGTGCGCGGAACTCGGGTCGGGCGGCGGCAGGCGCTCGTGCAGCCAGACGAACAGGGAGTCGATGGCGGCCTCGTCGTCGTGCGCCACGGCGACGCGCGCGTGCGCGCCGTAGAGGCCGACCGAGACGAGTCCGCCGTCCCGCTCGAACAGTCGCTGCGCTCCCCAGTCGCCGACGACGACGAGCTGCGCGTCTCCGAGCTCGTCGAGGGATCGGGTCGAGGTCGCCCAGCTGTCGCTCCGGACCGACCGCAGCCCTCGATCGAGGACTTGCTTCGCGAAGAGGGCCGCCGGCCCCTCCTCGAGCCTCGCCTCGTGCGTCAGCCGGACCCGGTCCGCTGGGTCGCGCACGCGGACAGGGTAGTCGCCACCCGCCCTCGAACAGGCCGCCCGGACCGGGGCCGGCCGGCCCGGGCGGAGTAGCATCAGCCGCATGGCGACGACGAAGCCGCACGCCCTCCACTTCACCGGCAACCCGGAGGCGGACGAGCTGATCGCGCAGGATCCGCTCGCGCTCCTCGTCGGCTTCGCCCTCGACCAGCAGGTCTCGGTGCAGTCGGCCTTCAGCGGCCCGCTGAAGATCAAGCAACGGCTGGGAACGCTGGACGCGGGCGCGATCGCGTCGAGCGACCCGGCCCGGCTCGACGAGGTGTTCCGCGAGCGGCCCGCGATCCACCGCTTTCCGGGGAACATGGCGCGCCGCGTGCAAGAGCTCTGCGCCTTCGTGCTGGAGCGCTACGACGGCCGCGCCGAGCGGCTCTGGGAGGAAGCGGTGGACGCCGACGATCTCGGCCGGCGCATCGCCGAGCTCCCCGGCTACGGCGAGATGAAGGTGAAGGCGCTCGGCTCCGTGCTCGCGAAGCGGTTCGGCGTGGCCGCCGCGCAGGGCCTCGTCCCGAGCCATCCCACGCTCGGCGACGTCGATTCCGACGAGGCGCTCGAGCACTACCAGGCGCAGAAGAGAGCGCACAAGGCGGAGATCAGAGCCCAGGCGAGTTCGTAGTCCGGCAGGTTCGCCTCGCGCTCGGGCCGCACTACGCAACACACGCGCGCGCACACCGTGGTGCGCCACGTTGCAGAGCCAGTCAGCGCGGAAGAGACTGTTCGACGTGCAGCGGCCCGACACCAAGTACGTCAAGAGCCGGGACGTCCACATCGCGTATCAGGTGACGGGCAACGGCCCTTTCGACCTCGTGTGGGTGCCGGGCTTCATGGGTGGGCACCTGGAGCTGGAATGGAATCTCCCCGGTTTTGAGGTGGCGATCGAGCAGTTTTCGTCGTTCGCACGGCTCATTCGCTTCGATCCTCGCGGAACTGGCATGTCCGACCGCGTCACCGGCGTGCCGACCTTGGAAGTGCGCATGGACGACGCTCGCGCCGTCCTCGACGCGGTCGGCTCGCGACGCGCGGCGTTTTTCGGAGTTTCCGAGGGGGCCGCGTTGAGCACGCTGTTCGCGGCGAGCTATCCGCAGAGAACGGCGGCTCTCGTCGTCCGAAGCGCCTTTCCGCGGCAGATGTGGGCGCCGGATTACCCGTGGGGGTTGAGCGAGGAGGAGTACGCGCGCGAAGTAGAGCGTGACCTTCAACTTTTCGGCCCGCGCGGGCAAGCCCTCGAGTCCATCCGCGCCCGTGGCCGGTTCGCCGAGGCCGAGGCCCAGGCCCTGCTCGACCTCGTTCGGCTCAGCTCTACCCCTGGCTCTGTCGAGGCATTTCACCGGATGAACAAAGAGATCGACGTACGGCACGTGCTGCCGGCGGTGCGCGTGCCCACGCTCGTCCTTCGAGGCGCTGAGGACACCATTATCGCGCCGGAGGTCTCGCGTTACATCGCTGCAAGCATCCCGACGGCACGCCTGGTGGAGATTCCCGGGATCGGCCATCTTGCGCTCGGGGAGGCTCTTCGTCCGATCGTGGACGAGATCGAGCGCTTTCTGACCGAGGTCTGGGAGGTGGGAGCGTTGGACGAGGAAGAGCCCGAACGCGTGCTCGCGACCGTCCTCTTCACCGACATCGTCGGCTCGACCAAGAAGGCCGTCGAGCTCGGCGACCGCGCGTGGCGTGAGCTCCTCGAGCGCCATCACGCACTCATTCGGCGCGAGCTCGTTCGTTTCCGCGGCGCGGAGCTCGACGTCGCAGGCGACGGATTCTTCGCGCGCTTCGATGGCCCGGCTCGCGCAGTGCGCTGCGCATGTGCGATCACCGAGAGCGTGCGTGACCTCGGCATCGAAGTCCGCGCAGGCCTCCACACAGGCGAATGCGAGGTCATCGAGGGCAAAGTCGGCGGCGTCGCCGTGCACATTGGGGCACGAGTCGCTAAGCAGGCGGAGCCAGGAGAGGTGCTCGTTTCGAGCACCGTCAAGGATCTCGTCGCGGGCTCGGGGCTTCGCTTCCGCGAGCGCGGCGCAGTCGAGCTCAGAGGCGTCGACGAGGAATGGCGTCTCTTTGCGGTAGAGAAGCAGGGCGCGAGCGACCAGTGAAAGGCAGGCGCAGAAGAGAGCGCACAAGGCGAGCCTGCGGGCTCGGACGCCCTCGTAGTCGAATCGATCTCCGGGGGGCGCGGAGGCCGCTCGAGCTTGAAACGAGCCCCGAGGAGTGTTACGTCTCGTTCCCACATCTGCGTCCAAGGGGGTTCGAATGTCTCGTCGCGGTCTCGTGGCTGCACTCCTGCTCGTCGTGCTCGTCGTCCCGCTCGCGGTTCTTCGGGCCGAGGGTGTCGGACGGCACGTCCGCGGCGACGAGGGGCGCGTCGGCTCGGAAGAGGTCGAGAACGACGCGTTGACGGCCGAGCGGCTCGACGCGCTGGCGCAGGCGAAGGCGAACGGAAAGTTCGGCGGCCAGGCGACGACCACGAGTCCCGCTACGGGCTGGGTCGGATCGCGGCTGCTGAACGCGCCCACGGACGACTGGGAGCCGGCCGTCGGGGCGGATCCGTCTGCGCCGTACGTCTACCTCCTCACGACGCGGTACGGGACGAACCCGCCGGGCTGCTCGAGCCATTGCCCCTCACCCTTCATCGCGCTGACGACGTCGGCCGACGGCGGGTCGACGTGGAGTGACCAGCGCGCCCTCTGCACCTGCCTGGGAGTCAAGGCCCAGTACGACCCGACGATCGAGGTCGTGCCGTCGACCGGCGCGGTGTACTTCGTGTTCCTGAACGGCGACCGACACGACGGCTTCTCGGCCGCGTTCACCAAGTCGCTCGATCACGGTGCGACCTGGACCGCTCCCGTCCACGTGTACGGCAACGTCTCGTGGACCGACAAGCCGGAGGTCGCCACGAGCGCATCCGGCAAGGACGTCTACGTGTCGTGGAACGGCCCGCAGGGCGGCGACCTGTACGTGGGCCAGTCGCACGACTACGGCGCGACCTGGACTCAGCAGAAGCTGAGCGATTCCAAGCGCTACTACTACGCGTACGACGCGCGGGTCCTGCCCGACGGCACCGTCGTCTTCTCCGAGAGCAGCATCGTCTACGCGGGGGCCAAGAAGGTCGAGGGCGACGTCTGGCATCACGCCGTGATCTCGCGCGACAACGGCGCGACGTGGGAGGACCACGTCGTCGCGACGGTGCCGGTCGGTGAGGCGTGCGTCGCAGCGGGCTGCAAGCCGGACTTCTACATCGGCCAGACCTCGGTCGTCTCGGACGCGCCGGGCCACCTCCTCCTGGCATACGAAGGCCCGACGGTTGCCTCGGGACCGCAGCGGGTGTACGTCGCGACGTCCACGGACGAGGGGCGGACGTGGAGCGCGGGGGCCGCGCTGTCCGTCGCCGGAGAGGACGCGACCGGGCCGCGGCTGGCGTCCTCGGGCGGCGGCAACGTCCGCCTCTGGTACATGCAGACCGCCGGCGGCGACGACCCGGACGCGTGGAACGTCTGGTACAGGAGCTCGTCGAACGGCGGCCAGAGCTGGTCGTCGCCGGTCAAGATCGACGATGCCCCCGCCGGCGACGGCAATCCCGGCTACATCAATCCCAGCGGGTTCGACGAGATCTACGGCGACTACGGCGAGATCGCGGTCACGAGCGCCGGAAAGACGTTCGCGACCTGGGGAGAAGGGTTCAGCTACACGGGCCCCGGCGGGACGTGGTTCAACGTGCAGCGGTGAGGCAGCGGCCGGAAGAGACGACGCCCAGGGCGGGCCCGCGGGCTCGGCCGCTCAGCCAGACGACGGCCTTGCCTCGTACTCCGCGTCGGTGACGTGCTCGCCCCAGGTCGCGAAGTTGCCCTCGTCGTCGACCACGAGCATCGCGAGGTGGGTCATGAACCGGCTCGCAGAGGCGCCGTGCCAGTGCTCCTCGCCGGGCTCGAAGAAGACCCTGTCGCCCGGCCGGATCTCCTCGACCGGGCCGCCGCGGCGCTGGCAGAGCCCGATGCCCTCGAGGACGTAGATCGTCTGCCCGTTCGGGTGCGTGTGCCAGGCCGTGCGCGCCCCCGGAGCGAAGTGGACGTTGCTCGCGTTCAGGCTCGATCCGTCGGATGCGTCCGACACGGTGTCGACGTGGACGCTGCCGGTGAACCAGTCGCTCGGCCCGACCGTGGTCGCGATGCCGTTCCGCGTGATCTTCATGCGCGTACCCTAGGCCTTCATGTCCGAGCCCGATGCTCGCTCGACCGATGCGCCGGCGACCCCCATCGGGATCACCACGCTGACCGACGGCGGGCAGCGTCCGGCCGACGTTGCGAGGGGGATCGCCGGCTTCCTCGCCCAGGCGACGCGGTCGCTCGACATCGCGCTCTACGACGTGCGCTTCGAGACGGATGCGGGCGGGCTCGTCCTCGCGTCGCTCCTGGCCGCGCACCAGCGGGGCGTCGCCGTCCGGCTCCTCTACAACGTCGCCCACCCGGGGCCGATCCCGGTGCCGCCCCCGCCCGAGACCGTCCCGGAGGCGATCGAGGCCCTTCCGGTGGAGACGAAGGGCATCGCGGGCGTCCCCGACCTAATGCACGACAAGTTCGTCGTTCGGGACGGTGAATCGGTCTGGGGCGGCTCGACCAACTGGACCGACGACTCCTGGTCGAAGCAGGAGAACGTCATCGTCACCGTCGCCTCCCAGCCGATCGCCTACGCCTACACCCTCGCCTTCGGGCAGCTCTGGACGACGGGTGAGGTCAAGGGCTCGGGGGACGTCGACCCGCGTCCCGAGCAGGTGAACGGCGCCCAGCTGCGGGCGTGGTTCTGCCCCGAGCACGGCGAGGCGGTCGCGCACCGTGTAGCGAAGATGCTCGGGAAGGCGCGGCGGCGCATCCGGATCGCTTCCCCGGTCCTGAGCTCGGGCCCCATCCTCGCGACGCTCGTCGAGGTGCTGAACGAGAAGCGCTGTCCGGTCGCGGGGGTCATCGACGACACGCAGGTGGACGAGGTCTTCTACCAGTGGAAGACGAACGGGGTCAGCGAATGGAAGATCCCGCTCCTGCGGCGCGTCCTCGAGGGCGGCGAGTTCAGCGGGAAGACCTCGACGAGGTGGACGCCCGAGTCGGTGCACGACTTCATGCACGCGAAGATCGTCGTCGCCGACGACACCTCCTTCGTCGGGAGCTTCAACTTCTCGCGCTCGGGCGAGCAGAACGCCGAGAACGTGCTCGAGATACGCGACGCGCGGGTGGCCGACCGGCTCGCGGCCTATGTGGACGAGATCCGCGCGAAGTACCCGCGGGCGACGCCTCCGCAAGACGGTGCGGCCCCGACGGCGCCGGTTGACGCGGAGGCCGAAGGCTCCTAACGTCGCGGCGTGAGACGGCGCGTCGTCTGCATCTCGAGCGCGACCGGCGCGGGCGGCGAGGAGGTCGCGCAGCTCGTCGCGGAGCGGCTCGGGCTGCGTATCGTCGACGAGGCGATCGTCGCGCGAGCAGCGCAGGAGGCGGGTGTCGAGCATGACGTGGTCGCGGACGTCGAGCGGCGCAAGTCGTTCATCGCGGGCCTCTTCCGGGATCTCGGAACGAGCGCCGGATTCGTCGCAGCCGGAACCGGCTACCCGGTGGTCGACGAGGAGAGCCTCTCGACCGACGACCTGAGAACGCTGATCCGCAGCGCAGTCGAGGAGGCGGCCGCCGAGGGCGATGCGGTCATCGTCTCGCACGCTGCCTCGATCGCGCTGTCCGGGCGCGAGGACGTCCTCCGCGTCCTCGTCACGGGCTCGCCCGAGGCCCGGGCCGCCCGCGTCGCCGCGACCCGGGGCATCTGGGACGACGCGCCGGAGAAGCAGATCGCGGACTCCGACGCCGGCCGGGAGGACTACTTCCGGCGCTTCTACGACCTCCGGCGCGAGCTCCCGACGCACTACGACCTCGTCGTCAACACCGATCGGATCGACGCGCAACAGGCCGCAAACCTGATCGCCGACGCCGCGGGTTGAAGCGCGGGGACGTGCCGCGCCGTGCTACGTGACGCCGGCGAGCAGGAAGGCGCGCGACTCCTTGAGCATCGCGCGCGCGATCACGAGACGCTGGATCTCGTTCGTCCCCTCGTAGATCTGGGTGATCTTCGCGTCGCGCATCATGCGCTCGACCGGGTACTCCTTGATGTAGCCGTAGCCGCCGAGAACCTGCACCGCCTCGGTCGTGACCCACATGGCGGCGTCCGTGCACGCGAGCTTCGCCATCGCCGAGGCCTTCGTGAGCTCGGCGTCGGGAGCGTCGTCGTCGACCATGCGCCCGAAGCGGTAGAGGAGCCCTCTCGCAGCCTCGCACCGGGTCTCCATGTCCGCGAGCTTGGCGGCGACGAGCTGGTGCTCCGCGATCGGCTTTCCCATGGTCTCGCGCGTGCGCGCGTACTCGAGCGCGTAGTCCGTCGCGCCCTGGGCGATGCCGAGCCCCTGCGCCGCGACCCCCGGCCGCGAGCGGTCGAGGACCCGCATCGCGATCTTGAAGCCCTCGCCTTCCTCTCCGAGCAGGTTGGCGGCCGGAACGCGAGCGCTCTCGAAGACGAGCTCGCCCGTCGTCGACCCCGCGATCCCCATCTTCGGCTCCAGCCGCGCCACCTCGAACCCCGGCGTGTCCGCCTCCACGACGAAGGCCGACACCCCCGCGTGGCCCGCGTCCGGGTCGGTCTTCGCGAAGACGGTGTAGACGCTCGCGACGCCCGCGTTCGTGATGAAGCGCTTCGAGCCCTCGAGCACGTAGTCGGCGCCGTCGCGCTCGGCGACCGTCCGCATCGCGGCGGAGTCGGAGCCCGAGCCGGCCTCGGTCAGCGCGTAAGCGCAGAGCCACTCGCCCGAGGCGAGCCGCGGCAGGTAGCGCTCCTGCTGCTCCTCGCTCCCGGCGAGCTTGAGCGCGAGCGAGCCCAGCTCCTGCACGGCGAGGACGAGCCCGCTCGTGGCGCAGACCTTCGAGACCTCCTCGATCGCGACGAGCGAGACGAGCGTGCCCGTGCCGGTGCCGCCCCAGCGCTCGTCGAAGAAGAGCCCGAAGAGGCCGTGCTCGCGGAAGAGCTCGACGACGTCCCACGGGAACTCGTGCGACGCGTCGATCTCGGCCGCGCGCGGCGCGATCCGCTCGCGCGCGAGCGTCCGCACGAGCTCGCGGATCTCGAGCTGCTCGTCGCTCAGCGGCTCCCAGGGCACAGGCTGAGTCTAGGCGGGAAGCGCCGCGCACCCCGTAGACACCGCGGCCGCCTGCGGCCGCGCTTCAGGGCCTTTTCCGCGCGATCGGAATCCGGCGCGAGCGGATTCCGATCTTGCGCACGGTCCAGCTCAGCGGCTCCCAGAGCACACGCTGAGTCCAGGCGGCTAGCTCTCCTCTATCGCCCGCTCGAGCGTCGCGTGCGCGTTCTCGAGGATCGGCTCGCCGTGGGTCGGCAGCAGGATCTCGACCGGGAGCTCGAGCAGCGGGCGCAGGCGCTCTCGGAGCTCGTCGTGGGTCATCCCCTCCTCGAGCCAGGAGTCGGGCTGCACGTGGAAGCCGCGCTGCCCGCCGAGCAGGACATCGCCGGAGACGAGCGCCGCGTGCTCCCGGAGCCAGAGCGTCGCCTCGTTGTCGTAGCCGCCGACCTGCGGCTCCACGTCTCCCGGCAGGTCCTCCCCGAGCTCGTAGGGGAGCGCCTGGACCCCGCCGAGCTCGCCCACTGCGGCCGCGGGCGCGTGCACGGTGGCGCCCGTGCGCTGCACGAGGTCGCCGCAGCTCCGGACGTGCCAGTGGCAGGTCAGGACGATGGCGACGGGGCGCCGCTCGGCGAGCTCCTCCACCTCGGCGGCGGAGACGAGCGGGTCGAAGAGGACGAGCGAGTCGCCCGCGTCGTACGCGTACGAGCGCACGTCCCGGTCCCACCCGTCCGAGTCCGGCGTCCACTCCGGGTGCGGAGACTTCCAGGTCCAGAGCCCGGGTCGCAGCTCGTCCATGCCTACTCCGCCCTGTGGCAGACGGCCTCGACGTTGTTCCCGTCGGGGTCGAGGACGTAGGCGCCGTAGTAGGTGGGGTGGTAGAGCTCGCGGACGCCGGGCGGCCCGTTGTCGGTCCCGCCCGCTGCGACCGCGGCGGCGTGGAACGCGTCGACGGTGGCCCGCTCGTCGCAGGTGAAGGCGAGGTGGGTCCCGGTCGTGAGCGGCTCGCGCTCCGAGATCCAGAGCTCGGGCCGGTCCGCCCTCGTCCCGAAGCCCGCGGTCTTCCACTCGTCGAACGCCATCGCGACCTTGTACCCGAGCGGCGCGAGCGCCCGCTCGTAGAACGCGCGGCTCGCCTCGTAGTCCCGGACGTTGACCCCCACGTGGTCGAACATCTTCCCGCTCCTTTCCCAGTACGCTCGCCGGCCATGATCCTGGAAAACGGCGCCGTGCGGACGCTGGACCCGTCGCTGCCCCTCGCGCGCGCGCTCGCGATCGCCGGGGACCGCGTCGCGGGCGGCGTCGGGACCCACGAGACTGTGCTCCCGAGCCCCGAGGTGGTCGATCTCGGGGGACGCTGCGTCCTCCCGGGCTTCACCGACTCGCACGTCCATTTCCCGACCTGGTCGCTGGCTCGGCGAGAGGTCGAGCTCGACGGGGCTGCCTCGCTCGCCGAGGCGCTCGAGCGCGTGCGAACGCATCCCCGCCAGGGCGAGTGGGTGCGCGGCACCGGCTGGCGCTCTGCGGAGTGGGAGCAGCAGCCGACGAAGGAGTCGCTCGACGAGGTCACGGGCTCGACCCCCGCTGCGCTCTGGGCGAAGGACTACCACTCGCTCTGGCTCAACTCGTCGGCGCTCGCGCTCGCCGGGGGCGGGCTCGAGGTCGAGGGCGGCGTCGTCGAGCGCGACGCGAGCGGCGAGCCGACGGGCGTGCTGCGCGAGGAGTCCGCCTGGCAGTACCGCGCCCGCTTCGGGATGCCGTCGGAGGACGAGCTCGTCGAGGCGACGCGCGAGGGGATGCGGATCGCGAACGAGCGCGGCGTCGTCGCGGTCCACGACAAGGACGGCTGGCTCGGCGCGCAGCGGATCTTCCAGCGGCTCGCCGAGCGCGACGGCCTCACCCTCCGCGTCTGGCAGTCGCTGCCGCACGAGAGCCTCCCCGAGCTCGAGGCGCTCGGGCTGCGCTCCGGCATCGGGGACGAGCTGCTCCGCATCGGCTACCTGAAGGTCTTCATGGACGGCACGCTCGGCTCCCGGACGGCGAGGATGCTCGACGGCACCGGCGTCCAGATCACGAGCGGCGAGGAGCTCGCGGAGATCGTCCGCCGCGGCGCCCTCGCGGGCTGGCCCGTCGGCGTGCACGCGATCGGCGACCTCGCGAACCGGGAGGCGCTCGACGCCTTCGACGCGACGAAGGGCCTCTGGGCGCCGCTCGGCCTCCGCCAGCGCATCGAGCATGCGCAGTGTCTCGCGCCGGAGGACGTCGAGCGTTTCGCGGCGATCGGAGTCGCCTGCTCCGTCCAGTTCAGCCACGCCCCTTCCGACCGCGATCTCGCCGACCGCTTCTGGGGCGGGCAGGCGGACGGCGTCTACGCCTTCCGCTCGCTCCTCGACTCGGGCGCCGTGCTCGCCAACGGCTCCGACGCGCCGGTCGAGGAGCTCGACCCGCTCGCCGGGGTCCGCGCCGGCGTGCTGCGGACGATCGACGAGCGTCCTCCATGGCATCCCGAGCAGGCGCTCACGATCCAGGAGACCCTGCACGCGAGCACCGTCGCCCCCGCCTGGCTCGCGCGCGACGAGCGCCGCCGCGGGAAGCTCCTGCCCGGCTTCCTCGCCGATCTCGTCGTGCTCACGCGCGACCCCTTCGAGTGCCCGCCCGAGGAGCTCGAGTCGGTCGAGGTGGTCGCGACGATGCTCGGCGGGCGCTGGGTGCACAACCCGCCGCCGTGGGACTAGCGCCGATCGGGTCGTACACTGAGCGCGTGACCGAGCTGACGAGCGCGCGGACGATGCTCCCGGTGCACGAGGTGCCCACGTGCTCGGTAGCCGGCGCCGCGGCGATCGTGGGCTCGAAGTGGACGGTCCTCATCGTCCACGACCTGTCCGAGGGGCCGCGCCGGTTCACGCAGCTCGAGCGCTCCTGCGCGGGCATCAGCCCGAGGACGCTCGCGGAGCGCCTGCGCCGGCTCGAGGTCGAGGAGATCGTCCTGCGCCGCAGCTACCCGGAGTCGCCGCCACGGGTCGAGTACGAGCTGACCGCGAAGGGCAAGGCGCTCCTCCCGATCGTGCACGAGATGCGCCGCTTCGGGCACGAGTGGCTCGGCTGCGGCGCCCACGGTTAGTGCGCAAGATCGGGAATTTGCTAGCGCCAAATTCCCGATCGCGCGGCCTGAAGCGCGGCCACGCAGCAGCCGCCACGTTTGCGAGCACACGGCCACGCACTAGTCCGATCGACTAGTCCGCGAGCCCCTTCGCGCGCAGCTCGTCGAGCGCGCGCTCGGACTTCTCGAGCCCGTCGAGCCCCATGCCCGCGAGGATCCGCGGTGCCTTCGTGAACTGCACGTCCCGGTAGTCGACGACCTGCCAGCGGTTGCCCGAGGGGTCGAGGACGTCGTTGCGGCCGACGATCTCGGCGCCCGCCTCGCGCGCGCGGCGCAGCGTCTCCTCCCGGTCGTCGACGACGAGGCCGATGTGGTCGGGCCCCCCGCCGCCGCCGGAGCCGCGCGCGAGCGCGATGAACTGGTCACCCAGGTCGACGAAGGCCATGCTTCCGCTCCGACCGCGGAGCTGCACGTCGTCGAAGATGCGCGCGAGGAACTCGAGCTCCTCGTCGACGTCCCGCACCTCGACGGCGACGTGGTTGATCCCGACGAGCCGGGGCATCGGGTCCAGCGTAACGACAGGCGCCCGACCGAAGTGAGGCACCGGCATGCCCATTCGGGCTCTGGCTTAGCCAGAGCCTCGTCTACGCGGGCTCGGCCCAGATGCGCGCGAGCTCGACGACCGTGGCCGCGGCCGCGGCCATGTCCTGCACGCTGGCCCACTCCCGCAGCGAGTGGTACTCCTGGCCGCCGGTGAAGAGGTTCGGGGTCGGGAGCCCGCGCGACGACAGCACCGCGCCGTCGGTCCCGCCGCGCGTGCTCGCGAGCTTGGGCTCGACGCCGCTCCGGCGGATCGCCTCGAGCGCCGCGTCGACCACCCGCGGGTTCTCGTCGATGTACGGCCGCATGTTCCGGTACGAGTCCCGAGCCTCGATCTCGATGCGGGCGCGCGGCTCGCGGCGGGCGACGTCCGCGACGAGCCCCCGGAGAAGCTCGACGTGCTGCTCCAGGAGCCCATCGTCGTGGTCTCGCGCGAGGAAGTCGACCACCGCCTCCTCGACGTTGCCGGCGATCCTGTGCGGGTGCACGTACCCCTCGCGATCCTCGGTCGTCTCCGGCGAGAGGCGGTCGCGCGGAAGCGAGGCGACGAGGTCGGCGGCGAGCTTGACCGCGTTCACGAGCTTCCCCTTCGCCGTCCCCGGGTGCACGGAGAGCCCGCCGATGGTGACGCGGACGGACGTGGCGGAGAAGGTCTCGATCTCGAGCTCGCCGACGCCCGAGCCGTCGAGTGTGTAGGCGACGTCGGCGCCGAAGGCCTCGAGATCGAAGCCGTCGGCTCCCCTGCCGATCTCCTCGTCCACGGTGAACGCGACGCGGATCGGCGCGTGCCGGGGCTCCGGGTGCCGCCGGAGATAGGCGACAGCGGCCACGATCTCCGCCACGCCGGCCTTGTCGTCCGCGCCGAGCAGAGTCGTCCCGTCGCTCGTGACGAGATCGTGGCCGACGCGCGCGGCGAGCTCGGGGAGCTCGTCCGGGTCGAGCACCTGCCGGGAATCGCCGGGCAGTGCGATGGGCAGGCCGTCCCACGACTCGTGGACGAGGGGCGAAACGCCCTCGGCGCTCACGTCCGGGGTCGTGTCCACGTGCGCGATGAGGCCGAGCACCGGCGCGCCGGCCGCGCCCGGGAGGGTGGCGAAGACGGTCGCGTTCGAGGTCAGCTCCGCGTCCTCGAGCCCGATCTCCCGCAGCTCCTCGACGAGGAGACGCGAGAGCGCGAGCTGCTTCTCCGTGCTCGGCCGGCGGCTCGACCGGTACGCGGCCTGCGTGTCGATCCGCACGTAGCGCAGGAAGCGCTCGAGGACGTCGCCCGAGAGCTCGGCGGCGAGTGGGCTCGCGAACGCCGCGCCGGCCGGGCTAGCCAAGCTCGGCGAGGCGCCGGTACGTCTCTCGGACCGCGTCGACGCCGAGGGTCAGGTACTCGGCCGGGAAGCACTCGTTCGGGGAGTGCGCGTTGGCGTCCCTCGTCGCGATGCCGGTGACGATTGCCGGAGTCCCGCGGCCCACGATCCCCTCGACCACCGGAATCGACCCGCCGACCCGGACGAGCATCGACTCCTCGCCGAACACCTGCTCGAATGCCTCGCGCGCCAGTCGCACCGCCTTCGCCTCGGGCGAGATCCGGGCGGGCTCTCCCTTGGACCGGAGCGCGATCTCGACGGCGGCGCCCTCCGGGGCCGCTTCGCGCAACAGTCGTTCGAACTCGGGCACGATCTCGTCCACGCTCTGCCCCGGAGCGAGGCGTATCGAGACGTTCGCCCGGGCCTCCACCGGCAGGACCGTCTTCACGAGATCGGGCGACCCTCCGGCGAGGCCGTGCACGTCCACGGAGGGCTCGGCCCACGTCCGGACGTAGAACTCCTCCGCGGCGCGAGGATCCGCCGGGCTCGCGCCGACCTCCGCGAGCACGTCGGGCCCGGGCGGCATCCCGCTCCAGCCGGCTGCCTCGTCCTCCTGCGGGGGCACGATGCCAGCGCGCAAGGGCTCGGGGAGGCGGCCGTCTCGAGGCACGACCGCGGACAGCGTCTGCACGAGCGCGTGCATCGCGTTCAGCGCCGCGCCTCCGAAGAGGCCGGAGTGCAGGTCCCGCTCTCCCGTGCGGATCCTGACGTGGAAGTAGCAGAGGCCGCGCAGCGCCGTGTAGAAGGTCGGCACCCCCCGCTTCACCATGTCGCCGTCGAAGACGAGCGCGACGTCGGCGCCGCGTTCGTCGCGCGCGAGCCATTCGACCACGGACTGCCCGCCGACTTCCTCCTCGGAGTCGAGCGCGAAGCGGACGTTGACGGGGAGCTCACCCTGCTCGGCCAGCTGGCGGGCGGCCTCGACGAGCATGAAGAGGTGCGCCTTGTCGTCGGCGACGCCGCGGGCGTACAGCCAGCCGTCGCGCTCGGCGAGCTCGAACGGAGGCGAGTGCCAGAGCTCGAGCGGGTCCGCCGGCTGCACGTCGAAGTGCGCGTAGGTGAGGACCGTGGGAGCCGACCCGTGTTCGTTCGATGCGGGGACCTCGCCGACGACGAGGGGGCGCCCGCCGTTCCACTTGACGACGTCGACCTCGCCTCCGGCGTCGCGGATGCTGCCGGCGACCCACTCGGCCGCGGCCTCGACGTCGCCCGCGCGCGCGGGATCCGCGCTCACGGACGGAATCGCGATCAGCTCGGCGAGGCGATCGCGCAGCTCCTCGTACCCCTGCCCGCTCACGGGCGCGGAGTGTAGTCGCCCCGTCCGGCCGGCCGTGCGGCCTAGGCGACGTCGCGCACGCGCTGGGCGTCCGCGAGCGCGCGGAGCTTCTTCAGGCCCTGGTGCTCGATCTGGCGGATGCGCTCGCGGGTGACGTTGAACGCCCGGCCGACCTCGTCGAGCGTGCGCGGCTGCTGCCCGTCGAGCCCGTAGCGAAGCTCGAGCACGCGTCGCTCGCGCTCGGAGAGCGCGCTCAGGATCCCGCGCAGCGCCTCGCGCTGCAGCGCCGTCTCCGCGAGCTCGTCCGGGAGCGGCGTCGACTCGTCGGCGAGGAAGTGGCCGAACTCGGACTCGTCGTCGTCGCCGACGGGCTTCTCCAGGGAAACGGGCGTCTGGGCGCTCCGGCGGATGTGCTCGACCTCCTCGTAGGACATGTCGAGGTCGCGCGCGATCTCCTCGGTCGTCGGCTCGCGCCCGCGCTCCGCGCGCAGCTTCCGCTCGGCGCGGAGGATGCGGTTCAGCTTCTCGACGACGTGCACCGGCATGCGGATCGTCCGGCCCTTGTCCGCGATCGCCCGGGCGACCGCCTGCCGGATCCACCAGGTCGCGTACGTCGAGAACTTGAACCCCTTGCGGTAGTCGAACTTCTCCGCGGCGCGGACGAGCCCGATCGTGCCCTCCTGGATCAGGTCGAGGAAGGGGAGCCCCTGGTTCCGGTAGCGCTTCGCGATCGAGACGACGAGCCGCAGGTTCGCCTCCACCATCGCCTGCTTCGCGCCGTGGTCTCCGCGCTCGATCCGCTTCGCGAGCTCGACCTCCTGCGCCGCGGTGAGCAGGGGGACGCGGCCGATGTCCTTCAGGAAGAGCTGCAACGCGTCGGTCGTGATCTCCGGGGCGACCTCGACCTCGATCTCGGCCTCCTCCTCCGCCGGAACGACCTCGATCTGCGCCTCGTCGAGGGCGGCGTAGAACTCGTCGAGCTGCGCCGGCTCGAGCCCGAGCTCGTCGAGCGCGAGCGCGATCTCGTCCGCCTCGAGCCGCCCCGCCTGCAGGCCGCTCTCGAGGAGCCGCTGCGCCTCGTCGGTCGCGAGGACGTCCTCCACCGCTCCTCGGCGCGTCACTCCCTCGGCTTCGCGTGCGGCGGCCAGCGAACCACCCCCCTTTCCTCAGCGGTCACACCGTAGTCGCGCCGACGGTCGTCGTCAAAGCAACTCCCCGGAGGGCTGGCGAGCGCCTCCCAGGACGGCTAGCGCCTGTACGTCGCAGGATCGAAGTAGCGGGCGCACGGACGGGAGCCGAGCTCCAGGGTGCCGCTCTTGAACCGAGGGCATAGCGAACGTCGTCGTCCAGGAGCCGCTGCGCGCGAACGTTGCTCCAGTGCGCGCGCAGGGCGGCGACGCCCGAGCGGTCTGCACGAAGCTCCCGCCGATAGAGGGCGAGCAGCGCCGAAACGCCTGCCCGATCCTCCACCGCGGGAGAAACGGCGGCGAGCTCGGCACGCTGTTGCGTGTCCAGCGCGATGCTCTCGCTCGCGAAATCGAGGAAGTCAGACCGCGTTCGGATGCCGGTGCGTGTGAACCGACCGAGGAGAGCCTTTCCGCGCGTGACCCCACGTCGACAGACGGCTCCCGCCTCGGTCAGCCAGCTTCGACGCGCTCCCGTCGGCGCTCGCGGATCGAAGTCGGTGGACATGCATCCGCCTCAGCGTAGACCCGTGGGAGCCGGTTTCACCCTCGCCCGCTCGAGCTCGCACGCCGGATCGTCTGGAGGTACCTGGCCGCCTCTCGCGCCAGCGGAGAGCCCGGTCGCGTGCGCGCGGCGAGGCGGAGCTGGCGCTCGGCTGCGGAGACCTGCCCCGTCCAGAGCAGCAGGACTCCGAGGTGGAAGCGGACCGTCGGGTCGTGCGGGAACTCGCGGGTCAGCGGCCCGAGGTGCGCGAAGGCGGGCGTCGGATCGTCCTTGTCGAAGAGCCCGACCGCTGCCGCCACCCGCGCCTGCGGGTCGCCGGGAGCGAGCCGCGCGGCGCGGTCGAAGGCCCGGCGAGCGGACACGGTCCTCCCGACCCGCTGCAGTCCGACGCCGTAGAGGATCCAGCCGTGCGCGCCGCCACGCTGCGCCAGAGCGCGGAGCGCGGCGAGCTGACGGTCGGCCGGCAGCCGGGCGATCCGCGGCGGGGCCGAGAAGGAGGGAATGAACGCCGGCAGGCCCCGCGGAAGGTCGGGGTGCAGCAGGTTTCCGGCGAGGAGCGCGTAGGGCGAGTCGGGGTCTGCGTCCTGCGCGTTCTGCCACGCCGCGGCGGGGTCGCCCTGCCCGGCCCAGAGCCGGGCGAGGCCTAGGTGGAGCTGGACGACCCCGCTCCCCGGGTAGAGGTTCGCGAGCTCCTCGAGGCGCTCGAGGCTTCCCGCCGGCCAGGTGGAGAGCGCGGCGCCCACGCGCGCTGCGAGCGAGTCGTGGCGGGCGAAGATGCTCGCCGCAGCGGCCGGCCTGCCCGAGTTGTACAGCGCCGCCGCCCGCGCGAGCGCCCGTGCCTCCGGATCCGTGCGCAGCCCGAGGACGAGGGAGAGCGGGGGCCGGCCGGCGCGCGGTCGTGCATCCGCGGGGGTCGAGGACGAGCTGCCGCCTCCGGCGGAGAGCACCGCCACGGCCACGACTGCGACGGCGCCGAGCGCGAGGAGCGCGACGAAAAGCGCGACCCGGCGGCGGGCGTTCATGACGCGTCTATAGCAACCGCTGCCGGAGCGAAGCGCGGCCCTCGCTATAGTTCGGAAAGTAATGGCGACCTATCGCGAGCTGCTCGGGCGCGTCAAGCAGGAGATCGAGGAGATCTCGACCGTCGACGCGCACGAGCGGCACGGATCGCCGGACGCCCCGCTCTTCGTCGACGTGCGCGAGCCGGACGAGTGGGACGAGGGCCACATACCGGGCGCGATCTACACGGGTCGCGGCCGGCTCGAATCCCGGATCGAGGGGCTCGTCCCGGACAAGAGCCGCCCGCTCGTCGTCTACTGCTCCGTCGGGTCGCGCTCGGCGTTCGCCACGAAGACGCTCGGCGAGCTCGGGTACGACGACGTCGTCAACCTCGCGGGCGGGTTCTCGGAGTGGAAGCGGAACGGGTACGAGATCACCGTCCCGCGGGCGCTCTCGCCCGAGCAGCGGGCGCGCTACAGCCGCCACCTCCTCATCCCGGAGGTGGGCGAGGAAGGCCAGCAGCGCCTGCTCGACGCGCGCGTCCTGCTCATCGGGGCGGGCGGCCTCGGGTCGCCGGCCTCGCTCTACCTCGCCGCGGCCGGCGTCGGCACGCTCGGGATCGTCGACGCCGACGTCGTCGACGAGTCGAACCTGCAGCGCCAGATCGTCCACTCGACCGACCGCCTCGGGGAGCCGAAGGTCTCGTCCGCGAAGCGCACGCTCGAGGCCCTGAACCCGGACGTGCGCGTGCTCGCGTACGAGGAGCGCCTGACGTCCGAGAACGTCGACCGGATCCTCGGCGAGGGCTGGGACGTGATCGTGGACGGCGCCGACAACTTCCCGACCCGCTATCTCCTGAACGACGCCTCGGTCTGGCACGGGATCCCGGTCGTCCACGGGTCGATCTTCCGCTTCGAGGGCCAGGTGACCGTCTTCAAGCCCGGCCCAGCGCGCACCGCAGGTGCGCGCGGTTTCGGCGGGCCGGGCGTCGGCGGCTATGCCGACGACGCTCCCAGCCGTGGCCCGTGCTACCGCTGCCTCTTCCCGCAGCCGCCGCCCGCAGAGCTCGCGCCGAGCTGCGCAGAGGGCGGGGTGCTCGGCGTCCTTCCCGGGGTCATCGGCTCGCTGCAGGCGAACGAGGCGCTCAAGCTCGTCCTCGACCGCGGCGACTCGCTCGCCGGCCGGCTCCTCCTCTTCGACGCGCTGGGGACGACGCTCGACGAGGTGAACGTGCGGCGCGATCCGGACTGCCCGGTGTGCGGCGAGAGCCCGACGATCACCGAGTACGTGGACTACGTCGAGTTCTGCAACGCCCCGCTCCAGCACTCGTAGCCGTGGCAGTCGTTCGCATCCCCCCCACGCTGCGCGCCGAGGTCGGCGGGGCCCGCGAGCTCGAGGCGAGCGGCGAGACCGTCGGCGACGTGCTCGACGACCTCGTCGACCGCTACCCGCCGCTCCGCGAGCAGCTCCTGCAGGACGGCGGCCTGGCCTCGTTCGTGAACGTCTTCCTCGGGAGCGAGGACGTGCGCACGCTCGACGGCCTCGAGACCGAGGTGCGCGACGGCGCGACCCTCATCCTCCTTCCGGCCATGGCCGGTGGAAACTAGAGCCCGCACCCACGCGACGACGCTCCTCGACCTGATCGGCTCGACGCCGCTCGTCGAGCTCACGCGCCTCTCGCCGAAGCCCTCGGTCCAGGTCTTCGCCAAGCTCGAAGCGCAGAACCCGACCGGCTCGATCAAGGACCGGGTCGCGAAGGCGATGCTCGACGCGGCCGAGGCCGCGGGCGAGCTCGAGCCCGGCCGGCACCTGCTCGAGCCGACGAGCGGGAACACGGGCATCTCGCTCGCGCTCGTCGCGAGGCTCCGCGGCTACCCGCTCACCGTCGTGCTTCCCGAGAGCGTGACCGAGGAACGGCGCCGCCTGCTGCGCCTGTACGGCGCGGAGATCGTGGAGTCGCCGGGGGCGGAAGGCTCGAACGGCGCCGTGCGCCTCGCGCTCGAGCTTGCCGACGAGGACACGTCGTTCTTCATGCCATTCCAGTACGCGAACGACGCGAACCCGCTCGCCCACTACGAGGGAACGGGCGCCGAGATCGTCGCCGACCTCGACCGCGTGGACGCGTTCGTGGCCGGGCTCGGGACGGGCGGGACGCTGATGGGCGCCGGCGAGCGGCTGCGCGAGGCGTTCCCGGACGTCTGCGTGGTCGCCGTCGAGCCGCTTCCCGGCGACGCCGTGCTCGGCCTGCGCTCGCTCGCCGACGGCTACGTGCCGCCGATCCTCGACGTCTCGAAGCTCGACCGGAAGCTCCTCGTGTCGAACGCCGACTCGGCGGCGGCGCTCCGGCTGCTGCTCGAGCGGGAGGGGATCTTCGGCGGCGTCTCCTCGGGCGCCGTCATCCACGGCGCGCGCCGGATCGCGGAGGAGCTCGACGAGGGCGTCGTCGTCTGCGTGCTCGCCGACGGCGGCTGGAAGTACCTCTCCGGCGACTTCTGGGACGCGGCCGACGCCGAGTCGGCGATGGAGCGGTCCGTCTGGTGGTAGTGCCCGCCGCGCTCCGGCGTGAGCTCGCGGACCACGCGGCGGCCGAGCTCCCGAACGAGGCGTGCGGGCTCGTCGTCCTCCGCGACGGAACCGCCGAGCGCTACGTGCGCGGCCGGAACTCCGCGGCCTCTCCCTACCGCTTCGAGCTCGACGTCGACCCCGAGACGTGGTTCCTCGAGGACGACGGCTACGAGCTCGCGGTCTTCCACTCGCACGTCTCGGCGCCGCCCAGGCCGTCTCGCACGGACGTCGAGAACATCGGGCTCTGGGACGGCCGCCCGTACCTCATCTATACCGTGCGGACGGGCGAGCTGGCCGCCTGGCGCATCGTCGACGGCGCCATCGAGCCGCTAGAGC
>JBKPTS010000047.1:0-7385 GCA_046735575.1 Actinomycetota bacterium
GCGTGCTCCGGCGTGTAACGATTGGCCGCACAGGAGAGGAGGCTCGACGTGGCTGAGATCGTGTACGACGACGTGTCGAAGGTCTACGACGACGGCACCGTAGCCGTTGAATCCCTGAACCTCACGATCGAGGACGGCGAGCTCATGGTCGTGGTCGGCCCCTCGGGCTGCGGGAAGACGACCGCGCTGCGCATGCTGGCAGGCCTCGAGGAGATCAGCGAGGGCACGATCTCCATCGGCGAAGAGGTCGTGAACGACCTGACGCCGAAGGAGCGCGACATCGCGATGGTCTTCCAGAGCTACGCGCTCTACCCGCACATGTCGGTGCGGAACAACCTCGCCTTCGGGCTCAGGTTCCGGAAGATGTCCAAGTCCGAGATCGAGGAGCGCGTGCGCAGGGCGGCCGAGATTCTCCAGATCGAGGAGTACCTCGATCGCAAGCCGAGAGCCCTCTCCGGCGGGCAGCGGCAGCGCGTGGCGATGGGTCGCGCGATCGTGCGCGAGCCCCAGGCGTTCCTCATGGACGAGCCGCTCTCGAACCTCGACGCGAAGCTGCGCGTGCAGATGCGGGGCGAGATCCACGACCTGCAGCGCCGGCTCGGCGTGACGACGCTGTACGTGACGCACGACCAGACGGAGGCGATGACGCTCGGCGACCGGGTCGCGGTCATGCAGAAGGGGAAGCTGCAGCAGGTCGCGACACCGCAGGCGCTCTACGAGCGCCCGGTGAACGACTTCGTCGCCGGCTTCATCGGCTCCCCCTCGATCAACATGGTCGAGGCCGAGCTCCAGCGCTCGAACGGCTCGCTCTCGGTGCTCTTCGGCGACCATGAGCTGGCGGTCGCCGACGAGCTCGCGCGTGCAAACCCCGACCTCGGCAACTACGTCGGACGCTCGGTCGTCCTCGGCATCCGGCCGGAGGACATCGACGATGCGAGCATCGAGTCCGCGGTGCCGCCGGATCGTCGGCTCAAGATCACCTGCGACTACACGGAGCCTCTCGGAGCCGAAGTGCTCGTGTACTTCACCGTCGCCGCGACGGGGGTCGTGGCCGGGGTCGAGCCGGAGGCCGATCCGGCGCTCCAAGCGGCTCCCGCGACGGCCCGGCAAGGAGGCACGCGGCTCGTGGCGCGCGTCGATCCCAAGACGAGGATCGTCGAGGGCAGCGAGGTCGAGCTCACAGTCGACACGAACCGTCTGTACTTCTTCGACCCGGAGACGCGCGCAGCGATCTAGCGGCACGCGCGGTCAGCGGGCGCGGCACGTCGGCTCGCTCGCGGAGAGCTGGTCGGGGAGGTTGTACTCGGCGCCGGGCGGTGGCACCACGTCCCCGTCGAGCAGCGGATCGTCCGTGTCGTGCAGCCAGCCGTCGAGTCGCCGTCGCAGGTCGGCCAGGACGTCGGCGCACGCGGGATCGTCCACCCTGTTCACGAGCTCCTCGGGATCGAGCTCGAGGTCGTACAGCTGCTCCCGGGCGATCGGGCGCTCGAGCCATCCGGCGCGAATCCATGCGTCCTTGCTCGGGCCGTCGTCGGTGTTGGCCGCGACGGGCAGGAGCCGGTCGCCGTAGCGGCGGACGTACCTCCAGCCGCTCGTGCGGACCGCCCGCTGCGGCTCGTAGGCGGCGTGGTACGTGCCCTCGGCGAAGACGGCGTCGTGAACCTCGGCGGCGCCCGACGCGAGCGGGAGCAGCGATTCGCCCTGGAGGCGGGCGGGGGGCTCGATCTCGAGCAGCGCGCAGACGGTCGGGAAGACGTCGAGCTGCGAGACGAGCGCGTCGCTCACCGCCCCGGCCGGGAAGCCGGGGCCGCGGAGGACGAGCATCACCCCGAGGCCCCGGTCGGTGAGGTTCGACTTCCAGCCCGGAAACGGGATCCCGTGATCGGTCGTGCAGATCACGAGCGTGCTCGTGGCGAGCTGCTCGGCCTCGAGCGCGTCGAGCGCCGCTCCGAGCCCGGCGTCGAGCGAGCGGGCGCTGGCGCGGAACCCGGCGAAGTCCGCCCGCGTCTCGGGCGTGTCCGGGACGTTGCCCGGGGGACGGACGTAGCGCGCGTCGTCCGCAGCCGGTGCGTCGAACTCGCGGTGGGTCTCGTAGAACCCAACCGAGAGGAAGAACGGGCGCTCGAGTGTCCGGAGCGCGTTCGCCGCCGTCCGAGCGATATCGCTCGCCGTGGTCGTCCTCGTCTCGAGCACCCGGTCGTAGCCGAGCTCTTCCGGACGCTGCGAGACGTGCTGCTCCCCGATCAGGGCCGACGCGTACCCCGCCGCTCGCAGGGTGTGGACGATGTGCCAGCGGGGATCCCGCAGCGACCAGCCGCGGTGCGCGAGCCCGAGCATGCCGTTCGTGTGCGCGGACGTGCCGGTGAGGAGCGAGGCCCGGCTCGCCGAGCACGAGGACGCCGCCGCGAACGCGTGCCTGAACAGCATCCCCTCCTCGGCCAGGCGCTGGATGCGCGGCGTCCCGACCGGATAGCCGTACGGCTGGACGTGGCGACCGGTGTCGTGCGAGTGGAGGTAGAGGATGTTCGGGCGGCCCGCGGCCAAGCTACGGCTGGTAACTCGGCCTTCGGCTCAGCCCTTGACCGCGCCGGCGGTGAGGCCTGCGACGATCCGCCGCTGCAGGATCAACGTGAGCGCGATCAGCGGGACGGTCACGATGAGCGTCGCCGCCATGACCTCTCCCCACGGGTACTGGAACGTGCCTCCCCGTCCGGTGGTGAAGCTCGTGATCGCGACCGGGACGGTGTGCCTGTCCGGTGTCTCGGTGAACGAGAGCGCGAACAGGAACTCGTTCCAGGAGGCGATGAAGGCGAGCATCCCGGTGGTGACGAGCGCGGGGGCGACGAGCGGCAGGATCACGCGCCAGAACGTCTGGAACGGCGAGGCGCCGTCGACGTAGGCGGCCTCCTCGAGATCGCGGGGCAGCGCCCGCATGAAGCTCGTGAGCACCCACACGGTGAGCGGGATGACGAGGATCATGTACGTCAGGATCAGCGCCTTCAGGCTGTTGTAGATGTGGAAGTTGTTGACCATCGTGTAGAGGGCGCCGAGGATCGCGATCTGGGGGAAGATCGTCATCGAGAGCATCAGGTACATGAGCAGCGAGCGGCCGCGGAACCGGATCCGCCCGAGCGCGTAGCTCGCGAAGGCCCCGAGCGTGAGGGCGATGACGGTCACGCTCAACGCGACGATCGTCGAGTTGACGAGCGCCTCCTGGAAGTCCTTCGTCTCCAGGACGTAGCGGAAGTTCTGCAGCGTCGGGTGCGCGGGCACCCACTTGATCGGGGTGATGAAGAGGTCGCTCTCGGGCGTGAACGCGGACCTGACCACCCAGTAGAAGGGGAAGAGCGCGTACACGAAGATCGCCGCGACGAGCAGGTAGAAGGCGATGCGCTTGACGATGCGCCAAGCCGGGCTCTTCCGTGCGGCCCGGCGCCACGTCATCGGTCGCGGCTGGACCTTTGTCTTGCGCTCGGCGACGACCGTTTCCGTCATGTCACTGCTCCTGCACCCGGAGGAACGTCGTGTAGATGACGACGAAGAGCCCGACGATGAGGAAGATGGCGACGCTGATCGCCGCGCCGTAGCCCACGTCTCCCGTGGTCACGATCGTGTTCTGCGCGAGGATCGACATCGTCTGCGTGTCCGGGCGCGAGCCGAAGAACACGTAGAAGATGTCGAACACCCGGAGGGCGTCGAGCGTTCGGAAGATGAGCGCGACGAGGATGGCCGGCTTGAGGAGCGGCAGGGTGATGCGCCAGAACTGACTCCACTTGCTCGCCCCGTCCACGTCCGCCGCCTCGTACAGGTCGTGGGGGATGACCTGGAGGCCCGCGAGCAGCAGGAGGGCGACGAACGGCGCCGTCTTCCAGATGTCGACGGCGCAGACCGCCCAGAGCGCGGTCGAGGGGTCGGCGATCCAGGCGACGTTGTGGGAGAGGATGTGGAGGCGCACGCCGGCGTCGTTGATGGGGCCGAAGATCTGGTCGTACATCCACCTCCACATCTGGGCGGAGACGACGGTGGGGATCGCCCACGGCACGAGCATGACGGCGCGCATCACGCCGCGTCCCTTGAAGCTCGAGTTCACGACGAGCGCGATGATCAGGCCGAGGACGAACTCGAAGGAGACGGTGATGACCGTGAACTTCACGGTCACCCAGACCGCGTGCCGGAACTGAGCGTCGTGGATCAGCTTCCGGTAGTTCTCGAGCCCCACCCACTGCGTCGGCTCGAGGGCGAGGAATTGCTGATTCGTGAAGCTCTGATAGACGGTTCGACCGAGCGGATAGAAGGCGACGAAGGCGACGATGAGGAGCGCGGGCGCGACCATGAGCCAGGCGAGGCGCGTCTGCTTCCGCTGGAGCCCCGATCGGCGCCGGCGTCGCAGGCGGCGCGGGCGGGCGGTCGCCTCGGCCGTGGTCACGCGCCGCCTCCGTGCGGAGACAGGGGACGGGAGCCTCGGCTCCCGTCCCCTGCGTATGTCACGTCCGAGCTTCGACGCAAGCCCGGCGCTCCTACTTCTTGACGAGCGAGTTCAGCTGGGATGCGATCCCCGGCAGGACCGACTGCGCGCTCTTGCCGTTCAGGATCTGGTTGATGCCCTGGTAGATCGCCTGCGACCCCTGCGCGTAGTGCGTGCCCAGGTAGCGGGCGGGCCGCGTCACGCGAGTGACCTTGGCGATCGAGGGGATCAGGTACGGGTTCGTCTTGACCACGGCCGGGATCGTCGCGACGGCCGGGATCGTGGGCACGTTCGAGTTGAAGATCGCGTCGTACCGCTCGACCGCCGGGCTCGTCATCCAGCGCACGAACTCGGTGGCCGCGCCGACGTGCTTCGAGTACTTCGAGATGCCGAGCTGCCAGCCGCCGACGGTTCCGACGGACGGGCTCTTCCCGCTGTGCGGCAGGACCGCGACGCCGAACTTGCCGTCGACCGGAGTGCCCTTGCTCGCCGAGTACGCGTACGGCCAGTTGCGCATGAACGCGGCGTTCCCGGAGTCGAACGCGTTCCTCGCGTCCTCCTCCTGGTAGGTCGTCACCGCCTGCGGCACGATGTTCCCGACCCAGCTGCGCTGGAGGTTCAGGATCGCGGCCGCCTTCGGGTTGTTGATCGTGACCTTGCCGCCGTCGATGAACTGCCCGCCGCCGCTCGACGCGAGCCACTCGAGCGAGTCGCAGGTCAGTCCTTCGTACGAGTTGCCCTGGTACACGAAGCCGTAGAAGTTCGGGTTGGACGCCCGCTCGCCGTCCTGGATCTTCTTGGCCATGGCGCCGAGCTGGGCCCAGGTGGTCGGCGGCGCGCTGTACCCGTACTTCTTCAGCAGGTCCTTGCGGTAGTAGAGGATCCCGAAGTCGCCGAACCACGGCATCGCGACGAGCTTGCCGTTGACGGTGTCGTTCAGGACGATCCCCGCGGCGTGCAGCTTCGCCTGCTTGCCGAGCGCGGGCTTGAGGTTCACGAGGTACGGCGCGAACGCTCCCGGCCAGATGACGTCGAGCATCGCGACGTCGATCGACGAGGAGTGGGACGAGAAGTTCCGCGCCAGCTGCTGGTAGGCATCGGTGCCGCTGGACGGGTGCGGGACGAGCTTCACCTTGATCCCCGTCTGCTTCGTGAACTGGGCTACCAGGTTCTGGTCGCGGACGTGCGAGTTCCCGACCGCCGCATCGCCGACGAACGTGATGCTCTGACCGCCGTACTTCGCCTTGATGGCTTTCGCCCCGAGCACTGGCGGCGGCTTCACCGCTGCCGGCGTCGAGGGCTCGGCGGTCCCGGCGCTCCCTGCTGCGGCGACCGTCAGCGCGATGGCGACCGCCAGCGCGCCTGACAGGCCCGCCAGGACAAGCACTGCTCGATGCTTCACTCTCCCCACCGTCCTTTCTGCAGATGCGACCGCATCTGCGGGCTCTCCAGAAGTGAATGCCGCCAGTCCCAGCGCACGGGATGTGCGGACCGGGACGTCGTGCTCGTTGCGGCAAGCGATGGAACGAGCATGCGGCAAAAGCGATCATACGCGGCCGATCTGCAACTGGAAAGCGACCGGTGAAGATCCTGCGCGCGTCCGGGCGCGCTCAGGACTCGCGCGGGGCCGGCCGTGGCTCTCCCTCCTCCTCGCGGGGAGCGACGAAGAGGCTGCGCAGGAAGTCGAGCAGCTGCCGGCGCAGCGGCGGGCCCGGAGGCCCCGGCGGCTGCGACCACGCATACGCGAACTCGGCGCCGAGCAGGAGGATGAGCGCGACCACGTAGACGAAGAAGAGGAAGACCATGACGCCGGCGAGCGAGAGGTAGATCGCGTTGTAGCGGGAGGAGTCGTGGAAGACGATGGACAGGATCTTCGTCGCGCTCCAGGCGAGGGCCGCGGCCAGGATCCCGCCGGCGAGAGCGTCCGCGATCCGCAGCTTGCGCGCCGGAACGAAGCGGTAGAGCAGGACGGCCATCGCCAGGAACACGAAGAGCTGGAACACGTCCCGGAGGAGGAAGCCCGACGGGCTCGCGTTGACTCCGACGTGCTCGGCGGCGCTGTCGACAAGGTGCCCGAAGAACGCGGCGAACGCCGACAGCCCGACGACGATCAGGACGAGCAGGCCGGTGGCCGCGACGAGGAGGAGGTCGATCGCCTTCGCGTGGGCCGCCGGACGTCCCCGCTCGACCTTGCAGGCCGCCTCGAGGCCCACGCGGATCGCGCCCATCATCCCCGAGGCGCCCCAGAGCAGCGCGATCAGCGAGACGAGGCCGATGGCGGAGAGTGGGCTCGCGATCCCCTCGATCGAGCTCAGCAGGTCCTGTCGGCCGGACGGGGAGAGGGGGAGTCGGTCGAGGAGCTCGTTCTCGACGCTGTGCTTGATCGCCTGGTCCTGGAGCACGAGACCGAAGATCGCGACCAGGAAGATCGTCAGCGGGAAGAGCGAGAAGAGGACGCGATACGCGATCGCCGCCGCGTACTGCGGACAGCGGTCGACGTAGAGATCCTCGATTGCTCGCGGGAGCGCTCGGCCGATCTTCCGGACGATCCCGAGCGGCCAGCGCGCCAGCCGGCCGAGCCCGCCCGGCTCTGCGGCTCCCGTCTCCGTCACCTTCCGGAGTCTACGGAGGGGCCTGGCGCTCCCCGCTCTCCGCGAGCCCGCGCAGGAGGAACGCCCGCAGGGGATCGCGCTTGCCCTTCGCCTGCAGCGGAGGGACCGCCTCGACGACGGCGGACGAGCCGAGGCGGGCGAACGTCTCCTCTCCGATGAGGACTTCGCCGACCGGCGATTCGGACTCGAGGCGAGCCGCGACGTTGACGGGGTCGCCGACGACGCCGTGCTTGCGGTGGCCGCGCCGCCCGCCGACGACGCCCGCGAGCACCTCGCCGCTGTTCACGCCGACGCGGAAGCGCGGCCAG
>JBKPTS010000048.1:0-11647 GCA_046735575.1 Actinomycetota bacterium
GCCTGGAGGAACCGAGCGTACGCCGCTCTTTGCTCGCCGGTGTGCAGCTCGATCCGCGCGCCCAGAGCGAGGAGCTCGCCGCGGGCGGTGGGGTCGCCCGTGATCGCGAGCGCCTCCTGCACGAGCCGGGAGGCACGAGCAGGCTCTCCGGCCAGCCATGCCGCATCGGCCGCGAGGCGGAGGCGCCCGCTCCGGCGGGCGTCGTCTCCGAGCAGGGCGGCGCGCTCGGCGGCGGCGGCGGCGACGCCGTAGGCGGCCCGCTCGCGGCTTCGAACCGCCGTGGCCTCGAGGAGGTGGGCCGCCTCTTCGTCGTGCCCGATGGCGGCCGCGGCCAGGTGCCAGGCTCGGCGCTCCTCGTCGCGACCGGCGAGAGCCCCGGCAAGCGACCGGTGGGCGCCTCGCCGCTCGGACGGTGCCGCTCCGTGGTAGACGGCCGAGCGGACGAGCGGGTGTCGAAACTCGAGCCTCGGCGGCTCGATCCGCACGAGCCCGGCGTCCTCGGCTGGCTCGAGGGCCCGCCCGTCGAGCTCCACGTTCGCGAGCGCGTCGACGATCGTCCGGAGGTCGTCGGTGTCGGAGGCCGCGGCCACGAGGAGCGCGCGCCGGGCGTCCTCCCCGAGCCGCAACGCCCGATGTGCGAACGCCTGCTCGAGCCGTGACCCGAGCCGCAGCGGGTCCTCGAGGGCAACCTCTCCCCGGAGCTGTGCGTCCGTCAACGTCCGCGGCAGCTCGAGCAGCGCCAGCGGATTGCCGCGGCTGATCGAGACGAGCAGATCGGCGACCGCCGGCGACGCGGCCGGAGCCGCGTGCCTCACCAGGTCACGCGCTGCGGCATCGTCGACTCCGCCGAGCTCGAGCTCTTCCAGGCCGTGGTTCCCGAGGTTCGGCTCGAGCTCGCGAGCGGCGACGAGGATCCCGACCGAGTCGGCCTCGAGCCGCCGTGCGGCGAAGAGCAGCGCGCCGGCAGAGGGGCCGTCGAGCCAGTTCGCGTCGTCCACGACGAGCAGCAGCGGGCGCGTCTCCGCTCCGGCGGAGAGCAGGCTCAGGGTGGCGGCGCCGATGGTCAGCCGATCGGGAACGTCGATCGCATCGACCGGGGCCGCGAGCGCGAGCGCGCTGCGCAGCGCATCGGCCTGGCGGCCGGGCAAGGCGCGGATGTGGGCGAGCAGCGGGCGGCAGACGAGGAGCAGCGCGCCGAACGCCATCTCCGCCTCGGACTCCAGTCCGTGCGCGCGGACGACTCTCATCCCGGCCTCGTGCGCCCGCCGGGCCGCGTGGTCGAGGAGCGCCGTCTTGCCGACGCCCGCCTCGCCGCGCAGGACGAGGGCGTTTGCTCGTCCGGCGCGGACCGACTCGAGCAGGTTCTCGATCCGCCGGTCTTCCCGCTCGCGTCCGAGCAGCATCCCGGGAAAGCTGGCAGCGCCGTCCGCGAGGTTCAAGTCTGGGGATTCCCCGGGCGCGGGGGCGGATGGCGCGGCGGGACGATGACGGGCGATGCGTCTCCTCTCCTACGCGATGCACTTCAGCGGGCGTCTGAGGCCGGTTGCAGCCGGCGTTCTGCGGCGAGTCGAAATCGAGCTCCCGGACGGCGCTCGCCTCGAGTCGGAGCTGCTCTTCGCGGACGAGAGCACGTTCAGAGAGCACGGCACCCTCACGTTCGGCTCGGGAAACGACCTGCGCTTCCAGACGCTCGGCACGGGACAGCTCACACCTTCCCCCGACCCTGGCGTTCGGCTCGGCACGGTCACCTGGGAGCTCGACGGAGGAAGCGGGCGCTTCGAGCGTGCCACGGGGCGTATCACGTCCAATTTCACAGTCGGTGCGACCGGGGAGGTCGCGGATGCTCACCTCGGCGTCGTCTTCCTCTCCGGGCCCGACGAGGAAGGAGTACAGCAATGAGAAAGTCGTACGCAGCCGCCCTCGCCTTCGTGTGCGCGCTCCTCGGGACGCTCGTCGTCGTCTCGAGCGCGGGGGCGACGCCGCCGACCCGCGAGGACATCGGTGTCATCCCCTACCAGTTCTCGGTCGACTGCAGTCCCTACGGGTTCGCCTTCGCCAACGAGGTCCAGGGCGAGGAGTCGCTCTGGACGGAGACGTTCTACGACAAGGACGGCAACCCCAGGAAGCTTGCGGTTCACGACGGGTTCATCGAGACGGACACGAACTCCGTGACCGGGAAGACCCTGCGGTTCACGCAGAACTGGGTGAACACCTTCGACCTCGTCACGGGAACGCGCACGGTCGTCGGAAAGGCGTTCGCCATGATCGATCCCGGCCGGGGAATCGTCATCAAGGACATGGGCCGCGTGGTCTTCGACGCCCCGGAGCACGTGGTCTTCGAGTCGGGGCCCAATCACGAAGTGCTGCACGGGGATCTCGACCAGCTCGCCTGCGCGGCGCTGGCGGCTCCGTAGCTTCCCCCGCGCGCCCGGCCCGTCTCCCGCGAGGGCGGCGAATCTCGCCGCCCTCGCTCCTTTAGGCTCCGCCGCGGTGGCGGAGGCGCACGAGACGACCAAGGCGAAGCTGCGCTGGCTCGCCGAGCTGCGCGAGGAGGCGGCGCACGCGGGGAGCGAGCGCCAGGTCGCGCGCCAGCGCGAGCGGGGAAAGCTCCTCGCGCACGAGCGGCTCGAGAAGCTGCTCGACCCGGGCTCGTTCGTGGAGCTCGACCGCTACGTGCGCCACCGCGAGGTCGAGTTCGGGATGCGCGAGCAGCGCCCGTGGGGTGATGCCGTGGTCACCGGCCACGGCGAGATCCTCGGCCGCAAGGTCTTCGTCTTCTCGCAGGACTTCACCGTCTTCGGCGGCTCGCTCTCGGAGGTCTTCGCGGAGAAGGTCTGCAAGGTCATGGACCTCGCCGTCACCTACGGCTGCCCGGTCATCGGGATCAACGACTCGGGCGGCGCGCGCATCCAGGAGGGCGTCGTCTCGCTCGCGGGCTACGCCGAGATCTTCTGGCGCAACGTGCAGGCCTCGGGAGTGGTGCCGCAGATCTCGCTCGTCATGGGGCCGTGCGCGGGGGGCGCCGTCTACTCGCCCGCGATCACCGACTTCGTGCTCATGGTCGAGGAGACCTCGTACATGTTCATCACCGGGCCCGACGTCGTGAAGACGGTTACCGGGGAGGACGTGACCTTCGAGGAGCTCGGCGGCGCGGCCGCGCACGCCACGCGATCAGGGGTCGCGCACTTCACGGCTCCCGACGAGGAGACGTGCCTCGAGGACGCGCGCTACCTCCTCTCGTTCCTCCCTCAGAACAACGTCGACCCGCCCCCGTATGCGCAGCCGGCGGACCCGGTCGAGCGCGAGGACGCGTCGCTCGACACGCTCGTTCCGGACAGCCCGAACAAGCCATATGACATCAAGCACGTGATCGAGCGCGTGGTCGACGACGGCGACTTCCTCGAGGTGCATGCGCACTGGGCGGAGAACATCGTGTGCGGCCTCGCGCGCCTCGGCGGGCACTCCGTCGGCGTCGTGGGCAACCAGCCGGGGGCGCTCGCGGGCGTCCTCGACATCGACGCCTCGGTAAAGGCGGCGCGCTTCGTCCGCACCTGCGACGCCTTCAACATCCCGCTCGTCACCTTCGTCGACGTTCCGGGCTTCCTCCCGGGGACGGCCCAGGAGTGGGGCGGGATCATCCGCCACGGGGCGAAGCTCCTCTACGCCTATGCGGAGGCGACGGTGCCGAAGCTGACGGTCATCACCCGCAAGGCGTACGGCGGGGCGTACGACGTCATGTCCTCGAAGCACATCCGAGCGGACTTCAACTTCGCCTGGCCGACTGCGGAGGTCGCCGTCATGGGCCCCGAAGGTGCGGTGAACATCGTCTTCCGCCGCGAGCTCGAGGAAGCGGACGACCGGGAGCGTCGGCGCGCGGAGCTGATCGCCGACTACAAGGAGCGCTTCGCGAACCCGTACACGGCTGCGGAGCGCGGCTACGTGGACGACGTCATCGAGCCGCGCCGTACGCGGCCGGTGCTCGTGCAGGCGCTCGAGACCGCGCTGACGAAGCGCGAGGCGAAGCCGAAGCGCAAGCACGGGAACATCCCGCTCTAGACGGCGCCCGACTCGGGCGCGAGCTCGCGCAGCCTCGACCCGCGCTCCCCGTCGAGCTCGAAGTCGGGATCCTGGTCGGGCAGCAGGGCGAGGGCGTGAGTCGCGTGCTCTCGAGCCTCGCGTGTGCGTCCGAACGCCGCGTACGTCTCGGCGAGCTCCTCCTCGAGCCAGCCGTCGGACCGGCCCGCTTCCGCGGCCGAGGCCACCGCGCGCTCGAGCAAGGGCGCCCCCTCTTGCGGGCGGCCCAGCGCGCGCAGGGTCTTGGCGACGGCGTACAGCGCGAGCTCGTTCCCGGATCGGTCCCCGGGGTCGCGCTCCCTCTCCGCGAGCGCGCGCTCGAAGGCGGCGAGCGCCCGCCCGTACGCGCCGGCCTCGAAGTGGTGCCAGCCGAGGTTGTTCAGCAGCGGCCCGAGCCAGTAGCGGTCGGCGGGCTCGGCGTCTGCGACCAGCTCGATTCCCCGCTCGGTCCAGTCGAGAAACCCAGTCTCGTCGGGGGCGGCGAGCGCGGCCATGTGCGCGGCGTCGGCGGCGACGGAGAGCTCGCCGGCTTCGTCGGCGAGCGCGAAGGCCGAGACGAAGAGCGGAAAGGCAGCGGCCCGCTTCCCCGACGAGCGACGGAGCCGGCCCCGCTCGAGGTCGACGCGCGCCCGCGCCGGCTCACCGGCCGCGGCGAGCGGCTCGGCTTCCTCGACGAGCCGCTCTCCCTCACCGAAGTCGCCGCGCAGGCCCGCGACGCGCGCCAGCTGCGTCAGCACCTCGGCGCGGCCCGCCTTCGAGCTCTCGGCGGCGAGCTGCGCTCTCAGCCGCGACTCGGTCGCGTCGAGGTCGTCGAAGTCCCAGAGCGCTCGCAGCCGATCGGGCACGGCGGCACTCTATGACCGCGCCCGCGCAGGCTCGAATGCGTAGTCGACCGACTCGCACACCCGCTCGTAGCCGATCGCCGAGTACACGTGGTTCGCCGTCGGATTGTCGACGTCCGTGTACAGGAAGCAGAAGCGTCGTCCCTGCGCCAGCTGCTCGGCGGACACGGCTGCGGTGAGCGCGCTCGCGTAGCCCTTCCGGCGGCGATCGGGCGGCGTGTACACGGGGCCGATGCGGACGCCGTTCGGAGTTCGGCTGCCGAAGCCGACGAGCGACACGGGCCGCCCGTCCTCCCAGAGGACGAAGCCGCCTCCGGCGTCGCGCAGGCGCGCGTCGACCGTCTCCTCCGGGCCTCGAAGCGGCGCCCGGCCGACCGTTTCTTCCGTGAACGCGGCCATCCATTCGACGAGCAGCGGTCGGTCTTCGCCCGTGGCCCGCCGCGGTCGTCCCGGCACGCCGTTGACCGGCCGCACGGCTGTCAGCCGGTAGATGAGCTGGCGCACGCGTGGCCGGCGCACGACGGCGGCTCTCGCCTCCCACGCCGCCGCGAACTCGTCGACTTCCGGCAGGGACGCGGTAACTCCGGGGAGCGCGGTTCCGTCGGCGGCCAGCGTGTCCGCCAGCGCGTCGAGGGCGCCCGTGACCCGGGCGTGCGAGACGAGGAGGTTGAAGGGCGGCGTCTGCAGGGCGACGGCGACCGGCGTAGCGTCGTCGGCGACGATCCACAGCCGGTGCTCACGGTAGACCCGCGTGTCGCGCGCGAGATCGCCGGCGATCCCGAGGATGAGGTTGTGACGCGCTTCGTCGGCGAGCAGAAGCGGGCCGGCCTCCTCGAGGAAACGGGCGGGCTCGCCGGGTCTGCGAATGTCCAAGCAGCGATGGTACGTCGCTCGGATGTGTAACATCGCTTAGGAAATGCCTAAGCAACCCTACTCGGCGGCGGAGGCGGCGCGCGCACTCGGCATCTCGCTCGACACGCTTCGCCGCTGGGACCGGGCGGGGAAGATCAAGGTCGGCCGCGACTCCGCGAACCGCCGCATCGTCAGCGCTGCGGAGATCGAGCGGGTGCGGGGCGGCGGCTCGGAGACGCTTTCGGCCCGGAACCGTCTCCGCGGCGTCGTGCGCTCGGTCGAGACCGACGGGCTCCTCGCCAGGATCGAGCTCGACGTGACCGAGCCCGCTCGCGTGGTCGCGATCATCACCCGGGAGTCCGCCGAGGAGCTGGCGCTCGGGCCGGGCTCGAGCGCGACCGCGGTCGTGAAGGCGACGAGCGTGATGGTCGAGCGGTGAGCGCGCCCTGCGAGTCGCCCTCCGCGCAGCGCCGGTGAGACTGCGACCGTTCGAGGCCGTCCTCTGGCTCTGCGCGGGCGTGGTCGTCGCCTTCCTGCTTCTCCCCGTGGTGGCGATCTTCACCCGCGTCCCGCTCGGCGAGCTGCTCGATCAGCTCTCGAGCGACGTCGTGCGCGATGCGCTTCGCGTCACGCTCAAGACGAACCTCATCGCCTTCGCGTTCGTCGTCGTGCTGGGCACGCCGGCCGCTTACCTCCTGGCGACGCGCTCCTTCAAGGGGCGACCGCTGGTCCTCACGTTGATCGAGCTCCCGCTCGTCCTTCCTCCGGCCGTGGCCGGCATAGGTCTGCTCGCGGCCTTCGGACGCTCGGGCCTGCTGGGCCACGAGCTCAGCGTGCTCGGCGTCACGGTGAGCTTCACGCAGACGGCCGTCATGCTGGCCGTGGCCTTCGTCGCCGGGCCCTTCTACGTGCGGCCCGCGATCGCCGCCTTCGAGGCCGTCGACCCGACCCTCCTCGGCGCGGCCCGCACGCTCGGAGCGGGGCCGGGCCGGACGTTCTTCCGCGTCGCTCTGCCGCTCGCCTCGGGAGGCCTCGGCGCCGGGGCCGCCCTCTCGTTCGCGCGCGGCCTCGGAGAGTTCGGGGCGACGATCATGTTCGCCGGGAGTCTGCAGGGCGTCACGCAGACGCTATCGCTCGCGATCTATCGCGAGTTCGACCTCGACTTCGAGTCCGCGCTCGCGATCAGCGCCCTGCTCGTGCTCGTGAGCGGCGCGCTCCTCCTCTCCGCCAAGCTCGTCTCCGGATGGCGCTCGACGTACACATCGCTCATTCCCTTCGGGCGTTCGGCCTCGACGTCGGCCTGAGCGTCCGCGAGCAGACGCTCGCGCTCGTCGGCCCGTCCGGAGCGGGGAAGACGAGCGTCCTGCGCGTGATCGCCGGCCTGCTGCGCCCGGAGCGTGGACGCGTCGCCCTCGACGAGGAGGTCTGGCTGGACACGACTACGCGGATCGAGCTTCCTCCGGAGCGCCGCCGCGTGGGCGTCGTGTTCCAGGAGTACGCCCTCTTCCCGCACCTGAGCGTGCGGCGGAACGTCGCCTTCGGCGGGCACGCGAACGTCGACTCGCTGCTCGAGCGCTTCCGCATCACCGAGCTCGCGGGCGCGAGGCCGTCTGAGCTCTCCGGCGGGGAGCGCCAGCGAGTCGCGCTCGCGCGTGCGCTCGCGCGCGACCCGGCGGTGCTGCTGCTCGACGAGCCGCTCTCCGCACTCGACGCCTTCACCCGCGGCCACGTCCGCGCGGAGCTGCGGGAGCTCCTGCGGGAGCTCGGCCTGCCGACGCTCGTCGTCACGCACGATTTCGAGGATGCGGCGGCCCTCGCGGATGCCGTGGGCGTGCTCGTCGACGGGCGCATCCTGCAGGTCGGCGCGCCGTCGGACCTCGTGGCCGCTCCGGCAAACGCGTTCGTCGCGAGCTTCACCGGCGCGAACCTCCTACACGGCGTCGCGGGCCCGGGCCCGGCGGGACTGACCGCGGTCGCGCTGGACGCAGGCTTCACCGCGTACACGGCGGATCCCGGGAGCGGTTCCGTCGCGGTCGCCGTCTATCCGTGGGAGGTCGCGATCGCCCGTGAGACGCCGCACGACTCGGCCGTCAACCACGTCCGCGCCCCGATCGCCTCGCTCGTCTCGCTCGGCAACCGCGTCCGCGTCCGCGTCGGGCCGATCACGGCCGAGGTCACGGCTCAGTCCAGCGAGCGGCTCGGGCTGACCGAGGGCGACATCGTCGTCGCCTCGTTCAAGGCAACGGGCACGCGGCTGCTTCCCGCTCCGTAGAGTCGCACCCGTGAGGATCGACGTCGTCCCGCCCGTCGACGAAGCGCTGCTCGAGAGCGTCGAGCCCTTGCTGCGAGACGCACTCGCGCCGCCGGCGGCGACGCACGCCTCGCACGGGAGCGCCTGGCGGCGAGCGGCCGCGCGCGAGTCGGTCCGAAACGAGCCGCGCGCGCCGCTCTACGCGCTCTCGCCGCGGAGCACGCGCGGCGCCACGCGGGCGTAGTCGAGACCCGAGACCCAGGTCACGAGCACCGCGAGCAGCAGGAACCACCAGGCGACGTCCTTGCTCCATGCGCCGGCGGCTGCGAACCCCGCCACGGCAGCCGCGATGGCCTGCACCCACGTCTTGATGCGGCCGAGCTCGCGGGCGCCGAGCACGACGCCGCGCTCGATCGCCGCGAGCCGCAGCCCCGAGATCAGGATCTCTCGCACGACGATCAACGTGACCATCCAGGCCGGCGCCACTCCCTCGCCGACGAGCATCACGAGCGTCGCGAGGACGAGGACCTTGTCCGCGACCGGGTCGAGGAGTGAGCCGAGCGCCGAGCTCGTCCCTTGCCGGCGGGCGATGCGCCCGTCGAACCAGTCGGTCGCCATCGCGACGACGAAGACGGCGGTCGCCCAGTACGCGTGGCCGTGGAAGTCCCAGGCGTAGAGCAGGACGACGAGCGGGACCGCCGCCACGCGAACGACCGTCAGCGAGTCCGGCAGGGTCATCGTCCGAGAGAATACGCGTCCCATGAAGCGTTTCACCAAGGTTCTTGTTGCCAATCGTGGCGAGATCGCGGTCCGGATCTTCCGCACGCTCCGCGAGCTCGGGATCGGCGCCGTGGCCGTGTACTCCGAGGCCGACCGCGGCGCGCTCCACGTCGCCCTCGCCGACGATGCGTACCTGCTCGGCCCGGGGCCGGTGGCCGACAGCTACCTGCGAGGCGATCGCATCGTGGAGGCGGCGCTGCGCGCCGGCGCCGAGGCGATTCACCCGGGCTACGGGCTGCTCGCGGAGAACGCGGATTTCGCGCGGAGCGTCGAGGACGCCGGGCTCACCTGGATCGGACCGCCGCCCAAGGCGATTGCCGCGATGGGCTCGAAGATCGAGGCGCGTGCGCGCATGCAGGCCGCGGGAGTGCCCGTCGTCCCCGGAACGACCGAGGCGGCGCGAGGCGCCGCGGACGTCGCTCGAGTCGCCGCCGAGCTCGGATACCCGATCGCGATCAAGGCGGCGGCGGGGGGAGGCGGACGAGGCCTGAAGGTCGTCCGCTCCGCGGACGAGGTGGAGCGCGCGTTCGAGGCCGCGGCGCGCGAGGGGGAGGCGTACTTCGCCGACTCCGCCGTCTACGTCGAGCGTTACCTCGACGACCCTCGGCACGTCGAGGTGCAGATCCTCGCGGACGGGCACGGAAGCGTCGTGCACCTCGGGGAGCGCGACTGCACGATCCAGCGACGGCACCAGAAGCTCGTCGAGGAGACGCCCTCGCCGGCCGTCGACGCGGGCCTGCGGGAACGAATCGGCCGCATCGCGGTCCAGGCCGCAGCGGCCGCCGGGTACCGGTCGGCGGGGACCGTCGAGGGGTTGCTCGACGCGGACGGAAGCTACTTCTTCCTGGAGATGAACACCCGCATCCAGGTCGAGCACACGGTCACGGAGGTGGTCACCGGGATCGACATCGTCCGCGAGCAGGTCCGGATCGCGGTCGGCGAGCCGCTCTCCTTCACCCAGGCCGACGTGCGCCTGGAGGGGCACGCGATCGAGTGCCGCATCAACGCCGAGGACGTGACGAGCGGGTTTCGCCCCTCTCCAGGAGTGATCACGGCGTATCGGGAGCCTGCGGGGATCGGCGTGCGGGTGGACTCCGGCTTCCGGGCGGGCGACGAGGTGTCGGGCCTGTACGACCCGCTGCTCGCGAAGGTGATCGTCCACGACGTCGACCGCGAGCACGCGCGCCGGCGGATGCTGCGGGCCCTCGAGGAGTACGTCGTCGAAGGCCCCAGGACTCTGCTCGGCTTCCACCGCGCACTGCTCCGCACGCCCTGCTTCGTCGAGGGCGGGACCTGTCGCGGCGTCGTCGATTCGCCGGAGCTCGCCCAGCAGGCGGAGGAGCTGGATCAGCAGTTGTCTCATCCGCAAACAACGATACGCGGCGGGTCGGACGGACGCGTCGCGGCCCGCGAGCGCGTCGTGAGCGTGGAGCTCGACGGCCGCCGGCACGAGGTGCGGATCGAGGTGCCCGCTCCACCCTGGGCCGAGCTCGCCCGCCGTCGCCGTGAGCGGGCGAGAGGGCTCGCGGGCGGCGGCACGGACGCGGTCGTGAGCCCGATGCAGGGGACCGTGCTCGCCGTCGAGGTCGAGGAAGGCGAGCCGGTCGAGGCGGGGAGGGTGCTCTGCGTGATCGAGGCGATGAAGATGGAGAACGAGATCGTCGCGCACCGAGACGGCGTGGTGACACGGCTCGCCGTGGAAGCCGGGCAGGCGATCGGAAACGGCGAGCCGATCTGCCTGCTCGTCGCCGGGGCGACGTGAGCGAGGCCGGTCGCGCGAGCGACCGCTGCGCGGACGTCTCCCTGGCGGCGGGAGAGCAGCTCGGCGCGACCGCGGTCACCGCCGAGAGCTGGCTCGTCCTCGAGGTACCGGGCGCGTGGCCGCGCGACGTGGGGGACGGGGCGGCGCTCCCCGCGGGCGCACGGACTGCCGTGGCCGCCTGGCTCTCCACGACGCGTCGCCCGCGACTGCAGTTCGTCCGCCGTCCCCGGCGTGCCGCCGGCCGGCTCCTCGCCTTCCTCGTGCATTCCGAAGAGAGCGAATCGGAGGTCCGGCGCGTCGACCTGGGAGCGCTCGACGAGCTCGCGACGCTCGACCTACACGTCGCGGGCGACGCCGTGGCCGGCTCGCTCGTCCTCGTCTGCGGCCACGGGAGCCGCGATCGCTGCTGTGCGACCCGCGGCACCCGGCTCTTCGAGCTGCTCGACGAGCGGCTCGCCGAGGAGGAGCTCTGGATCACCTCCCATCTCGGCGGGCATCGCTTCGCGCCGAACCTGCTGGTCCTGCCGGCAGGGCTCCAGTTCGGCCGGGTCCCGCAGGACGATGCGCTCTTCCTGACCGCTCGCGCTCTCGCGGGCCGGATCGACCTGGGTACGTATCGCGGCCGTACCTGCTACGAGCGCGCGGTCCAGGCCGCAGAGCTGGCCGTCCGGCGCGAGACTCGCCTCGACGGGATCGCCGATCTCACGCTCGCGGCCGTGGAGGAGCACGTGATCACTTTCTCGGCCTTCGACGGGAGCGAGTGCACCGTCGTCGTCGAGGAGGTCGAGGGCCCCGCGGTGCCGGCGAGCTGCGGGACCGACCCCGAGCCGCAGCCGCACTTCGCGGCGGCGTCGGTGACGCTCAACCCGGGCCGCGCAGCCGGTACGCGTGGTCGGTGATCCACACCAACTGCTCGGGAAAGGAGTCGGGGGCGCGGCCGATGACGTCCAGCGTCCCGAACTCGAAGCGCACCCAGCTTCCGGCGACGAGGGCGCCGTGGGCGGAGATCGTCCCCGTCCATCTTGAATGCGGATCGATCGTCGTCGGGAGAGCGGGGTCGAACGAGAGCGCAGAGCGCAGCGTCGG
>JBKPTS010000049.1:0-35604 GCA_046735575.1 Actinomycetota bacterium
GGCTCGGAGGGCGCCGCGGGCGGCTCGGGCGCTGCCGCAGGCGGCTCGGGCGCTGCGGCAGGCGGCTCGGACGGCGCCGCTGGGGGCTCGGACGTGGCCGCCGGAGGAGGGGGAGAAGCTGCCGGCTCGGACGGGGGCGCAGGCGCCGTGGTCGCCGTGGACGCGGAGGCCGACGACGGCATCATCGACGTCGCCTCGGTTCGCAGATGCTCGATGCCTCCCGCCTCGCGGATCTGCATCCAAGCGCCCACTGCGATGACGATCGCGAGAGCTATCCCGACCCAGGCCGCCCAGCCCGAGTAGTCGTCGACGAGCGCCTTGATCACGGCGACGAACAGAATCAGGAAGGCGAAGACCCCCGCCGTCATCGCCGCCGAGACGGGAATGGGGACCTCGACTGCCGCCAGCCGCGCCACGATCCACGCGAGCAGGATGAGGGTCAGAAGCCCCAGGAGCCAGCCACCGAACCCGTGGAAGGCGGTGCGGCTCGTGTCGACTCCGGCGGCCTCGGCGAAGTCCGCACCGGGGCCCGTGTACTTCTGCCACGGCAGGAAGAGATCGATGAAGAAGAGCACTCCCCCCACCAGCATGAGCTGCATCCCCCGTCCCAATGCGTTGAACCTGTCCATACCCGCCCGTCCTTTCGATGGTCGGCGATCGTCCTCACCCGGCACTCTGATGCGGTTGCCACCGAGTTTCAACCCGACTTGCGCACTTTCGTGAGCGGAGGCGTCGGATCCGCTTCCTAGACTGGTTCGATGGCTCGCAGCGCGGCCCAGTTCGTCTGCAGCGAGTGCGGCACCGCGACGCCGCGCTGGCTCGGCAAGTGCCCCGGCTGCGGCGCGTTCGGGACGCTCGTCGAGGAGGCGCAGGCGCCCGCCGGCGGCGCGAAGGCGGCGGGGGCCGCCGTTCCGATCGCGCTCGGCGAGGTCGCGACGAAGGAGACCGACCGGATTCCGAGCGGCGTGCCCGAGCTCGATCGGGTCCTTGGCGGCGGGATCGTCCCCGCGTCGCTCGTGCTCGTGGGCGGGGAGCCGGGCGTCGGCAAGTCGACGCTCCTGCTCAGCGCTCTCGGCGCCGTCGCCCGCTCGGGGCGCCGGGCGCTGCTCGTCACCGGGGAGGAGTCCGCAGCGCAGGTCTCGCTCCGGGCGGCGCGCCTCGGCGGGGCGGAGGCCGTGCGGATCCTCGCCGAGACCGATCTCGACGTCGTCTGCGCGACGCTCGAGCAGGAGCGTCCCGACGTCTGCGTCATCGACTCCGTGCAGACCGTCTACGCGCCCTGGCTCGGCTCCGCCCCGGGCTCGGTGGCACAGGTGCGCGAGGCGGCGGGCCGCCTGCTCCGGGTGGCGAAGGCGGCAGGCGTCGCGACCGTCCTCGTCGGACACGTGACGAAGGACGGCGCGGTCGCAGGCCCTCGTGTGCTCGAGCATCTGGTCGACTGCGTGCTCCAGTTCGAGGGCGACCGCTATCACGCGCACCGCGTCCTGCGGGCCACGAAGAACCGCTTCGGGTCCACGAACGAGCTCGGCGTGTTCGAGATGACGAGCACCGGGCTCGTGGGGGTGCCCGACCCCTCGGAGCTCTTCGGGACGACGCGGCCCGGCGAGGTCGGCGCCGCGGTCGGCTGCGTCCTCGAGGGGACGCGTCCGCTGCTGCTCGAGATCCAAGCGCTCGTCGCGCCGAGCGACCTCGCCATGCCGCGGCGGGTCGGGACCGGCGTCGACCCGAAGCGGCTCGCCATGATCGTCGCCGTGCTGAGCCGCCATGCCGGGATCGCGCTCGGATCCGCCGACGTGTTCGTGAACGTGGCCGGAGGCCTCCGGATCGAGGAGCCGGGAGCCGACCTCGCGGTCGCGCTCGCGATCGCCTCCGCCGCGAAGGGAGCTCCGGTAGCGGAGGGAGCGGCCGCATTCGGCGAGATAGGCCTCACCGGACGGCTGCGGGTCGCGGCGCAGGCCGAGCGGCGGCTCGCGGAGTGCGCGAAGCTCGGCATCGCGGCCGTGATCGCTCCCGCCGAGACGCGCGACCAGCCGGGTCTCCGGGTGCAGCGGGCCGAGACGCTGCGAGAGGCGCTCCGTTCGGGCCTCGCGCGCGAGCCGCGCGGGGACACGCGCGATCCGGAGTTGCGGGAGCCTCTCGCGGCGGCCTGAGCACTTCGCCCTCGAGCTCTGCGGGGAGGCGTTGCGGTTCCGTTAAGGACCCGTGAGAAACCCGCTATCATTCCCCCGTGGCCGGCAGGGGAAACGCTGCCGGCACTTTTTTGTCACAGGACTTCATTCCCCCGGGGAGGCCGGCGACTTGTTCGACATAGGCGACAAGGTGGTGTATCCGCACCATGGTGCGGGGACGGTCGTGAAAAGGGAAAAACGCGAGATCCTCGGCGAGGTTCGCGAATACCTCACGATCCAGATCCTCCACAACGACATGACCGTCAACGTGCCGTGCGAGAACGCGGAGCGCGTGGGGCTGCGGCAGGTCATCGACCAGAGAACCGTGCAGATGGTGGTCCGGACGCTCTCCGGCGGCTCGACGGAGATGCCGAAGAACTGGAACCGCCGCTTCAAGCACAACCGCGACAAGATGAAGACCGGCAACATCTTCGAGCTCGCGGAGGTCGTGCGAAATCTTGCCGTCCGCAACAACGAGAAGGGCCTCTCCACCGGCGAGAAGCAGATGTTCGTGAAGGCGAAGAAGATCCTCGCCTCGGAGCTCATGTACGCGAAGGACCTGGACGAAGAGGAGGCCGCGGCCTGGCTCGACGACGTCCTTTCGCGCGCCGGGCAGACGAAGCCCAAGTCGAGGGCGAAGCCGAAGGCCGCCGCGGCGAGTGCCTGAGGGCGCTCCCGACTCGACCCCAGACCAACCGAGCTCGACCGACTCGACCTGGGCGGTGCTCGCCGCCGCCGGCGCCGGTGAGCGTCTCGGTCTCGACCGTCCCAAGGCGTTCGCCCGTTTCCGGGGCCGGCCCCTGCTCGCGGAGAGCCTCGACCGCCTCGACCGCTGCCCCTGGGTCGACGCCATCGTCGTGGCGGCGCCCGCAGGGTGGGAGGAGCCGGCGATCCTCCTCTCCGAGGAGCTCGCGACCGGGAAGGTCGTCGCCTGCGTGACCGGGGGTCCGACGCGCGCCGACTCGGTGCGCAACGCCCTCGCCGAGGTGGGGGAGGAGGCGCTCGTGATCCTCGTCCACGATGCGGCGAGGCCCCTGCTCACGGACGAGGTCGTCGAGCGCGTGCTGGAGCCCCTCGCAGAGGGCGTCGAAGGGGTCGTCCCGGCGCTTCCCGTCCCAGACACGCTGAAGCGGGTCGAAGGGGGCCGGGTGGTGGAGACCCTGCCTCGCGACGGGCTCGTCGGCGCGCAGACGCCGCAGGCCTTCCTCGCGCCCGCGCTGCGGGGTGCGTTTGCCGGCGACCTCTCGGGCGCGACGGACTGCGCCTCGCTCGTCGAGCGCGCAGGCGGCCGGGTGGCGATCGTCGACGGCGACCCGCGCCTGCTCAAGGTCACGACGCCGGAGGACCTCGCGCTCGTCGAGTCGTGGCTCTGAAGGCCGTCGTCTTCGACGTCGGGGAGACGCTCGTCGACGAGGAGCGCTGGTGGCGCCAGCTGGCTGCGAAGGAGGGGCTCCAGCCGCATGTCGTCTGGGCCGCCCTCGGGGTGACGATCGAGCGCGGGGAGGACCACACGGAGCTCTGGCGCCATCTCGGGATCGGCGGGCCGCCGAGGCGATGGAACGAGATCCCGTACTCGCTCGACGACCTCTATCCGGACGCCCTCCTCTGCCTCGAGCGCGTTCGCGGGCTCGGCTTGCGGGTGGGCATCGTCGGCAACCAGACGGGAACGCTCGAGCGCTGGGCGGGCGAGTCCGCGCTCCCCGCCGACGTGATCTCGTCCTCTGCGAGCCTCGGCGTGCGCAAGCCCGACCCCGCGTTCTTCCGCAAGGTCGTCGAGCTCGTCGAGTGCGAGCCGGGAGAGGCCGCGTACGTCGGCGACCGCGTCGACAACGACGTGGTACCTGCCCTCGAGGCCGGGCTCGTCGCGGTGCACGTGCGGCGCGGGCCGTGGGGGAGGCTGCAGCACGCGCCGTCCGGGGCGATCGTGGTCGACGCGCTGGCACAGGTTCCCGAGGCGTTAGCCTCGCTCGCGTGAGCGAGACCCGGATCGGGCTGGGCCTGGACGCCCACGCCCTCGTCGAGGGGGTCCCGCTCGTGCTCGGCGGCGTCCCGATCGACCATCCGCGCGGGCTTGCGGGCCACTCGGACGGAGACGTGATCGCGCACGCGCTCATCGACGCTCTCCTCGGAGCGGCGGCGCTCGGCGACATCGGGACGCTCTTCCCTTCGGGCGACGAGCGCCATCGCGGCGCCTCGTCGCTCGACCTGGTGCGCGAGGCGTACGAGCGTGTTCGCGAGGCCGGGTACGAGCTCGTGAACGCCGACTGCGTGCTCGTGGGCGAGGAGCCGCGGATCGAGAACGTGCGCGAGGAGATGGGCGAGCGGCTCGCCGGCGCGCTCGGCGTCGATCGGGGGCGCGTGACGGTGCGCGCGACGACGACGGACCGCCTCGGCTTCACGGGTCGCGGCGAGGGGCTCGCGGCGCACGCGGTCGCGCTCCTCTCGCGCTCCGGCTGATGCAGTTCACCTTCCCGACCCTGGCCGAGCGGCCCGATCTGGGCCCGCGCGCTCGTGAGCTCGGGGCGGCCTGGCCGCCGTTCATGCATCACGATGCAGTCGCGAATCGGTACTTCCCCCGGGTCCGCAGCGAGCTCGCGCACGTGCAGTTCTTCGCCCTGGACGCGGAGCGTCAGGAGGTCGCCGGAGAAGCGAACACCGCGCCGGCCTTCTGGGACGGGGACGTCCAGAACCTGTCCGACGAGGGGGTCGACTGGGTGCTCGAAGCCGCCTTCTCGGACGGCCCGAACGCGCCGAACGTGCTCTGCGCCCTCCAGATCGTCATCTCGTCCGACTACCAGGGGCGCGGTCTCAGCCTCCGCATGATCGGGCGGATGGCCGTGCTCGCGGGCCTGCACGGGTTCGAGTGCCTGATCGCTCCGGTGCGCCCGAGCCTCAAGCACCGGTACCCGCTCGTGCCGATCGAGCGCTACGTCGGGTGGCGCCGGGCGGACGGCAGTCACGTCGACCCATGGATCCGCACCCATGAACGCTTCGGCGGCGAGATCCTGAGGATCGCCCCGCGCTCGATGACGATCTCCGGGACGACCGCGGAGTGGCAGGAGTGGACCGGGATGGTGTTTCCGGAGAGCGGTCCGTACCCGGTTCCGGGTGCGCTCGTCCCGGTCGAGATCGACCTGGAGGCGGACCGGGGTCTCTACGTGGAGCCCAACGTCTGGATGCGCCACCGCCTCCGGGCGGCTACTCGGGCAGGCTGACGACTCCCGACCGCACGCTCACGAGCCCGTCGCGCTCGAGCGAGCGCACGGCCTCGGCGTCGGCGCGCGCGAGCTCGAGCGGAGAGCCTGCGACGACCCGGAGCGTCGCGGCGCGGCGCTGCCGGAACGAGCCCTCGAACGGCCCCTGCTTGCGCTCCGCCTCCTCACGGGCGCCGCGCGAAGGGCACAGATCGGCGAGCGGACAGCGGTCGCAGCGGGGGCGACGTGCAATGCACACGGTCGCGCCGAGGTCCATCAGCGCGTGCGCGGCTGCCGACGTGAAGCGCGCTCCGGTGCGCCGAAGCACTCGTGCGACGTTCACGTCGACCGGGAGCACGTCCTCGTCGAGCGCGAAGCGGCGGATCGCCGAGGCGGTGTACGGGCCGACTCCGGGCAGCGTCGTCAGCTCGTCCGGCCAGCCCGAGGACGCGACCCGCTTCGCCGCCCGGTGCAGGTTCAGCGCGCGCCGGTTGTACCCGAGGCCCTGCCAGGCGCGGATGACGTCGGCAGGCGAGGCCGCCGCGAGGTCGTCCACGCCCGGCCAGCGTGCGAGCCACTCGAGGTAGCGGGGCAGCACCCGAGAGACCTGCGTCTGCTGCAGCATCACCTCCGAGACGAGGATCGCGTAGGGATCGCGAGTCCGTCGCCAGGGAAGGTCGCGGCGGTTCGCCTCGTACCAGGCGAGCAGCAGCGGCTCCGCTCGCGGGCCCGAGACGGCCTCGGTCAGCTCAGCAGCCACCGAACCGCCGCCCGCGCGACCGCCGCGGGAACGACGTGACCTCCGGTGAAGGCGCGGAAGGTGACCGCGTATCCCTGGCGGCGCAGCGAAGGCACGAGCACGTCCCTGGTCTTCTCGAACCGGGCCACCCGGTCGGAGGTGCCGTGGCCGATGAAGACCCGAGGCCGTCCTGCACGCCTCTGCCTCCCGATCGGCCCCGGGGCGAGGGCGATGATGGCGTGGAAGAGGCGCCCGTTGGTCACGCCGAGCGAGAGCGCAGCGGTCGCACCCGCGCCGAAGCCTCCGATCGCCATCCGCCTCGCGTCGACCCCGCACCGGGAGACGGCCTCGGTCAGGGCGCGGCCCACGGTCGCCAGGTCGTCGCCCCGCCCCCGCTCGAAGTTCCAGGCGATGCCGCGAGAGCCGGGCGCGACGAGGACCAGGCCCGGTGCGTTCCATCCTCCGCTGAAGCTCGCGAGCGCCTGCGATTCGGTGCCGCCGGCGTCGTGCAGGACGAGCAGGAGCGTGCGCCCCTGCGCCGCGGAGGCAGGCGCCACGCGCATCAGCGCCGTGCTCCCGCCTGCGAGCCCGAGCGTGTGCAACCCGGGCGAGCACCCGTCGCTCTTCTCCGCGCCGGCGGCGCTGCTCGCAGCGAGTGCGGCCGCGACGAGGACGGCGACCGCCAGCGTGGACCGCATCCGCCTACGAGCCATGTCGCGGGGCGGACGTTATACGTTCGGGTCGATAACTCGAGAGGAGGTGGCGGTGACGCTCACGGAGCAGCACGAGGAACTGACGGAGACGAGCGCCTGGGACTTCTCCGATCTGCGCGCTCTCTTCGTCAACTGCACGCTGAAGCCCTCGCCCGAGCAGTCGCACACGGAAGGGCTGATGAGGCTGTCGCAGGCGATCATGGAGCGAAACGGCGTGGCGGTCAGGCGCGTCCGCGCCGTCGACCACGAGCTCGCGCCCGGGGTCTGGCCGGACATGCGCGAGCACGGAGCGGAGCGAGACGACTGGCCCGAGCTCTACGACGCCGTGCAGGCCGCGGACATCCTCGTCCTCGGGTCACCGATCTGGCTGGGCGAGAAGTCGTCGGTCTGCACCCGCGTGATCGAGCGGCTGTACGGCTGCTCGCACCTCCTGAACGACCACGGCCAGTACGCCTACTACGGGAAGGTCGCCGGGTGCCTGATCACCGGGAACGAGGACGGGATCAAGCACTGCTCGATGAACATCCTCTATTCGCTGCAGCACCTCGGCTACACGATCCCGCCCCAGGCCGACGCGGGCTGGATCGGCGAGGCGGGACCCGGGCCGTCCTACCTGGACGAGGGCTCGGGCGGTCGCGAGAACGACTTCACCAACCGGAACACGACGTTCATGACCTGGAACCTCATGCACCTGGCGCGGTTGCTGAAGGACGCGGGAGGCGTCCCTGCGCACGGGAACCAGCGCGCGCTCTGGGACGCCGGCTGCCGGTTCGACTTCGCGAACCCCGACTACCGTTGAGCTGCGAGCGGGCGCCGAGCAACTACGGTTAGCCGCCGTGCTCCTCTACGACTCCGCGGTCTCGGGCAACTGCTACAAGGTGCGCCTTCTGCTCGCCCACCTCGGGCTCGAGTACGAGACAGTCGACGTCAGCGTGGTCGACCGCTCGAACAGGGCGGAGCTGCTCGGGCAGCTGAATCCCGCGCTCCGCGTACCGACGCTCGTCCTCGACGACGGACGTCCTCTCGCGGAGTCGAACGCGATCCTCTGGTACTTCGGCGACGGGACGGCGTACGTGCCGAGCGATCCCTACGAGCGCGCGCAGGTGCTGCAGTGGCTCTTCTTCGAGCAGTACAGCCACGAGCCGAACATCGCCGTCGTGCGCTTCTGGCTCGCGTACTCGGGCACGCCCGAGCGCTTCGCGGAGCAGGTGCCGGCTCGCACGAAGGCCGGTTACGCGGCGCTCGATGCGATGGAGAAGCACCTTGCAGAGCGCGAGTTCCTGGTCGGCGCCCGCTACTCGATCGCCGACATCGGGCTCTACGCGTACACGCACGTGGCGCACGAGGGCGGCTTCGAGCTGGAGCCCTACCCGGCCATTCGGACCTGGCTCGAGCGCGTGGCAGCGCAGCCGGGGCATGTGACGATTGATGCGAGTGTCTGACACCGCGTTACGTAGCGGTGAGGGTTCGCGGCCCGCAGGTGTCAGACACCGTACTTCGGTCCGCCTTTGACGGACGTCCGCGTCCGCTTCGCCCCCAGTCCGACAGGGTCACTGCACCTGGGGAACGCGCTCACGGCGGTCGCGAACCGCAGGTTCGCCGACGAGCGGGAGGGCGTCCTCGTGCTGCGCATAGACGACACAGACCCCGCGCGGTCCGTGGAGGCCGGCGAAGAGATTCTCGTGCGCGACCTCGGGTGGCTCGGCGTCCCCTTCGACGAGGGACCGGTCCGACAGAGCGAACGGGGCGGCCTCTACGAGGCAGCGGCAGAGCGCGCGCTCCGCTCGGCCGACGCGGTCCGGGATGCCGACGGCTCGGTGCGCCTCGCAGCGGGCGGGACGACTCTCCTCCGGCCCGACGGGAGCGCTACGTACCAGCTCGCGTCCGTCGTCGACGATCTCGAGCTCGCGATCACCCACGTCATCCGCGGCTCCGACCACCGCCCGAACCTGGAGGTGCAGGAGCGGGTCGCGCGCGCTCTCGGCGCCGAGCTGCCGCAGGTCGTCCACCACGGGCTGCTCCTCGGCCCGGACGGGAAGAAGCTCTCGAAGCCGCACGGGCACTCCTCGCTCGCGGACCTGCGCGAGGAGGGGTATCCGGCTGCGGCCGTCCGCGCGTACCTCCAGGAGCTCGGGCTGCCCGAGCACGACGTGAGACTCGACCTCGGACGGCTGGGCCGGCTCGCAGTCGATGCCATCGCCGCAATGCCGGACGAGGAGCTCGCGGCAGCGGCGGAGGCACCGGTCGAGGTCGTCCCCGCGCTTCGCGGCGCGCGCACGCTCGCCGAGGCGCGCGCGTACGCCCGACTCGTCCTCGAGCCGGGGCAGGTCGAGCTGCCGCCGGACGCCGCCCCGACGCTCGTCCGCTTCCGCGAGCTCCGCTCGGCGAGCCCGGACCGCTTGAGCGTCGAAGAGGCCCGTGCGCTCGTCCGGGAGCTGAAGGCGGTGGGCGGCGATCTGCGGGCGCTGCGGCTGGCCTTGACCGGCGCCGCCACCGGGCCCGAGCTCGCCGCAGTGCTCGCCGCGGTTCCGAAGGCCGAGGCCGTCGCGCGCGCCGAGCGCGCCTGAGGCCCGGGCTACGATCGGCGCCGTGCGCGTCCACGACACGCTCACGCGCTCGCTCGTCCAGCTCCCGCCGCCGCCGGGGCCGATCCGCATGTACGTCTGCGGCTCCACCGTCTACCAGCGGATCCACGTCGGGAACTCGCGACCGTTCGTGCTCGGCATGTGGCTGCGCAGCTGGCTGCGCCACGCGGGCTACGACGTGACCCTCGTCCACAACATCACGGACGTCGACGACAAGGTGTACGCGGAGGCCTCGAAGCAGAAGATCGGAAGCCGCGAGCTGGCCGAACGGGCGACGGCGTGGTTCCTCGAGGACACGGACGACCTCGGCCTCGGCCGGCCGGACTTCGAGCCCCGCGCGACGGAGTCGATCCCGCAGATCATCGCGTTCGTCGAGGAGCTCATCGCCCGAGGGCACGCGTACGTGGCGGACGGGGACGTGTACTTCGCCGTCGCGAGCTTCCCCGAGTACGGGCGGCTCTCTGGGGCCCGGCTCGAGGACATGGTCGCGCAGGAGACGAGCGAGCTGAAACGCGACCAGCGCGACTTCGCGCTCTGGAAGGCGCAGAAGCCGCACGAGGACGCAGCCTGGGACTCGCCCTGGGGTCGAGGGCGGCCGGGCTGGCACATCGAGTGCTCGGCGATGGCGGAGACCTTCCTCGGCACCGAGTTCGAGATCCACGGCGGCGGCATGGACCTGCGCTTCCCGCACCACGAGAACGAGCTCGCGCAGTCGCGCTCGCTCGGGCATCGGTTCGCGCACGTCTGGATGCACAACGGCATGCTCGAGCTCGACGAGGAGAAGATGTCGAAGTCGCTCGGCAACGTCGTCACGCTGCGCAGCGTGCTCGACCGCTGGGGGCGCGACGCACTCCTCGTCTTCCACCTCACCGCGGCGTGGAGCAAGCCCGTCGACTTCTCCGACGAGGTGCTGGAGCAGGCGGCCGCGCGGGCCGAGCGCTTCCGCGAGGTCTTCCGGAACCCGCACGTCCCGGCGCCCGCGGACGCGTGGGACCGGTTCGCGGACGCGTTGGAGGACGACTTCTCGACCCCCGCGGCGCTCGCCGTCATGCACGAGTGGCGCGACCACGAGCTCCTACGCCGCGCGCTAGGGATTTTCGGTCTCGAATCGCTCGCCGAGGAGACGCACGCCCCTGCGGAGATCGTCGAGCTCGCCGAACGGCGGCAGGCGGCGCGGGCGGCGCAGGATTTCGCCGAGGCGGACCGCATCCGGGACGAGCTTGCTCGGGCCGGGTGGGAGGCGCGGGACGCGGCCGAAGGCTTCAGGCTCGTCCGCATCGGGTCGTGACCCGCGAGCTCGTCTACGGGCGGAACGCGGTCCGCGAGGCGTTCCGCGGCCCGCGGGCGGTGCTCGAGGTGTGGGCGACCGAGCGCGCTGCGGCGCAGAGCCCGTGGCTCGAGGAGGGCCCGCGCGCGCAACTGAGGCCCGAGCGGCTGCTGAGCGAGGCGGCGGGGACGCGAGAGCACCAGGGCCTCGTCGCCTGGTGCGAGCCCTTTCGCTACGCGGACGCCTGGGAGCTCGCGGCGCAGGAGCGGCCGCTCCTCGTCTGCCTCGACCAGGTGACGGATCCGCACAACCTCGGAGCCGTCGCCCGCAGCGCGGAGGGCGCGGGGGCGACGGGAGTCGTCCTTCCCGGCCATGGCTCGGCCCGCGTCACCGCGGCCGTCTGCAGGGCGTCGGCCGGCGCGGTGGAGCACCTTCCGGTCGCCGTCGTGCCCAATCTCGCCCGCTACCTCGCCGAGATCAAGGGCCCCGAGCTCTGGGTCTACGCGGCCGACGCGGCGGGGGAGGAGTCGCTCTGGGAGGCCGACCTGTCGGGCGGAGTCGCGCTCGTCCTCGGCGCAGAGGGGCGCGGGGTGCGCCCGCTCGTGCGGAGGACGTGCGACGCGTCGATCGCGATCCCGCTCTCCGGCCGTGTCGGCTCCCTCAACGCGAGCGTGGCGGCCGCGCTGCTGCTGTACGAGGCGCGCCGTCAGCGGCTCGCGCTCGCCCCTCGATGACCCAGGTACAGGAGAGGACCTTCGCGGTGCTCCTCGGAGTCGCATTGGCCGTCGTGGCCGCGTCGTCCGTCGCGCGGGCCGGCGGCTCCCAGACCGTCCCCCGCTGTCGTGTGAGCGAGCTCCAGCTGCAGCCAGGGGCGTACGGCGAGGCAGCCCTCCAGTTCACCCAGACCTTGACCTTCGTCAACCGGTCGCGGTCGAGCTGCCGGCTGGCGGGCTGGCCGAGCGTGAACGCGCTCGGTCGGGCTCGAGCGGCGAAGACCCTGCGCGTGGTGCAAGGGGCGCCTGGGCGCCGACCCTACAGCCGCGTGCTGCTCACACCGTCCGGCGCCGCTTCGTTCGATCTCTACGGCGCCGATTGGGATACGTCCGCGAATCGGCCGTGCCCCAGGACGTCGACGCTCGGCGTGGCTCCGCCCGGCGTGCACGCGGCACTCCGCGTTCGTCTGCACGTCCCGGACTGCGGCCGCTTCTACGTCGCTCCGCTGATTCCCGGGCGACGCGATCGCGCTGCCTGGTCCGTCGTCTGGCGAGGTTGAGGTTGGCGGGGACAGCACGGATGGCCGACCCGACGCTCTACCTCTTCGACGGGCACAACCTGCTCCACGCCGGCCCGTTCGACGCCAAGGACGAGCTCGTCGACACGCTCGCGAGCTTCGTCGCGGGCCGCGGCGCCCGTGGCGTGGTCGTGTTCGACGGGCGCGGGGAGGAGTACGTCGTCGGGCCGCTCGCCGTCCGCCACGCGCCCCACGCGGACGACGTCCTCGAGCGCCTGGCAGCCGAGGACCGGGGCCGGGAAGCCGTGTGCCTCGTCTCGTCGGACGCGGTGATCAGAGGAGTCTCGGGCCAGGAGGTGAGGACGCTCTCCTCGAGGCTCTTCCTCGCCGAGCTCGAGCCGGCGCGACACCGCGAGCGTGAGCAGCGCGGAGCCGGGGGCCGGGTCGGCGACCAGCTGGACCCCGAGACGCGCGAGCGGCTCGAGCGCCTGCGACGCGGGGAGTAGCCGGCTCCGTCCAGGCCGTCCGGGCGAACATACGTTCCTAGCAAGCTACTAACTTCGCAAAGACCTTGTAACGCGCGCTGAATGCTGCTAGCTTCTGCTTCAACCTCAGCCTGAGTCTTTGCGATCGGCCTCCGCGCGATGCCCTCGTGAAATGGCTCAGAAACGCCGCAGACGGAGGGTTCGCCATGTCCGCTCGCACCGCTGTAGCACCGCGTAGCCAGCAGAAAGTTCAACGAGAGCTTGAGGACCTTCAGCTCGTCCTGCGTGCTCGCAACGGGAGCCAGGAGGCGCTCGACGGGCTCATGCGCAGGTACACAGGCTTCGTCCGGCTCAAGGCGAGCTCGTACTTCCTCGCCGGCGGGGACGGCGACGACCTCGTCCAGGAGGGGATGATCGGGCTCTTCAAGGCCGTGCGCGACTTCCGGCCGGACAAGGAGACATCGTTCCGCAGCTTCGCGGAGCTCTGCGTCACCCGTCAGATCATCACCGCGATCAAGACCGCGACCCGCTACAAGCACGCCCCGCTCAATAGCTACGTCTCGTTCAGCCACACGCCCGCGGGGCAGGAGTCGGACGGCGACTGCACGCTCGGCGACGCCCTTCCGGGGCCGGCCGTCAACGACCCGTCGGTGTGCGTCATCTCGACCGAGGAGCTGCAGAGCCTCGTCTTCTCCCTCGGGAGCGGGCTGTCGCGGCTCGAGTCCGACGCGCTCCGGCTCTACCTGGAGGGCAACTCCTACGAGCAGATGGCCGAGGATCTCGGGTGCGACACGAAGACGATCGACAACGCCCTGCAGCGCGTGAAGCGCAAGATCATCTCGCACCAGAGGTCGCGCGAGGTCCTGGCGTAACGAAGCAAGCGGCCGACCCGAAGCCGGAGGCGGGACTCGAACCCACGGCCTAGCGCTTACAAGGCGCTTGCTCTACCAGCTGAGCTACTCCGGCGCTCGCCACAGAGTACGCGGTCGCCCCGGCGCCGCCCTCCGGGTTGCCGGAAAACCGCGCAATCTCGATAATCGCCGCATGGCGACGGAGCAGGGAACCGCGTCGGAGCGGATCGCGCTCGATCGTGCCCGCTACGTCGCGCCCGGCGTCGTCACGCCGGTCCTCGTCGTCGCAGAGGCGGAGGGCGCCCGGATAACGGACGTCGACGGCCGCTCGTACCTCGACTTCGCGGGCGGCATCGGCTGCCAGAACACCGGACACCGCCACCCCGCCGTCGTCGAGGCGATCAAAGAGCAGGCCGACCGCTACCTGCACCAGGGCTTCTTCGTGGGCATGTACGAGCCCTACGTCGACGTCTGCCGGCGGCTCGACGAGCTCTCGCCGTGCGGCGACTCCACGCAGCGCTCGATCCTCGTGAACTCCGGCGCGGAGGCGGTCGAGAACGCGGTCAAGATCGCCCGCGTGGCGACCGGCCGGCAGGCCGTCGTCGTCTTCGACTACGCCTTCCACGGGCGAACGCTGCTCGCGATGACGATGACGAGCAAGGTCGACCCCTACAAGCGCGGGTTCGGGCCGTTCGCCCCGGAGGTGTACCGCGTGCCTGCCCCGTACCCCTATCGCGGCGTCACGACGGACGACGCGATCGCGGCGCTCGAGCACCTCTTCAAGGCTGACGTCGACCCGGCGACCGTCGCCTGCGTCGTGCTCGAGCCCGTGCAGGGCGAGGGCGGCTTCATCGTCATGCCGCCCGACTACCCCCTTCGCCTGCAGGAGCTCTGCCGGAAGCACGGGATCCTGTACGTCGACGACGAGATCCAGTCCGGGGTCGGCCGCACGGGGACGATGTGGGCGATCGCCCAGTATCAGGACGTCGAGCCCGACCTGCTGCTCTTCGGGAAGTCGATCGGCGGAGGGCTTCCGCTCGCAGGGGTTACCGGCCGCGCCGAGATCATGGACGCCGTCCCGAGCGGAGGGCTCGGCGGCACCTTCGGAGGGAACCCGCTCTCGTGCGCGGCCGCCGCGGCGGTCCTCGACATCGTCGACGACGAGGACTTCCTCGCCCGCGCGCGCTCTCTCGGCGAGCGGCTGCGATCGGGCCTCGACGAGATCGCGGCGAAGCATCCGGAGATCGGCGAGGTGCGCGGGCTCGGGCCGATGCTGGCCTTCGAGCTCGCCGAGCAGGACCCGACCCGCGCGAGGGCGGCCGTAGCAGCAGCCCTCGACCGCGGGCTCGTGATCCTCTCGTGCGGCCTGTACGGCAACGTCATCCGCCTGCTGCCGCCCCTGACGCTCACGGACGAGGAGGCGGACGAAGGTCTCTCGATCCTGGAGGAGGCGCTTGTCGCAGCGGCAGGCTGACGCGGACGTGCGCTGCGTCGGTCTCAGCAAGCGCTTCGGCGACGTCCTGGCGGTCGACAGCGTCGACCTCGACATCGGGCGCGGCGAGTTCTTCACGATGCTCGGGCCGTCGGGCTCGGGGAAGACGACGACGTTGCGGCTCATCGCCGGCTTCGAGCGCCCGGATGCGGGGAGGGTCGAGCTCGCGGGCAGGGACGTCTCGCAGGACCCGCCGTACGCGCGCGACGTGAACACGGTCTTCCAGGACTACGCGCTCTTCCCGCACATGACCGTGCTCGAGAACGTCGAGTACGGGCTCATGGTGCGCAAGGTCCGTAGGCCCGAGCGCCGTGGGCGCGCTCAGGAGGCGCTGCACCTCGTGCGGCTCGCGGGCCTCGGCGACCGGAAGCCGTCGCAGCTCTCGGGAGGCCAGCGCCAGCGAGTGGCGCTCGCGCGCGCGATCGTCAACCGGCCCCGCGCCCTGCTCCTCGACGAGCCCCTCGGCGCGCTCGACCTGAAGCTCAGGCAGCAGCTGCAGATCGAGCTCAAGCAGATCCAGCAGGAGCTCGGGATGACCTTCGTCTACGTCACGCACGACCAGGAGGAGGCGCTGACGATGTCCGACCGCATCGCCGTCTTCAACGAGGGGAAGGTCGAGCAGGTCGGGGTGCCCGCCGAGCTGTACGAGCACCCGCGCACGGAGTTCGTCGCCGGGTTCATCGGCACGTCGAACGTGCTCGCGCGGAACGGGAGGACATTCACCGTCCGGCCCGAGAAGATCCGCTTGCTCACCGGGGACGCTGGCGAGGGCGAGCCGGGCGTCGTGCGCGCGGCCGTCTACCTCGGCGCGGTGACCCGCTACCTCGTCGAGCTCGAGCGTGGCGGCGAGCTCGTCGCGCTGCAGCAGAACCTGGAAGTGTCGTCGTCGGATGTGCACGCGATGGAGGGACAGCGCGTCCGTCTCGCCTGGAGGCCGGACGTGGAGTTCGCGATCAAGGAGGGAACGTGAGGAAGCGGATTCGAGCCTGGCACGTCGTTCTCGGGGCGGTGGTCGCCGTACTCGCGGTGCCGGCGGCAGGCGTCTCGAAGACGTCCGGCGGCCTGGCGCTGCCGACGAAGATCGGCCCCGGCGAGGGGAAGCTCACGATGATCGGGTGGGAGGGCTACCTCGACAAGTCGTGGGTGAGCCCGTTCGTCAAGCAGACGGGATGCAAGATCACCTACAAGTACGCGGGCTCCTCGGACGAGATGGTCACCCTCATGCGGCAGGGCGGGGGCGGCCAGTACGACATGGTCTCGGCCTCGGGCGACGCGAGCCTGCGCCTCATCTACGGCGGCGACGTCGCACCCGTGAACGTGAACCTCGTGAAGCCGTGGAAGCAGTTCTACGCGCCGTTCAAGTCTCCGCCGAACAACACGGTGAAGGGCGTCCACTACGGGATCTCGCTCCAGTTCGGCCCGAACGTCCTGCTCTACAACACGAAGAAGGTGCACAAGCCGACGAGCTGGTCGGTGCTCTACTCCCCGAAGTACAAGGGCAAGATCACCGTCCCGGACAACCCGATCCAGATCGCGGACGCGGCCCTCTACCTGTCGAAGGCGAGGCCGAGTCTCGGGATCAAGGACCCGTACGAGCTGAACAAGGCCCAGTTCGACGCGACGGTCGCATTGCTCAAGACCCAGCGCCCGCTCGTGAAGAAGTACTGGACCTTCGCCTCCGACGAGTCGCAGCTCTTCAAGAGCGGCGGGGTCGTGCTCGGCGCCGCGTGGCCGCAGGCGACGGTGCAGACGAAGGGCGCAGGCGTCCCGGTGGCGGACCTCATCCCCAAGGAGGGCGCGACGGCCTGGCTCGATACGTGGATGCTCTCGTCCAAGTCCAAGCACCCGAACTGCGCGTACAAGTGGTGGAACTACATCTCGACGCCACAGGTGCAGGCGAAGCAGGGCACCTTCTGGCCGGAGACGCCGGTCAACTCGAAGGCCTGCCCGTACATGAACAAGATCAAGGCGGGCTCGTGCCACGCGTACCACGCCGACGAGCCGCTCTCCTACTACAGGTCCCTGAAGTTCTGGAAGACGCCGGTCGCGGACTGCGGCAACGGCCAGAAGGACTGCGCGGACTACAACCAGTGGCTCAAGGCGTGGACGGAGATCAAGGGGTAGCCGACTAGATGGCGACTCCTGCGGCAGAAGCGGGCCGCCCGCCGTGGGCGGCCCGCCGCCGCATCTCCGGAGCGCTCTGGAGGCGGCCCTGGCTCAAGGCCACGGCTTTGCTGGGGCCGCTCCTCGCCTGGTTCGTCCTCATCTACCTGCTCGCGCTCGTCGCGCTCTTCGTATCGGCGTTCTGGAGCATCGATCCCTTTACGACGGAGGTCGTCAAGCACTGGAACCTGGGCAACTTCCGGACGATCTTCCAGGACCCGACCTATCGCAACATCGCCGCGCGCACGATCGGGCTCGCGGCGGCGGTGACGGTCACGGACGCGGTGCTCGCGTTCCCGCTTGCCTACTTCATGGCTCGGATCGCGTCGCCGCGGCTGCGTGCGCTGCTCTTCGTGGCCGTGCTCGTCCCGCTCTGGTCGAGCTACCTCGCGCGCGTCTACTCCTGGCGCCTGATCCTGTCCGAGGACGGCGTCCTCAACTGGGGGCTCGCGAAGCTGGGATTGCCCGGGCTCGGAATCGGCTACTCGGTCTGGGCGATGTGGGTCGTCTTCTCGTACATCTGGCTGCCGTTCATGATCCTGCCAGTCTTCGCCGCCCTCGAGCGGATCCCGAACTCGCTCATCGAGGCGTCGCGGGACCTGGGCGCGAGGGGCGGACGCACCCTCCGCTCGGTTGTGCTGCCGCTGGCTCTGCCGGGGTTCGCCGCGGGCTCCATCTTCACCTTCGCCCTCACGCTCGGCGACTTCATCACGCCGCAGCTCGTCGGCGGCGGTCAGCAGCTGATCGGCAACGTCGTCTACTCGAACGTCGGGATCGCGAACGACGTGCCGTTCGCCGCGGCGTACGCCACGGTGCCGGTCGCGGTCATGGCCGCCTACCTCCTGCTCGCGCGCAAGCTCGGTGCCTTCGAGGCGCTCTGATGGAGTCGAGGGCGACCCGCATCGTGCTCGGCGTCTGGACCGGCGTGATCGTCCTCTTCCTGCTCGCGCCGATCGCGCTGATCATCGTCTACGCGTTCAACTCCTCGAACGTCGAGGGCTGGCCGATCACCGAGTTCTCGACCCGCTGGTTCGGAGATACCTGGCACAACACGGAGATCCGGGACGCGCTCTGGCTCTCGGTCCGCGTCGGGCTCGCAGCGACGGTCATCGCGATCGGCCTGGGGTCGGCGGCCGCCTTCGCGGTCCAGCGCTTCGACTTCTTCGGCCGCGAGGCGATCTCGTTCATCGTGGTCCTGCCGCTGGCGCTGCCCGGGATCATCACGGGCATGGCGCTCAACTCGTTCGTGGTGAACGCCCCCGGCTTTCTCTTCCCGGGGTTCCTCTTCCCCCTCGGGCGCTTCTCGCTGCCGACGATCGTCATCGGGCACGCGACCTTCTGCATCGTGATCGTGTACAACAACGTGCTCGCGCGCCTGCGGCGGACGTCGGGGTCGCTGACGGAGGCGTCGATGGACCTCGGGGCCGACGGCTGGCAGACGTTCCGCTACGTCACCTGGCCCGTCCTCTCCACCGCGCTCGTCGCGGGCGGGCTGCTCGCGTTCGCGCTCTCCTTCGACGAGGTGATCGTCACCTACTTCACCGCCGGCGCGCAGAACACGCTGCCGCTCTGGATCCTCGGGGCGATCAGGCAAGGAACCTCGCTGCCGCAGGTGAACGTAGTAGTGCTGTTCTGGATCCTGCTGACGCTGATTCCGGTGGCTGCGTCGGTCCGGCTCGCTCGCGACACGGGCGCACTCGGCCGTTGAGGCTTCGCGCAGCCGTCTGGCCCGTTCTCGCCGCGGGCGTCCTCGTCCTGCCCGGGATCGCCGGCTGCGGCGGCGGCCGGGTGTCGGACTGGCAGGTGGGCGGGCTCGGCACGTCGCTGAGCCAGATCCAGCATCGCGCGCGCGACGAGGGACGGCTCGACCTCGTCGTCCGGCCCGGCTTCCCGACCAGGCTCCCGACCGGGCCCTTCACGAGGCAGACCGGCTGCGTGGTCTCGACGACGCACGCCTCGTCCACCGACCTCGCCGCAGCCGATGCGCTCCACGGAGCCGATGGCGTGCTCGGCGCCGGCGACGTCATCGTTCGCCTCGCCGACAAGGGTGCGATCGCGCCCGTCCACTACGCGCTCGTTCCCGGCTACCGCGACGTCGTCCCCGCCCTCAAGGGCCGGCCCTGGGACACGGTCGCCGGCCTCGGGTACGCGGTTCCGCAGGGACGTGTCGCGAACCTCGAGCTCTTCCGCAGCGACTACCTGCCGGCCGACACGGACAGCTGGGCGCCGATCTGGAGCCCGTCGCTCGCCGGCCACATCTCCGTCTACGACAGCCCGATCTTCATCGCCGACGCGGCGCTCCGGCTCGGCCTCCGGCGCCCGGGCCTGAAGATCGGCAATCCGTTCGAGCTCGACGGGAGGCAGTTCGCCCTCGTCGCCCGCCTGCTCCGCCACCAGCGGCGAAACGTCGGCCAGTACTGGAACGCGGCGACCCTGAAGCGGCAGGTCGCATCCTTCGCGGCCGGCGACTCGCTCGTCGGGATCACGTGGCCGCGCCAGGTCCGCCTCCTGGGCATGCAGGAGCCGCCGGCCCCGGTGACCGCGCTCGTGCCGCGGGAGGGCACGACCGGCTTGGCGGATGCCTGGATGATCTCGGCGAAGGCGAAGCATCCGAACTGCATGTACCTCTGGCTCGACTACGTCGTCTCGCCGGCTGCCAACGCACGGGTGGCCGAGCTCTACGACGAGGCGCCCGCGAACCTGACCGCCTGCGAGCTCACGGCCGACCCGGGCTACTGCGCCGCGACGCACGCCGACGACGAGCAGTGGTGGAAGGCGGTCCGCCTGTGGACGGTCCCGCAGAAGGACTGCCGGGATGCCCGCGGAGACGTGTGCAAGTCCTGGGACGACTGGCGCAGGGCCTGGGACTCGATCAGAGCGGCCAGACGGCGTTGAGGAACGAGACCGAGCTCGCCGCCGCGTCGCACGAGAACCTCGTCGCCTCCTTCCGCAAGATCGTCGCGCACTCGCCGCAGGGGGAGTCTCGCGAGGCGCGCGCCGTGTTCGCCTTCGTCAGCGGGCTCCCGCTCTCGTTCTTCAACGGCTGCGTCGTGACCGGGGCCGCGGAGCCCGAGGAGGTCGACGAGGCGCTCGGCTGGGTGCGCGGCCGTGGCGTGCCGAGCCGCGTCTGCATCGCCGGGGAGCACGCGGAGGAGCTTGCCGGCGTCGTGTCGTCCCACGGATACGGCGAGCGGACGCCCTATCCGGGCATGGCTCTCCATCCGGTCCCCGAACCGCCGGAGCCCGCCGCGCCGATCACCGTCGAGCGCGTCGCCGACGAGGAGGGCCGGGCTGCGTTCGTCCAGGTCTCCGTCCTCGGCGGTCTGTCGGCGGACCTGGCGGACCGGCTCTTCTCGCCGTCGTTGGCCGCGGATACGGACGTGGCGCTCTTCCTCGGACGTCTCGACGGTCGCCCGGCCGGCACCTCGCTCGCGATCCGGAGCGCCAGCGCGAGCGGCGTCTCCAACGTCGGCACGCTCCCCGCGGCACGCAGGCGCGGCCTCGGCACGGCGCTCACGTGGGCGGCGGTGGCCGCAGGCAGCTCGTGGGGGCTCGACACGATCGTGCTGCAGTCGTCGGCCATGGGGCTCTCCCTGTACACGACCATGGGCTTCCGCACGGTGGCGCCGTACGTACTGTTCTCGAGGCCGCCGGAGCGCTAGGCGCTCGCGGCGCCGACGCCCACCGGGCAGCTGACGCCCGTGCCGCCGAGCCCGCAGTAGCCGTTCGGGTTCCTCGCGAGGTACTGCTGGTGGTACGGCTCCGCGTAGGAGAACGGCCCGGCCTTCGCGATCTCGGTCGTGATCTCGCCGAATCCCGCCTTCCGCAGCTCCTGCTGGAAGCGCTCGCGGGAAGCGAGGGCAGCGTCGCGCTCGCCCTCCGTTCCCCAGTAGACGGCCGAGCGGTACTGCGTCCCGACGTCGTTCCCCTGACGCATGCCCTGCGTCGGGTCGTGGCCCTCCCAGAAGATCCGGAGCATCTGCTCGTAGCTCGTCTTCGAGGGATCGAAGACGGCGAGCACGACCTCGGCGTGGCCCGTGCGGCCGGAGCAGACCTGCTCGTAGGTCGGGCTCTCGGTCACCCCGCCCGCATAGCCGACCGCGGTCGTCCAGACCCCGGACGCCTGCCAGAAAAGCCGCTCGGCGCCCCAGAAGCAGCCCATGCCCACGACCGCGACCTCGTGTCCGTCGGGGAACGGAGGCGTCAGCGGCGTGCCGAGCACGAGATGCGGCCCGAGCTGCCACTGGTTCACGAAGTCGCGGGTCCCTGGAGCCACCTCCACAGTTGGAGGGTACAGGCGACGAGCAACGCCCAGGTCGTGCCCGCCGTTCGAGGATGTGCGGGCGCAGGGCCGCCCTCCGTAGGGTTTACGCCGCTGCGCACCCGAGCCAGGCCACGAGATTCCTGCACGATGGAACCGCGCCGGGTGGCGCTCGTCGTAGCTCGCCTCGCGGTGCACGTCGCTCTGCAGGTCTGAGCGCGCTACTCGACGACCGAGCCCGCGAGCATGCCCGAGACGAAGGTCCGCTGCGCGGCGAGGTACACGAGTACCACGGGGAGCGCCGCAATGATGCTCCCGGCCGCGAGCGCCGAGTAATTGTTGAAGTGCGAACCCTGGAACGTCGAGAGCCCCACGGTGACGACGAAGAGGGACTGGTTGGAGACCATGACGAGCGGGAGCATGAACGAGTTCCAGGTCCAGAGAAAGACGAGCGCGATCATCGTCTTCACTGCGGGCGCAATGTTCGGCGTCAATACGCGCCAGAGCGCCGACCATCGCGATGCTCCGTCGAGCGCGGCGCTCTCGGAGAGTGTCGCGGGCAGCGCGCGAAACGCAATCTGCAGCCAGAATGTCCCGAACGCCACCGATTGGGCAATCTGGGGGAGGATCATCGCCCAATAGGTGTTCACCAGATTGAGAGGGAGGAGCTGGTAGTACCAGGGGACGATCAGCGCCTCGACAGGGAGCATGAATCCGAAGATCGAGACGTAGAGGACGAGACGTGCACCCGGAGGGCGCAGCACTGCGACTGCGTACCCCGCCATGATCGAGAGCACGGCTGAGACGCCGACCACCGCGATCGTGACGATCGCGGTATTCAGCATGTAGCGACCGAAGTTCCCTTCCCGCCACGCGTACGAGAACGCCCCCAGCGACAGCGGGTGGCGGAACGTGATGCCGCTCGAGGCGCCGTTGACGGGACCGAGGGCTGTGCTGATCAGGAGCGCGAGCGGGTAGAGCGTGACGATCGCTGCCAGGCCGAGCACGAGCAGGGTGACCCGCCGTTCGCTACGCGAGAGCACAGCGCCCGCACCTCATACCGCGTTCCTCTCGATCAGCGCCCGGATCGCGAAGGTGAGACCGAAGATGATGGCCGTCATCGCGATGCCGAGTGCGCTCGCAGCCCCTACCTCCCCGAGCTGGAATCCGTACCGATATACGAGCAGTCCAGGCACCATCGTGGCGTAACCCGGGCCGCCGTTGGTCGCCTGGTAGATGAGCGTGAAGCTCTGGAGCGCGGCAACGACGCTGATCGTGAGCGCCGCGCCGATCTCCCGCCGAAGGAGAGGCACGGTGATCGTCGTAAGCTCGCCCAGGAAGCCGACCCCGTCGATCCGGGCCGCGTCGTAGAGATCGGGCCCGATTCGTTGAATGCCCGAAAGGAAGAGAACGAAACACAGGCCGAAGTCGAGCCAGACGGCGATCAGACCGACCGCGACGAGCGCCGTGTTGAAGTCCCCGAGCCATGGCCGTCCGACCGACGGGCCGAGCCCTGCGCTGTGCAGCAGACCGTTGAGAGTTGCGGGTCCAGTTGGAGCCAGGATCCAGGTCCATACGATCGCGACGACCACCGTCACCAGAACCTGGGGGAGAAAGAAGACGACTCGGAAGAAGCCCATGCCGTGGCGATTGCCGCGTCTGATGAGCGCCGCCGCGACGAGTCCCGCGGCGGTTGGGATGAGGGCGTAGAAGCAGAAGAGGATCCCGAGGTGCACGAGTGAGCTGCGCTCCACCGGATCCGTCCAAAGCAGCTTGTAGTTGGCGAAGCCCACGTAGCGCGATGGGCCGATGCCGTCCCAGCTCTCGAGGGAGTACTGGACCGCTTTGATGAACGGCTCGACGAGGAGCGCCGCGAGGAACGCAACTGCCGGGAGCAGCAGGAGATACCCCCAGAGGATGTCCTTGCGACGGACACGACCCGGGCGAAGACGAGATCGCCGCGCACGAGGACGCCTGCGATCGCTCGCCAAGACGGACTCGCTCGCGATCGCGTCAGCCATGTGTGCGGAGCGGGGTCTCCTGCGCGCGGTTGCCCGCGCGCAGGAGGATCGTCCGTGTCGGTTCTAGTGCGACTTCCAGTACGACTCGTACTGGGATTGCAGCGAGGACATGAGCGACGAGGGCGACGTCTTCCCCGCCTGTAGCTCGGCGATCCCGGCCATCGCCTGGTTGAGGAACGCCGGGTAGGCCCAGTCCATGTAGGGGACGATCTGCTTCGTCTTCACCGTCTTGTTCCAGATCTTCTCGGCAGTCTGAAGCAGGGGCTGGGCCTTTGCGAGTGCCGCTTTGGTTGGAGGTACGAGCGGAATGTCGCCGTTCTTCAGCAGTGCGGTTTGGATCTGCGGGCTCAGGGTGAGGTCGAGCATCGCCGCGGCCAGGTCCGGATTCGGCGAGTGTGTCGGGATCGACCAACCCTCGCCGGGACCGCCCGTGACGACAGGTGGCGCCCAGAAGCCGGCCGTGTTGTGGAGCGCGTCCCAGACGGCGCCGGCGTACCAGTTGCCCTCGATGAAGAAGGCAGCCTGCCCCTTGTCGAACATGTTTAGGGCGTCGTCGGCGGAGAGGCCCTGGTACGACTTGGCAAAGTAACCCGCCTTCGTCCATTGCATCAGCGTCGTGGCGGCCTGGACGTGAGCCTTCGTGTCGACCGAGGCGTTTTTCGACTTGTGCGTGACGAAAGCGAGGCTCTGGGCCGCCGGCACATAGTGGTTGATGAGCATCCAGAGCACGTGCGAGGGCTGGAAGGCCGTCGGTTGCCCGCCTGCGTAGGCGATCGGGGTCTTACCAGCCTTCTTCACGATCGCCAGGTCCTTGACGAACGTCGCCCAGGTCGTCGGCGGCTTCGCGCCGGCGGAAGCGAGGATCTTCTTGTTGTAGAAGATCCCGACCACCGTGCCGGTCATCGGGACGCCGTACACCTGTCCCGTGCCGAAGTGCTTCTTGTCCGCCGGCCACGAGTTGACGGCGAGCGAGAGCGAGCTCTTGCCGCCGATCTTCTGGTACCAGTGGTAGATCTTGTCGTAGGGGTCGAGCGGGATGATCAGGTTGTCCTGCACGAGCCGACCCTGGTTCTGCAGGCCTTCGTTCGTCTGCGAGAGGGTCGGGGCGCTGCTCGATGAGGCGAATGCGAGCGGGAGTTTGTCGTTCTGGTCCGAGAGCGTCATCGAGGTGTTGACGACCTTCACGTGCGGGAACTTCTTCTGCACCATCTTGATCCAGATGGGCAGGATCGCGTGCTCGCCAGGATCGTCGACCGCGAGATCCCAGTTCCACTCGTGGAAGGTTCCGCTGACGCTCTTCGGCGGCTTGCCGACGCTCGTGCCGTGAGCTGCGGCCATGCCCGTGCCTGCGATCGCGAGCGCGACTACGACTGCCGCGAGCGCTGTCGCGATCCCGAAGGTGCTGCGTTTCGTGCGGATGGACGTCATGTGCCCTCCTTGGCAGCGTCTCTTACTGGACGTGGATGAGCCCCCGGGCGCTCGAACCGGCCGAGGGCAGGGGCGGGATGGCACTCTCGCGATCCGCGACCACGCGCACGTCTGGGTGTCCATGCACAAGAGTGGCCGGGTAGTCGACGTCCGGATCGCCGAAGAGCAGGATGCGTAGGATCGTCCGCTTCCAGTTCCCTGTGTCGATGTAGAGGCGGATGCGGGGGGCGCCCAGGAGCTCCCGCATCCCGAGCGTGACCGCCATCGGCGGCACAGCGAACACGTTCCCCCCGGCCGAGCGCTGCGCATGTGCGATGAGCGTGTCGACGGCGATCGGAAGGACCCGCGTCCGCGAGTCACGGAGCTCATCGAGCGACACGTCGACCCAGCGCGAGCTAGGCGGCTCGTTGAACGCGATATGCCCCTGGAAGCCGACGCCGCCGTAGGTGCCGACGAGGTTCGCCCGGCGCTCGAGCTCGTCTGCCGATCGGTCGAGCTGGAGCGGGCTCGGGAAGACGACGTTCTCGGGCGGAGGGCGAAGCTCGGGCTCGACGAGATCGAGGAAGAACGCGTGGAAGCGCCCCTCGAGGCTGTACGGGTGGTCGAGCGCAAACGGGCGCGCCTGCCAGTCGAGCCACTCGTCCATCCCGAAGAAGGCGACATGGTCGAGCGGCAGCCGCTCGTCGTTCACCCGTTGCGCAAGCAGCCGGTACTGGCCCGTCGGGCCTAGGGGCATGATCAGGGAGATCTCGTGCCCATCGCGTCGTGCGGACGAGATCTCCGCCCAGAGATCGTCCGCGAACACGCGGTGGACGTCCGCAGGCACGTCGACGAGCTGGAACGGGATCCGTGCCCGCGCCTCGAGCTCGTCGACCGGTACGGCGATCCACTCGTCCAGCTGCTCTCTGCTGTACAGCCTTTCCCCGTTCGCCTCGACTACCTCGCGACTCATACAGGATCGCCGGGGCAGTCGCAAGAGCGTCCCGCCAGCCTCTGCTAGGCCAGCCAAACGTCCGCCTTGAAATCTCCGAAACGCGAGAACGCAGAGATAGTTCCCGGCTGCGTTACGGAGAAGCTCGCCACGCCAACCGCAAATCCCGCCGCCTCGCTGAGGTCGTCCCCTTCGCGGAGCCGGGTCGAGAGCGCGCCGATGAACGCGTCGCCAGCGCCTGTCGTGTCGAGCACCTCGCCCACCGGCCGCGCGGGGATGTGCGTGACGCCACGCCCGTGGCTGGCGACGTATGCGCCTGCCGCGCCGGCGGTGACGACGACGTCGATGTGCGCGTTGCGAGTGGCGAGGCCAGCCGCGAGCGCCGCCGGCTCGTCCTCTACCCCGAGCAGCGATGCAGCCTCGTGCTCGTTCGGAACCAGAAGGTCGGTAAGCGAAAGGAGCTCCTCGTCCAACTCCTGCGCTGGGGCAGGATTGAGGAGCGTCCGCACCCCGGCGTCTCGAGCGATGCGGAACGCCGTCTTCGCTGCCTCCGGTGGCGCCTCGAGCTGACAGACGACGAGGGACGCCGAGCGAACGGCTTCCGCCGCCTCCAGCACCCTGCGTTCGTCGAGATCGCGAGCGCGATCGGCGGCGGTCGTGATGGCGGGGATCTTGGTCGGCGGCAGCATCACGAAACCGACGTCCGTGGCCCCGACGACCTCCGTCACCCACTGCGTCTCCACCCTCGCCTTTTCCAAGAAGGCGCGCGCCCGCTGCCCGCGCTCGTCGTTTCCGACGACGGTGACGAAGACAGTGGGTGCGCCGAGATAGGCCGCGGCGATCGCCTGATTCGTCGCCTTACCTCCGTCTTCGGGCTCCTCGTAGCCCCAGCCGAGCACCGTCTCGCCCTCTCTCGGGACTGCGGAGACGTGCATGAAAAGACCTGCGCAGTGGGCGCCCACGACGACGATTGGGCCCGCTCGGGCGCTCATCGCGCGGGCAGTCTCGCACAGCCCTGGTCTGCGACTGCGTAGGCTCCGTCCGTGAGCTACCGGCCGCTGCGCCCGACCTTCGACGGGCCGACGTTCATCCCGAAGTCGCAGCGCACACTGCAGCTCTGGGGTGATGACGGGTCCGGAGAGGTCGCGGATGCCATTTACGTATCGAACGAGAAGATCCACCTGATGGTCTTCACGATGCCGCCCGGCGGCGGGTTCGTGCACTCGGAGAACTTCCGCACCCTCTTCGACGCCGATGAGCTGTATCACGTGTTGAGTGGCACGCTCCTCCTGACCAATCCGGAGACCGGCGAGGTACACCTCGTCCGGGCCGGCGAAGCCGTCTACTTCGGCCGGGATACTTGGCACCATGCCTTCACCCACGGCGCGGAGGCCGTGCGAGTCCTCGAGTTCATTGCTCCCGGCCCGCTGAGCGGGAACACCCAGGGATACGCGAGGACGAAGGCAAACCTCACTCACGTCAGGACCAGCGCCGAGGAGTGGCTAGGCCGCTGGCCGTACGCCCGCGAGGACGCGCGCCGCACTCACACGATGCAGCTCCTCGGCGACCGTGACGTGCTGTGGGCGCTCGAAGGCGAAGAGCGCGTGCTCGTCGGCATCCGCGTCTCGACGGAGCGCATGACTGTCGGCACCGTCGACCTTCGTCCTGGCCAGCGATCGGATGTGCATGCGCACGGGGGTGACGAGTGCGTCTTCGCCGCGACGGGCCAGGTCGGAATCCATCTGCCCGAACACGACGGCCAGCGCTGGTTCGAGCTCGCGCCAGAGGACGGGATGTTCATCCCCGAGCGAACGCTGCACCGCTACCAGAACGTCTCGGGCGCTGACGCCACTCTCTTCTTCATCGTCGCCCCCTCCTACGCTCCATCCGCCGCCGATTGACCGGATGGGGCCTCGCCTGCTGACAGCGCTCGCCGCCTGGGCGCTACCGAACGGTCCAGCCCCCGTCGATCACCAGCGTTTCCCCCGTGATGAGCGAGGCCGCCGGAGAACAGAGAAACACGACAGCACCGGCGACCTCTTCAGGCGAACCGATCCGGTGCAGCGCCGCGATGCGTTGCTCTACCTCGGCGCGGAACTCCGGGTCGGAGAGCGCGGGTTCTGTCCCCGGCGTGCGGATGAACGTCGGCGCGACTGCGTTGACAGCGATGCCGTACTGGCCCCATTCGATGGCGAGACAACGGGTGAGGTGTGAAACCGCCGCCTTCGCCATGCAGTAAAGGGACTCGCCGGGCAACGCTACGAGTGCTGCCTGCGAAGAAAGGTTGATGATGCGACCGAATCCGCGCTCCCGCATCGGCGCGTACGCCGCGCGGCAGGCGAAGAAGGTGCCCTTGAGGTTGACATCTACCGTGTACTCGAAATCGGCAACGGAGGCCGCCTCGACGGGCATCTCATCCACGCCTCCGCCGGCGTTGTTGACGAGCAGGTCGAGCGAGCCGAGCTCCTCCACAGTCGTTGTGATGGCCGCCTCGACCTCGTCGAGGCGAGTGACGTCCATCTGCAGCGGTACGACGCGGCGGCCAAGCGCACGGATCTCGTCTGTCAGGCCTTCGTCGCGAGATTTGTCGCGAAGCCCGATGGCAACGTCGGCTCCGGCCTCGGCGAGGGCGAGGGCGATCGCGCGACCAAGGCCACGGGCTGCTCCAGTCACCAGGGCGGTGCGCCCGTCCAGATCGAACCTTCCGGGCTTCATGGCGAGCACGTTTTACCTGCACGCGGGCCACGGGGAACCGGGGTCCGGCGTCTGGGGCGAAAGTGCTGCTACTTCGGCCGAATGGTGCCGGTCGCCGACGACGTCAAGGCGAAGAGTCCCGAAGTGCGCGACCAGGGCGCACTCGAACGTGCGGGAGGTCGCGGCGCAGGCGTAGGCGAGACGGAATGGCGAGGGAAACGTCGGCGGTCGCTACCCCCCGTGTCGGAGTGGAGGCGTGCGGCCGGCGCCCGTCCTGCGCCTCAACCGAGCGGCCGGTAGCCGAGCGCGCGAAGCGTTTGCGCGATGACGCGGTGCCCTTTGGCCGAGGGATGAGCGAACCGGTCGCGACCGATGAGGCCCTTCGCAAACGCGCTTTGATCCTCGCCCGGCCCGTTGAACGCCCGCGCCACGTCGGCGCAAGGGATGCGGTTGCGTCTGGCGACGCTGCAGCGATACGCATTCAGCTTGACCAGGTACGGCGTGAAGATGTCGACGAAGTCTGTCCCGAGGTTCGTGGCGGCCTGGGAGTTGCCGGGAAACGGGTTGTAGTCGTTCGTCACGCGGATGATCGTGTTCCGCGTCGTTCGTAGGCGAAGCAGCGTCCCCAAGAGCTTGGGCCACGTCCGCTCGAAGCTCGCGAGACCGCGGCGAAAGCAATCCTGGTTGTCCGGCCCGCCGCAGGTGCGGGAGACGTAGTCGCCGATACCCGCTTGCAGGTCGTTGCCGCCGATCGAGATGGTGATGATCTCGGCGGCCTTCAACTGGCGCCGTGCGCTCGCGTCGCCCTTCAGCAGCGCCAGGAGGTCGCGCGAGGTGCCCCCGTCGCTCGCGAGGTTGTGAACTACGACGGACGCTCCGGTGTCGTGCTCGACGAACCGGGCATAGCTGAAGACGAAGCTGTGTCCGGCCACGTCGCCGCTGCCGTAGGGGACAGAGTCGCCGAGAGCGACGTAGTCCCAGCTCGCAACGGTTGCCTGGTGCCGACTCCGGGCCGCCGGGGTCACGCTCGCGAACAGCGCCGCCGTCAGGGCGAAGCAGACGGCAGTGGTCGCGATGACGTGTACGTGGCCGAGCCTCTGGCGCATGAGGAACCTCCCTCGCCGTCCGCCCACCGGACGCGACAAGGCTCGTACTTCTTGCGACACACGAAACCGGGGTGGGACCAGATGCTAAGGCCCGTCATCGCGCCGGCTTCTGGAGTTGTGCATGGACGCGCTGCGCGAGGCCGTCGACGAAGAGGTCGATCAGCAGCTCGAAGCTTTGATCGTTGTCGGCGTAGCCGAAATGCTCGGCGACGGCGACGAGGTTGGGGAACTGGTCTACGGGGAGCGCTGCGACGTAGTCGCGTGCGGCGTTAGCCGCCCGCTCGTCCAGCGGACCGGAGATCTCGACGCCGAGCTCCGTGGTCTCGTCGAGGGTGAAGCCGTTGATGATCGCGAAGAACAGGTGCTGCCCCGTGACCGCGAGCTGATCGGGCACGCCTCCCGCCCGGAGGATCGCGAACAGGCCCTCGGAGAGACGAAGCGCGTTCGGTCCCATCGGGATCCGGCCGATCGAGATGCGGACGATGTCGCGGTGGCGGAGGATCATCGCCCGCCCGGCGCGTGCCACTTCCTTCAGCTGCTCCTGCCAGCGCTCCGGCTCGGGCTCGGGCACCTCGACCTCGCCGATCACCCGGTCGAAGACGAGGTCGAGCAAGCCGTTCTTGCTGCCGACGTGCCAGTAGAGCGAGGCGGGGCCGGTGTCGAGCTCGTCGGCGAGACGGCGCATGCTCAGCTCGTCGAGACCGTCCTTGTCGAGCAGCCGCAGCGCGGTCTCGACGATCGCGTCCCGGGTGATCGGCTCGCGCCCCCGCCGCCTCTTCCGCTCCGTCGGGTGCCGCTGCCAGGGCGGCGCCGGCACCGCAGCTGGTTCCTGACCGCTCATCTCTCGAACACCGTATCAGTCTCGAACAGCGTTTGCATAGACCGCCGTTCTATGCTAGAACACTGTTCTACTAGAACGTCGTTCGATACGAAAGGAGAACAGCCATGAGACCGACGATCCAGGCTGCGGGCCTCGTCAAGCGCTTCGGCAAGACCCAGGCGCTGGACGGCCTCGATCTCGTCGCCGAGGCAGGCCGCGTCACCGCGGTCCTCGGTCCGAACGGGGCGGGCAAGTCGACCTTCGTTCGTGCGGTCGCGACGCTCCTGCGTCCCGACGCCGGAACCCTCCGCGTGCTGGGACGCGACGTCGTCCGCGAGCCGGAGCAGGTGCGGCGGGTGATCGGCCTGGCCGGGCAGTTCGCGGCCGTCGAGCCGGCGATGAGCGGGCGCGAGAACCTCGAGCTGGTCGCCCGTCTGTACGGCCTGCGCCGCCGCGAGGCACGTGCAAGCGCGCAACGCGTCCTCGAGCAACTCGATCTGGTGGAGCCGGCCGACCGGCTCGTGCGCACGTACTCGGGCGGCATGCGGCGGCGCCTCGACCTCGGCGCCAGCCTGGTCGGGCAGCCGCGTCTGCTGCTCCTCGACGAGCCCACGACCGGCCTCGATCCCCGCAGCCGGATCGAGCTCTGGGACGCGATCCGGACGCTCGTCGAGGCGGGCACGGACGTCGTGCTCACGACGCAGTACCTGGACGAGGCAGATCAGCTCGCCGGCCAGATCGTGATCGTCGACCATGGTCGGACGATCGCGGAGGGGACGCCGGCCCAGCTCAAGCACCAGGTGGGCGGCAACGTGATCGAGGTGCACACGCAGCGCCGCGATCAGCTCGGGGCGATCGCCTCGGCGCTCGTGCGACTCCACGACGGCAACGTGCAGATCGACGAGGCGACCCGCCGAGTCACCGTCGGCATCGCCGACGCCGGCGACGGTCTGCGAGTGGCCCTCGACTCGCTCGACGCGGCCGGAATCCAGATCGACGACATCGCACTGCGCCAGCCCACCCTCGACGAGGTCTTCCTCGCCCTCACCGGACGTCCCTCTGCGGACGAGGGGACGAGCCCGTTGCCGCAGTCCGACCGGGCTGCGGCCTGACCAGAAAGGAAGGAGACAGTCCACATGACCGCCATGGCCCACAAGCTCGAGCGCCCCGACGTCGGGCGCGGAACGACCGGACTCGTGTCGAGCACTCTGACCATCACCCGCCGGGCAGCGCTTCGCTACCTGCGCACGCCGCAGCTGATCGTGATGGCCACGCTGCAGATGTCCCTGTTCTTCCTCATCTACCGCTACATGTTCGGCGGCGCCATCCAGGCCGGCTCGATCCCCTACGTCGACTACCTCGTCCCCGGCTTCATCGCCACGGGCGTCCTCTTCTCCGGCATCGGGGCCGCGGTCGCCACCGCCGAAGACCTGGAGCAGGGCTTCGTCGATCGGCTCCGCTCGCTACCCATTCCCCGTAGCTCCGTGCTCGCCGCCCGGGTGATCGCCGATACGGCCATCCTCGCTCTCGCCTCTGCGGTCACCGTCGCGATCGCGTTCGCCGTCGGCTTCCGGCTCCACGGCAGCGTCCTCGACGGCCTCGCGGCGTTCGGGCTGGTGGTCGTCTTCGGCTTCGCCTTCGAGTGGCTCTTCGTGACCATGGGCCTGCTCGCCGGCAGCGGCCAGGCAGCGCAAGGGATGGGGATGATCGTGTTCCCGCTCGCGTTCATTTCGAGCGCGTACGTGACGGTCGCATCCATGCCCGGCTGGCTGCAGGTGTTCGCCAAGCACCAGCCGCTGACCGACATGGTCGACGCCGTGCGGGCGCTGACGCTCGGGCCACGCGCTCAGCTCGAGCTCGGCCATCCACCCTCCTACTTCGTCGCCCGCGCGCTCGTCTGGGCGGCGGCGATTCTCGTCGTTTCCGCGCCGCTTGCCGTCGCCAGGTACCGGCGCGGCTAGCCCATCCCGTCCTTACGGAACGAAAGGAGCATTTCGATGACACCCGGAGACACCGAGACCGTCCGGATCCGCGCTCACCACCGGGCTGCGAAGCATCTCGGCGACTGGACGACTGCCCGTCGCTTCGACGTGCGCGCGACCCGCGGCCTCGTCGTGCTCGACCTCCTGCTGCCCGGGATCGAGCCCGGCGAGATCGAGATCGCGCTCGACGTCGACCACACGACCGTCAAGCTTCTCGTGCCCGACGGCACCGTGATCGACGACGACGATCTCCGCCGGGTCGGCCGCGGGCGGGTCAAGGATTGGACCGGCAGAGCAGCCCCAGGCGGCCGCCGGGTCAAGCTCATCGGCGAGATGCGCAACGCAGAGGTCCGGGTACACCGCGGAGGCGTCGCCCTCCTTTCGCTCCTGGCGTCCCGAGAGACGCGACGACAGGTGCGCGAGGCCCATCGCTCGGGACGTCTCGCCGAGCGAAACGCGGGCGGTGCCGTCCACGTAACGGGCGGCGCGCGGCCGTGATCGAGCATGCGGTCGTGATCGCCGGAGGCGGCCCGACAGGGCTGATGCTGGCCGGCGAGCTGGCCTTGGCAGGCGTCGACGTCGCCGTCGTCGAGCGGCGCGCGAGCCAGGACCTCACCGGCTCGCGCGCCGGCGGACTGCACGCACGGACCCTCGAGGTTCTCGACCAACGCGGTATCGCCGATCGGTTCCTCGACGAAGGGCAGGCGATGCAGGTGCAGTCGTTCGCCGGGATCCGCTTGGACATAAGCGACTTCCCCAGCCGTCACAACTACGGCCTCGCTCTGTGGCAGAACGAGTTCGAGCGGATCCTGGGCGGCTGGGTCGGCGAGCTGGCCGTGCCGATCTATCGCGGGCGGGCGGTGACGGGCTTCGCGCAGGACGACACGGGCGTCGACGTCGAGCTGTCCCACGGCGAATCGCTGCGGGCGCGAATCCTCGTGGGGTGTGACGGCGGACGGAGCGCGGTCCGCAAGGCTGCCGGGATCGAGTTTCCGGGCTGGGACCCGTCGGTCAGCTCCCTGATCGCCGAGGTCGAGATGAGCGAGGAACCGGAGTGGGACGTCGTCGGCGGACGGCCCGGCGTGATCCGCCATGACGAGAACGGCACTCAAGCCCTGGGCAGACTCGACGACGGGAAGCGGGTGCGGGTGGTTGCGAGTGTCCGGTATGCAGGGCACACCGGCCGGCCCACCCTGCGTGATCTCAGCCGGGCGCTCCTCGCCGTCTGGGGCACCGACTTCGGGGTGCACAGCGCGACCTGGATCTCTCGCTTCACGGACATGACCCGGCAGGCGGCGTCCTATCGGAAGGGACGAGTGCTGCTTGCGGGCGACGCCGCGCACGTCCACTACCCCGTCGGTGGCCAGGGCCTCAACATCGGCGTACAGGACGCGGTCAACCTGGGCTGGAAGCTGGCCCAGGTGGTCACGGGGATATCGCCCGAGAGCCTGCTGGATACCTACGAGGCCGAGCGGCACCCGGTCGCGGCCCGCGTATTGCAGAACACGATGGCGCAGACTGCGCTCACGCGCTCCGATGCGCGCATCGACGCCCTGCGCGACACCTTGTCGGAGCTGCTCGGCATGGAAGAGCCGCGCAAGCGGTTCGCGGGGATGATCTCCGGCCTCGACATTCACTACGACTTCGGCGACGGACACCCGCTGCTCGGGCGGCGCATGCCCGACCTCGACCTCGAGACCGCCGGCGGCCCGCGGCGGGTGTTCACCCTGCTGCACGATGCCCGGCCGGTCCTTCTCGACCTCGGCGCGCCCGGCGGCCTGGACATCACTCCGTGGACGGATCGGGTTCGGCTCGTCAACGCCGAGCACGTCGGGACCTGGGACCTTCCGGTGCTCGGCACGGTCCCTGCGCCCACCGTGGTGCTGATCCGTCCCGACGGATACGTCGCCTGGGTGGGAGACCACACGCCTGCGGGGCTCCCTGACGCGCTCACCGCCTGGTTCGGAGCACCGTCGACCGGCCGGGTGGCGCGGAGCAAGTAGCCACTGAGGCAGATCGCTACGGCTTCGCGGCCGCCTCCCAGCCGTCGTACTCGCCGTTGCACGACTCCGCGATCTGCTCGAACCAGGCGCGGTACGAGCGCACGGTGTGGGGGTCGACCACGCGGGTCGCCTCCGCGCGGACGATCCACTGCGTCGCGGCATCGTCGGGAGCGAGGACGCTCGTCTGCCAGCCCGCCTTCGGGATCTCCTCGCCGGCGCGGCGCGCGTCCGCCTCCTGCTCGAAGTAGACGAAGTGGATGACGTGGCGCGGCTGGGCCAGGTCGGCGCCGAGCTTCCGCAGGTGCTGGAGGCTCAGCTTGTCGAGCTCCGCCGGGTCCCTGAACGGGTTCGGCTTGTGGAAGCGGTCGAGAAATCCCACCCCAGGGATTGTCGCCTACGCCGCCTCCAGGGCACGCTCGAGGTCGGCGCAGATCTCGTCCGGCGCCTCGAGCCCGACGGAAAGCCGCAGGAGCCCGGGCGGCGCCCGCTCGCCCTCCCAGCGGGAGCGCGCCTCGATGCGGGAGCCGACGCCGCCGAGGCTCGTCATGTTCGCCACGAGTCGTGTGGCCGGCTCGACGCGGCGAGGGGCGTGCGCGGCCGCGACGGCGTACGAGAGGAGGCCGCCGAAGCCGGGATAGCGGACGGCGTCCACCTTCGGATGCGCCTGCAGGCGCTCGGCGACGAGCCGGGCGCTCCTCGTATGGCGCTCCATCCGGAGCTCGAGCGTCGGCAGGCTGCGGAGCAGGAGCCACGCCACGTCCGGCGCGGCGACCGCGCCGCTGCGGCTGCGGAACTCGCGCAGGCGCGCCGCGGTCGCCGAGTCCTTGCAGACCACCGCGCCGAGGAGCGCGTCGTCGTGCCCGGTCAGGAACTTCGTCGCGCTGTGCAGGACGAGGTCGCAGCCGTGCTCCAGCGGCCGGAGGTGCACGGGCGTCGCCGCCGTGGAGTCGCAGAGGACAGGGGCGGGATGGGCTGCAGCCGCCTCGAAGTCCGGCATGGTCAGGAACGGGTTCGACGGCGCCTCGAGCCAGACGAGGCCGGCACCGTTCGGCGGCCCGGCGGTCTGGTCGAACTCGACGTAGCGAAGTCCCCAGCGCGAGAGCTCGTCGAAGAGCACGCTCGTCCCGTAGTAGGCGCCTTCCGCGAGCGCGATCGTGTCGCCGGGACCGCAGAGCGCGAGCGCGACGGAGAGCGCGGCCGCCGTTCCGGAGGCGAAGAGCAGGGCGTCGCCCCCCTCGAGCTCGCCGAGCGCTCGCTCCGCCTCGGCGATCGTCGGGCTCGAGAAGCGGGAGTAGGAGAAGGCGCCGAGCTCCCCGTCCTCGTACGGCCAGACGGTGGAGCGGTCGAGCGGCGCCGGCACGGGTCCGAACGCTATCGCTCTCGGCAGCTCGCCATCGCTCTCGCACCGGCGCATGTGCGCGCCAACGACGCGACGTCGGCTCGGGCGGGCTCGACGTTTGGGCGAGGGCG
>JBKPTS010000050.1:0-11798 GCA_046735575.1 Actinomycetota bacterium
GCCGCAAGCGGCGCGTCGTCATCGAGGGCGGCGCGGCGCGTGGACGCGACGGCCGCCAGCCGCGCGACCGCTCGGCGGCGCCGGCACCGCGGCCGCAGCCCGCGGCGCCTCCCACGGGACCGGTGACGGTCGAGTCGGGCGTCACCGTCAAGGACCTCTCGCAGGCGCTCGGCGTGCCCATGCCCGAGCTGATCAAGATCCTGATGAACCTCGGCCAGATGCGGACGGCGACCCAGTCGCTCTCCGACGAGGAGGTCGAGGTCATCGGCACCGAGCTCGGGCGCGAGATCACGATCAAGCACGCCGCCGACGAGGAGATCGAGCCAGAGGAGTTCGAGGACGCCGAGGCCGACCTGGTCGCGAGGCCGCCGGTCGTCACGATCATGGGCCACGTCGACCACGGAAAGACGACGCTGCTCGACGCGATCCGCGAGACGTCGGTGGTCGAGACCGAGGCGGGCGGGATCACCCAGCACATCGGCGCCTACCAGGCCGAGGTCGACGGTCGCAGGATCACGTTCCTCGACACGCCGGGCCACGAGGCCTTCACGGCCATGCGCGCCCGCGGCGCGAAGGTCACGGACATCGCCGTCCTCGTCGTCGCCGCCGACGACGGCGTGATGCCGCAGACGAAGGAGTCGATCTCGCACGCGCGCGCCGCCGAGGTGCCGATCGTGGTGGCCGTGAACAAGATCGACGCCCCGAACGCGAACGTCGACCGCGTGAAGAGCGAGCTCGCGGCCGAAGGGTTGCAGCCCGAGGACTGGGGCGGCACCACGCAGTTCTCGGAGGTCTCCGCGCGCGAGAAGACGAACCTCGGCGACCTGCTCGAGCGGATCCTGCTCGTCGCGGACGCCGAGCTCGACCTGCGCGCCAACCCCGGGGTGGAGGCCTCGGGCTTCGTGATCGAGTCGCGCCTCGACGTCGGCCGCGGGCCGGTCTCCACGGTACTCGTGCTCCGCGGGACGCTCCGCGTCGGCGACGCGCTCGTCGCAGGCGACGCGTCCGGCCGCGTCCGCGCGCTCTACGACTATCGCGGCGAACGCGTTCAGGAGGCGAAGCCGGGCGAGCCGGTCGAGATCCTCGGCTTTGACCACCCGCCGGCCGCGGGCGAGTTCTGCCGCGTCGTCGAGCACGAGCGGCAGGCCAAGCACCTGGCGAACGTTCGCGCGGAGCGGCTGCGCCGCGAGCAGCTCGCACAGCGGCCCCGCCGGCGCGTGTCCCTCGAGACGCTCTTCGACGAGGTGCAGTCGGGGGAGGTGCGCGACCTGAACATCGTCCTCAAGGGCGACGTGCAGGGCTCGGTCGAGGCGATCGTCGGCGAGCTGCAGAAGATCCAGCACCCGGAGGTGGCGGTCAACGTCATCCACACCGGCGTCGGCGGGATCACGGAGAACGACGTGAACCTCGCCTCCGCCTCGGATGCCCTCGTCATCGGCTTCAACGTCCGGCCGAGCGCGGACGCGCGGCTGCTCGCGGACCGCGAGGGCGTCGACATCCGCACCTACCGCGTCATCTACAAGCTCACCGAGGACATCCAGCAGGCGCTCGTCGGGATGCTCTCGCCCGTGCAGACGGAGGAGACGCTCGGCGAGGCCGAGGTGCGCGCGCTGTTCAAGGTCTCGCGCCTCGGCACGATCGCAGGCTGCATGGTCACGAGCGGCCTCGTCCGGCGCGGCGCGCGCGTCCGGATCGTCCGCGACGGGACGGTGATCCACGAGACGACCGTCGCGCAGCTCAAGCGCTTCAAGGACGACGTGCGCGAGGTGAGCGAGGGGTTCGAGTGCGGCATCCTCCTCGACGGCTTCAACGACGTGAAGGAAGGCGATGTCCTCGAGGTGTACGAGACACGCGAGATCGAGCGCACGGACCTCGAGGCTCCCGCTCCGGCTCCGGCCGCAGCTGCGTCGGCCCCGGGCGAAGCCGAATAGCGCCGAACCGAAGCCAAGTTCCAACTTGTAACTTGGCCCGATGGAGACCGGCTACGTCGGCATCCTCTGCGTCGAGCTGCACTTCCCCGAGAACGGCTCGCTGAAGGGGAAGCGGAAGCACCTGAAGTCGGCGCGCGCGCAGCTCCACGAGCGCTTCGGGGCGGCGGTGGCGGAGGTCGACCATCACGACCTCTGGCAGCGCGCGGGCCTGACCGTCGCGTGCGCCGCACGCGGCCACCGCGAGCTGCACGAGCTGCTGGACGCCGTCGAGCGCTACCTCGGCTCGCAGGAGTTCGAGCTCCTGCGCGCGGAGCGGGAGGTGGTCGTCCCTGGCGAGTGAGAGGCGACGCCGTGTCGACGAGGCGATCCGCCAGGTCCTCTCGGACGCGGTGCCGACGCTGAAGGACCCACGCATCGGGTTCGTCACGGTCACGGGCGTGCAGGCGACGAGGGACCTGCAGCAGGCGACCGTGTGGGTGAGCGTCCTCGGGACGGAAGAGGAGCGTGAGCGCACGCTCGAGGGCCTGCGCGCGGCGCACGGCGTGCTGCAGGGTCGCGTGGCGCGTGAGCTCGGGCTGCGGCGGACGCCGGTCCTGGCGTTCGAATACGATCCCTCGGTCGAGCGCGGAGTGCGCCTGACCCAGATGATCGACGAGCTCGCGCCCGAGCCCGAACGTGACGACGACGAACCCTGACCTGAAGGCTGTCGCAGCTGCGTTCGCGGAGAACGAGCGCTTCCTCGTCACCTCGCACGAGGCACCGGACGGAGACGCGCTCGGCTCGCTGCTCGCCGCGCACCTCGCGCTGCAGCAGCTCGGGAAGGACAGCGTGATGTTCCTCGGTGGGCCGGCGCCGCTGCCGGGCGAGTACCGCTTCCTCGAGCTCGCGAGCCGCGGCCTCCTGCGCGAGCGCCCGCCGGACACGGGGGAGCGCGTGCTCGTCGCGCTCGACTGCGCGAGCGAGTCGCGCGTAGGCGGGGAGCCCGGGCTCGTCGCAACGGCCCCCTTCACGGTGAACATCGACCACCATCACGACAACCCGCGCTTCGGCGACGTCGACCTCGTCGTGGCCGACGCCTCCTCGACGGGCGAGGTGCTCGCCGACGTCTTCCGCGAGCTCGGCATTCGGCTGTCCCCGGATATCGCCGAGGCGCTCTACATCGCGCTCGTCACCGACACGGGCCGCTTCCAGTACACGAACACGACGCCGAAGACCCTGCGGCTCGCCGCCGACCTCGTCGAGGCGGGCGCCGACGTGCACCGCGTCTTCCAGGGCGTCTACGAGAACGTCCAGCTCGCGAAGCTCAAGCTCCTCGCGCGGGCACTCGACCGGGCCCGCGTGCTGCAGGGAGGGGACATCGTCGTCTCCTACCTGCTCCGCGGCGACTTCGCCGAGGTCGGCGCGTCCGAGCCGTACTCCGAAGGGATCATCGACGTCCTGCGGTCGGTCGAGGGCGCGCTCGTGTCGGCGCTCATCCGCGAGCCGCCGCGCGACGACGGCCCGGCGCGCAAGGTCTCGCTGCGCTCGTCGGTGGACGAGGTGGACGTGAGCGCGATCGCCCGCCAGTCCGGGGGCGGAGGCCATCGCGAGGCCGCCGGGTTCTCGAGCGAGCTCTCGATCGAGGAGCTCACGGCGTTCATCGTGCGCGAGGTGGACGCTCAGCTGCACGCCGCCGCCGCGAGCTAGTGCCTGCCCGAGCGCTCGAGCCGAGCGGGATCATCCTCGTCGACAAGCCCGCCGGGCCGACGTCGTTCGCGATCGTGGCCGCCGTGCGCCGGCGAACCGGAGCCCGCACCGGGCACGCGGGGACGCTCGATCCCTTCGCGACGGGGCTCCTCCTGCTGCTGTCGGGAGCGGCCACGAGGGCGCAGTCGCGGTTCGCCGGTCTCGACAAGCGCTACGTGAGCGAGATCGACCTCGCAGCCCGCACGTCGACGGGCGATCGGGAAGGCGACGTCGTCGAGGAGCAGGAGCCGCCGGGCCTGGACGAGCTCGAGGAGGCGCTCGCCGGGCTGCGCGGAGACGTCGAGCTGCCGATCCCCGCGGCCTCCGCCGTGAAGATCGGCGGGGAGCGCGCCTACCGCCTGCACAGGCGAGGCGTCGTCGTCGAGATGCCCGTGCGCCGCTCGCGCGTGTACGAGCTGACGCTCCAGCGCTACGAGGGCGGCACGGCGACGCTCGACCTGCTCGTCTCCTCGGGCACCTACGTGCGGGCCATCGCGGACGCGCTCGGCGGTCACTGCCGGTCGCTGCGCCGGACGGAGATCGGCCCCTTCTCGATCGAGGACGCGGACGAGGGGCGGATCATCCCGGTCGACGAGGCGCTCGCTCGCCTGTGAACGTCGCGCGCGCCCCGGAGGAGGTCGAGCGGAAGCCGCGCGCGGTCGCGGTCGGAAGCTTCGACGGAGTGCATCGCGGACACCGGGCGGTGTTCGCAGCCGTGGCCGCGACGGGGCGGGCGCCGACCGTGATCACCTTCGATCCGCATCCGCGCATCGCGCTCGGCAACCGCGTCGACCTCGTGACGACGCTCGAGCGGCGCCTGGAGCTCATCGCGGAAGCCGGAATCGAGACGACGCTCGTGGCGACCTTCGGCCCGGAGCTGCAGCGCCTCGCCCCCGAGGCCTTCGCCGAGCGCTACCTCGAGGCGATCGGGGTCGAAGCCGTCGTCGCGGGAGAGGACTTCCGCTTCGGCGTCCGGCGCTCCGGCGACCTCGGCCTGCTCGAGCGCCTCGGGTACGAGGTCGTCGTGGCGCCCGAGGTCGAGGGCGTCTCCTCGACCGCGGTGCGCGCCGCGCTCGTCGAAGGTGACATGGCCGACGCCGCGGGGATGCTCGGCCGGCCGTTCGAGCTCGACGGCGTCGTCGTCGCGGGCGACCAGCGCGGTGGGACGCTCGGCTACCCGACCGCCAACCTGCGCCTCGAGCCGGACCTCGCCTGCCCGCGCTACGGCATCTACGCCGGCGCGGCGCTCGGCCACCGGGCGGCCGTCTCGATCGGGACGAACCCTCACTACGGTGGGACGGAGCGGCGCATCGAGCCCTACCTCCTCGATTTCGAGGGAGACCTGTACGGCCGACGGCTCGTGGTCGAGCTCTGGGAACGGCTGCGCGACGAGGCGGTGTTCGAGTCGGAGGACGAGCTCGTCGCGCAGATCGCCGCGGACGTGGAGGCGACGCGGCGGGCGAAGCGTCCGGTCTAGGGACGGAGGGGGTCAGACCCCGGACGTGTCCGCGGCGGACGCGGACGAGGCACGCATTCGGCTCGAGAACACGCCGGCGGAGCCAAAAGGGACGCGTCCGGGGTCTGACCCCCTTTGACTACCGTAGGCGGCGTGGCCGAGGAGAACGGAAAGGCGCTGATCCACGCCCGCGGGCTGGTCAAGAAGTTCGGCGAGCTGACCGCCGTCGACGCCATCGACTTCGACCTGCACCGGGGGGAGGCGTTCGGCTTCCTCGGGCCGAACGGCGCGGGGAAGACGTCGACGATGCGGATGATCGGCTGCGTCTCGCCCGTCAGCGGCGGGACGCTGAGCGTCTTCGGCCTGGATCCGATGAAGGACGGCGTGAAGATCCGCGCGCGCCTCGGCGTCGTCCCGCAGCTCGACACGCTCGACATGGAGCTGACCGTGCGCGAGAACATCCTGATCTACGGCCGCTACTTCGGCATCCCGCGGGCCGAGCTCCGGAGGCGCGCGGACGACCTGCTCGAGTTCGTCCAGCTCGAGGAGCGGGCGACCGACAAGGTGGAGCCGCTCTCCGGCGGGATGAAGCGCCGGCTGACGATCGCGCGTTCGCTCGTCAACGACCCGGAGGTGATGCTCCTCGACGAGCCGACGACCGGCCTCGACCCGCAGGCACGGCACGTCGTCTGGGACCGCCTCTACCGGCTCAAGCAGTCGGGCGTCACGTTGCTCCTGACGACGCACTACATGGATGAGGCCGAGCAGCTCTGCGACCGGCTCGTCGTCATGGACAAGGGGAAGATCGTCGCCGAGGGCTCGCCGCTCGAGCTCATCGACCGCTACTCCACGCGCGAGGTGGTCGAGCTCCGGTTCGGCGAGAACCGGCCGGACGACCTCGGCTACTGGACCGACGGGAAGGTGGAGCGCATCGAGTCGCTGCCGGACCGAGTGCTCCTGTACACGGACGACGGCGACGCGGCGGCGCACGTGCTGCACGAGCGCGGCCTCGTCCCCGAGAGCGTCCTCGTCCGGCGCAGCACGCTCGAGGACGTCTTCCTCCACCTCACCGGCCGGAGCCTCATCGAGTAGTCCCCGTGAGCACCGTCACCCTCGCTCTTCGTCCGCTCGAGTTCTTCTTCGCTCAGTACCGGCGGGTCTGGCGGGGAACGCTCGTCTCGAGCATCGTCACGCCGGTCGTCTACCTGCTCGCCCTCGGCGTCGGGCTCGGGAAGTTCGTGCGCCGCGACCTCTACTTCGACGGCGAGCCGTACGGCTACCTCGAGATCGTCGCGCCGGCGCTGCTCGCCACGACCGCGATGCAGGTCGCGTCGTTCGAGTCGAGCTGGCCCGTCCTCTCGGCGATCAAGTGGAGCAGGCAGTACCACGCGATGCTCGCTGCGCCGCTCCGCGTGAAGGACCTGGTCGCGGGGCACCAGGCGTTCATCGCGCTGCGGATCCTCGCGACCGTCTCCGTCTACCTCGTCGCGATCACCGCCTTCGGCGCCGTCCTCTCCCCGCTCGCGATCCTCGCGATCCCGGTGGCCACGCTGACCGGCATCGCGTTCGCGGCGCCGATCGCGGCGTGGGGGGCGTACACCGAGTCGGACGCCTCCTTCGTCGCGATCTTCCGCTTCGGGATCCTGCCCCTCTTCCTCTTCTCGGGGACGTTCTTCCCGGTGTCGTCGATGCCGGTGCCGTTCCAGGCGCTCGCGTACGCGACGCCGCTCTGGCACGGCATCGACCTCTGCCGGCAGCTGACGCTCGGCTCCGTCGTGCCCTCGGTGGCGCTCGCCGACCTCGTCTTCCTCCTCGCCTGGATCGTCGGCTCGCTCACGCTCGCGGTGATCAGCTACCGCAGGAGGCTGGTCAAGTGAGCGAGCTCGTCGTCGGTCGGACGCGCTTCGCGCCTCGCTCGCACCCGAAGGTCGGCGGGCTCCTCGTCGTCGAGCGGAACGCGATGGTCTACCGCCGGACGTGGCTGATCCTCTTCTCCGGCTTCTTCGAGCCGCTCTTCTACCTCTTCGCCCTCGGCGTCGGGCTGGGCTCGCTCGTGAAGACCGTCCCGGGGACGGACCTGAGCTACGCCGCCTACGTCGCGCCGGCGCTGCTCGCCTCGTCGGCGATGAACGGCGCCTTCTACGACGCGACGAACGTCTTCTGGAAGCTGCGTTACGGGAAGGTCTACGAGGCGATGCTCTCGACCCCGGTCAGTCCCACCGACGTCGCAGTCGGCGAGACGATGTGGGCCGTCGTGCGGGCGCTCCTCTACTCGACGGCGTTCCTGATCATCATCCTGATCGGCGGCTACATCGAGTCGTGGTGGGCGGTGCTCGCGCTCCCGGCCACCTTCGTCATCGGCTTCGGCTTCGCCGGCGCCGGCATCGCGGCCGTGACCTGGATGCGCAACTGGCAGGACTTCGACCTCGTCCAGCTCGTCATGCTCCCGATGTTCCTCTTCTCCGCGACCTTCTACCCGATCACGATCTACCCGACCGCCATCCAGTGGATCGTGCAGGCGCTGCCGCTCTACCACGGGATCACGCTCGTCCGCGGGCTGACGACGGGCGTCGTCGGCCCCGCCCAGCTCGTCGACGTGCTCTACCTCGCGACGATGGGGCTGATCGGCATGGCGCTCGCCTCCCGACGCATCGACGGGCTCTTGTTGAAGTAGGCGCAGACCGGAAACCGTTCCGGTCGCGCAGAAATCCCTGAAGACGGCCGCTTCGCGGCCTGCTGCCCGTGTGTGCATCCGGCGCTCTACAGGACGAGCGCCGAGCCGCTTCGTCGCGGGTCGCCGGCAGCTCCGTTCCGCCCGACGCAGCTGACCCCGCCGAAGTAGTGGTGGAGGCCGTCCCAGCGACGGACCGTGCGCCCCTGTCCCTCGAGCGTGACGAGCGCGTCTTCGTCCACCCCCGGCTCGGCGTCCACCAGCTCGAGCGTCGGATGGACGCGCGGGCGCGACACCGCTTCCGCCGGGTCGAGGCCCTCGTCCAGGATCCCCGCGAGCACGCCCACGAGCGCCGTCCGCAAGCGCGTCGCGCCGGCCGCACCGAGGGCGAGCACGAGCCCCTCCCCGTCGAAGGCGAGGGTCGGGGCCATCCGGCTCTCGAGGTGGTCGCCGGATTGCGGCTCGCCGTGGGCGATGTCGGACTCGCCCAGAAGGTTGTTGAGCTGCAGGTCGAAGCCCGGGAGCCAGACGCCGGCGCCGATCCCGAGGCTGTGCGTGAGCACGCAGGCGCGGCCATGGCCGTCGACAGCGGCCATGTTCGTCGTGTGCTCGCCCGCCGGCGGCTGCGGCTCGAGCACGGCGACGAGCTCGAGCACCCGTTCGGTCGCGGAGAGGCCCCGGAAGCGCGGCAGCCGGGGGAGGAGCTCCGGAACTCCGGAGAGGCCGGCCCTCGTCGCGACGCGGTGCTCGTGGAAGGATGCGAGCACCGGATCGCGCCAGACGGCGCGGTAGCCTCCGAGGTCGCCGGCGGTCACGGCGCTCCCCTCGACGGCGACCAGCTCCTCGGCGATCGACCCCCGGTAGACGCTCGAGCAGCCTTCCTCCGCGAGCGCCTCCAGGGCATCCACGAGACCCGGCTGCCGGAGCGTCTCGCCCTCGGCGAGCAGTCGGCCCTCGGGCGCGTACAGCTCCTGCCCGCGCTCGAGCGTGAAGAGCTCCCCGAGCATCGCCAGCGAGCGGGCGTGCATCGGCGGCAGGCGCACGCCTTCACGCGCGAGCCGCTGCGCAGGCTCGACCAGCCGCCTCCAGGGCAGGCGGCCGGTGCGAGACCAGAGCTCGTCGAGCGCGGCAGGCAGCCCCGGGACGGCGAAGGAGGCCGGGCCGACCCAGTACGTGACGAGCTCGTCCCCGAACGGGATGTCGAGCTCGGTCATGTCTCCGTGCAGCGACGGCACGGCCGCGAAGCCGTCCAGGTTCATCGGCCTCGAGCCGTCGAAGACGATGGCGTGGCAGCCGGCGAGCAGTCCGCTCATGATCGTCTCGGCCACGCAGGAGGCGAGCGCCATGGCGACGACGGAGTCCCCGGCCGTCCCGCCCTCGGCGAGGATCTCCAGCCCGACCTCTGCGGTTGCGGGGTGTCCCGCCGCTACTCCTGCGCGCATGCGCGTCTCAGCAGGAGATCTCGCCGGGCGGCCGTCCGGCCTTTCGCGCGGGGATGCCGCCGAAGTGGGAGAACGGCCAGTAGAGCATGAACTCGCGGGCGAAGATCGCGGATCGCGGTACCGGCCCGAAGTCGCGGCTGTCCTGGGAGAACGAGCGGTTGTCGCCGAGGACGAAGTACTGCTTCGCCTGGAGATCGACCTTCGGGAAGTCGCGGGTCGCGATGTCGTCGGCCTTCACCCCGTTCACGTAGACGCGACCGCCGTGGGCCACCACCTGGTCGCCGGGAATGCCGATGACTCGTTTCACGAAGGAGCCGCTCGCCTTCGGATCGGGCCTGATCGGGCCTCCGAGGTGACCCGAGGCGTGGAACACAACCAGCTCGCCGCGCCGGGGATCGCGAAAGTGGTAGGTGAAGCCCTCGGCGATCCCGCGGCCGTTGCAGGCCGGGATCGTGGGAGCGTCGCTGGCTCCGCCGCCGCCGACGGGGAACAGGAGCGAGGTCAGCCACAGGACGCCGAGCGCGAGCGCGAGGACCGCGACGATACCGAGAATCCAGGCAAGCGCTCTCCGCATCAGCGGGCACGGGCCCGGGACGGAAGCGGCATCGCTGCTACCCTTGCCGAGACCGCGGTCGCGGCCCGTCCGTGCGGACTTCCTTCACGGCGAGCGGGGACCGCGGAGTCGTCCATCGAGAGGAGAACCATGAGCCTCACCAAGGAAGTCAAGCAGGAAGTCGTCGAGAAGCATGGCCGCGGCCCGGCGGACACGGGCTCGCCGCAGGTGCAGATCGCGCTGCTGACGCGGCGGATCAACGACCTCACCGAGCATCTCCGGCTGCACCCGAAGGACCACTACTCGCGGCGCGGCCTCCTTCGGCTCGTGGGCCGGCGACGCCGCTTCCTCGACTACCTGCAGCGGAAGGACATCGAGGGCTACCGTGCCCTCATCAAGGAGCTCGGCCTGCGTCGCTAGGCCGGGACAACGCCCGCGGAAGGTGGATGTTTGAGCGAGCTCTGGGCCGTCGAGGCAACCGGAGCTGACTCAAACCTCCACCTTCCGGAAACGAACGGAAAGGTGAAGGGACAAGACACATGAGCACAACGACAACCGGGCGAGAAGCCACGGTTTCCGTCGAGGTGGGCGGTCAGGAGATCGTCTTCGAGACGGGCAGGCTCGCGAAGCAGGCAGACGGCGCAGTCCTCTGCCGCTCGGGCGACACCATGATCCTCGCGACGGCGGTCGGCCGTCCGGACGCCCGGCCGGACGCGGACTTCTTCCCGCTGACGGTCGACGTCGAGGAGCGCATGTACGCCGCCGGGAAGATCCCCGGCGGTTTCTTCAAGCGGGAAGGACGCGCGAGCGAGCGCGCGACGCTGACCGCGCGCATGATCGACCGGCCGATCCGACCGCTCTGGCCGAAGGGCTTCAAGAACGAGGTGCAGGTCATCTGCACCGTCCTCTCGGCCGACCTCGTGACCCCGCACGACATCCTCTGCATCAATGGGGCGTCCGCGGCGCTCATGATCTCGCCGCTGCCCTTCCTCGGCCCGATCGGGGCCGTCCGCGTCGGGCGCATCGACGGCGAGCTCGTCGTGAACCCGTCGCTCGAGGCGCTCGAGGAGTCGATCCTCGACCTCGTCGTCGTCGGCACGCGGGAGGCGCTGACGATGGTCGAGGCGGGCGCCCGGCAGGTGCCCGAGGACACGATCCTCGAGGCGTTCGAGCTCGCGCACTCCGAGATCCGCCGGATCTGCGACGTCCTCGAGGACCTGCGCCGGCAGGTCGGACGCCCGAAGTGGGTGGACGTCGACCTCACGGCCGATCTCGAGGCGAGTCACGGCGACGGCGTCCGCGCCGCGATCGCGGAGCACGGGCTGCGCGAGGCGAGCGCGGTGGTCGAGGAGCTCGTCGCCGAGGCGTCGCCGGAGATCGGCATGAGCTCGACGGAGGAGGACATGGTCCGCCGGACGCAGGTCCGGGCGAGCTTCGCCTCGATCCTGGAGAAGGCGCGGATGGGGGCGGTCGAGGGCCCCGTGCGCGACCAGTTCGAGCACGAGCTGCGCGAGCTGACGGACGCCGAGCAGGACTCGAAGGAGCTCAAGTCGGCAAAGCGCGATCTCCTCTTCGACCGCATCCTGGAGGAGGTCCAGCTGTCGTTCCCGGTCGGCCCCGCGCCTGCCGAGGGCGAGCCGGCCGTCAAGGACTCGATCACGCGGCAATACGTCAAGCGCGTGTGCGAGGCGGTCTACAAGGACATCGTGCGCCGGAAGATCGCGGTCGAGAAGCGCCGTCCGGACGGGCGGGCGACGGACGAGATCCGGCCCGTCTCCTGCGAGGTGGGCGTGAGCCCGCGGACGCACGGCTCGGCGCTCTTCACGCGCGGGCAGACGCAGATCATGACGCTGCTCACGCTCGGCACCGTGAAGGAGGGCCAGAAGATCGACGACCTCTCGCGCGAGCAGCAGCGCCGCTACATCCACCACTACAACTTCCCGCCCTACTCGGTGGGCGAGACGGGCTTCATGCGCGGGCCGAAGCGCCGCGACATCGGGCACGGCGCGCTGGCGCAGCG
>JBKPTS010000051.1:0-16059 GCA_046735575.1 Actinomycetota bacterium
ATCCTGCGCGGCGAGGGCGGGTGCGCGACAGGGGCCGTCGAGGCGGTGCGCGAGAGCTACGCACGCGGCGTGACGGACGAGTTCGTGGAGCCGGTCGTCGTCGAGGGCACGCCGCGCCTCGAGCCAGAGCAGGACACGGCGATCTTCTTCAACTTCAGGCCCGACCGGGCGCGTCAGCTCTCGCAGCACCTGGGCGAGGCCGCCGTCGACCTGACGACGATGACGCGCTACCGCGGCGATTTCCCGTTCCCGGTCGCCTTCGACGAGCAGACGGTGCGGAACACGCTCGCAGAGGTCCTCGCCCGGAACGGCATGCGCCAGCTCCACGTCGCGGAGACCGAGAAGTACGCGCACGTGACCTACTTCCTGAACGGCGGGACGGAGGAGGAGTGGGAGGGGGAGACGCGGATCCTCGTCCCCTCGCCGCGCGACGTGCCGAGCTACGACCTGAAGCCGGAGATGTCCGCCGCCGAGGTTGCCAGGAGGTTCTGCGAGGCTCTGCCCGAGGGATACGGCTTCGGCGTCGTCAACTTCGCGAACCCGGACATGGTCGGGCACACCGGCGTGATCTCCGCCGTGGTGGCAGCTGTCGAGACGACGGACCGCTGCCTGGGCGAGGTGGTCGAATGCGTTCAGGCGGCCGGCGGGGTCGCTCTCGTGACGGCGGACCACGGGAACGCGGAAGTCCTCCTGGAGGAGGACGGCGTCAGCCCGCACACGGCGCACACCTCGAACCCCGTGCCTCTGCTCGTGACGGATGACACGATCGCCCTCGCCGAAGGAGGCCAGCTGGCCGACCTCGCGCCGACGATTCTGTCCCTGCTCGGCCTTCCGCTCCCCGACGAGGTGACGGGCAGTTCGCTCGCAACCCAGCCGTAAGCCGCGTTCATACCTTCCTTACCACCCTCGCTCTATACTCCGGCCCTCGGTGTCGCTCCCACAGCCCGATCTCGGCGTCCTCAGGAAGGCCCAGAAGGGAGACGAGCGGGCGTTTTCCATCATCCTGCGGACGTACGAGCAGCCGGTCTTCAACTACGTGCTGCGGCTCACGGGAGACCGCTCGCTCGCGGAGGACCTGACGCAGGAGGTCTTCCTGCGGGTGTTCCAGGGGCTCCCGAGCTTCTCGCTCCGGTCGAGATTCACGACCTGGCTCTTCCAGGTGACGAAGAACCGCGTCCTCGACGAGCTGCGGGCGATCGAGCGGCGTCCGCGGGCGCTCGTCGCGCTCGACGACATCCCGCCGCTCGAGGTCGTGGACGCGCCCGTCGAGCGGACGGAGACGATCCACGGCGTCTGGAAGGCCGTGGAGGCGCTGAACCCGGACCTCAAGATGGCGCTCCTGCTCCGTGACGTGGTCGGGCTCTCGTACACGGAGATCGCGGAGACCCTGGAGGTCACGCTCGCCACGGTCAAGTGGCGGATCTACAAGGCGCGGGAGGAGGTCCAGCTCGCGCTGCATCGCGACGGCCTCATGCTCTCCGAGCCTCGCGCCGTCCCCGCGCTCGACCGCTGAGCCCGACGCAGGCGCCGCCTAGGATGCGGCGATGGGCGGCTTCGAGTGGCGTCGCTTCGCGTATGCGCTGTTCGCGTTCGTGGGCATCCTCGCGCTCGGCACGATCGCGTTCCACGCCATCGTCGGGGAGGGCTGGGTCTCCTCCTTCTACCGCTCGGTCGTCACCACGACGCTGACCGGGCTCGACTCGCAGCCGCCCGGCCCCGGCGCCAAGCTCTTCACCGTCGTGCTCCTGATCGGCGGCGTGGCAATCTTCCTCTACCTCGCCGGCGCGATCGTCGACCTGATCGCGCACGGAGCGATCACGGAGGCCTACTCGGAGCGGAAGTTGCGACGCGCGATCGACGACCTGCACGACCACGCGATCATCTGCGGCTTCGGCAGGGTCGGGCGCCGCGTGGCGGCCGAGTTCGAGGCGATCGGAAAGCCGTTCGTCATCCTCGACCGCAACCCCGAGGCGCTCGAAGCCGCGCGCGAGCGAGGCGCGCTCGTCGTCGAGGGCGACGCGACGAGCGACGACGACCTCGGGCGGGCCGGCGTCGACCGCGCGAGCGCCCTGGTCGCCTCCGCGGACTCGGACGAGTCCAACCTCTTCATCACGCTCTCCGCGCGCGCGCTGCGCCCCGACCTGACGATCGTCGCGCGGGCGTCCGTCGACTCGACGGCGCGCAAGCTGAAGCTGGCGGGCGCCGACCAGGTCGTGCAGCCCTACACGGCCGCAGGGCTGCACATGGCGAACGTCGTCCTCAAGCCGCAGGTGGCGGCGTTCCTGGACATGGCGACGCAGGCGGGCGGGGAGGTGCCCGACCTCCGCTTCGAGGAGATCGTCGTCTCGGCGGCCTGCGAGCCGTGCGGGCACTCGATCCGGGACGTGCGCCTGCGGGAGGAGACGGGGGCGCTGATCGTGGCCATCCGCAAGCACGACGGGACCTTCGACGTCACCCCGCACGCCGACGCCGTGCTGGAGGCAGGAGACGTCGTCATCGGCGTCGGCACGAGCGAGGAGATGGCGAGGCTCGAGCAGCTGTTCGCGCCCACCGGGGCGGTCGCTTGAACCCCGTCGCCCGGCTCGCCGAGCAGCTCGGCGAGCTCGCGGGGGCTCCGGTCGAGCTCGAGCGCCCCGCCGACCCCGAGCACGGCGACTACGCGACGAATGTCGCCCTGCGCCGGGCCGGGGCCGAGCGCCGGTCGCCCGTCGAGATCGCGGCCGAGATCGCGGAGAAGGCGACGGATGCAGGCGTCGTCGAGACCGCCGTCGCGGCGCCCCCCGGGTTCGTCAACCTCCGCGTCTCCGACGCGTGGATCGTCGGCGCGCTCGCGGAGGTCCTCGGCGCGGGAGCCGCCTTCGCCGGCGGCTTCGCCGAGCCGCGCGAGAAGACGCAGGTGGAGATGGTCTCCGCGAATCCGACGGGGCCGCTCACGGTCGCGCACGCGCGGAACGGCGCCTACGGCGACGCCGTCGCGCGGCTGCTCGCGTTCGCCGGCCACGACGTCTCGCGCGAGTACTACTACAACGACGCGGGGCGGCAGATGGACCTCTTTCGCGAGTCCGTCGAGGCCGTGCGCCGGGGCGAGGAGGCGCCGGAGGACGGCTACCGGGGCGCCTACGTCGCAGAGCTCGCGGTGGAGCCGGGCGACCCCGTGCCGAAGATGCTCGAGCGGATCGAGACGACGCTCGAGCGCTTCCGCGTCCACTTCGACAGCTGGGCGCTGCAGAGCGAGCTGGAGCAGCGCCTGCCCGAGTTCCTCCCGCGCCTCGACACGTACGAGCAGGACGGGGCACTCTGGGCGAGGTCCTCCGAGTACGGCGACGAGCAGGACTGGGTGCTCGTCCGCTCGCCGGAGCAGGGAGGGCGGCCGACGTATCGCGCCGCCGACGTCGCGTACCTCGACGACAAGCTCCGGCGCGGCTTCGACCGTGCGATCTACGTCCTCGGCGCCGACCACCACGGCACGCGCAAGTGGTACGGGGCCGTCGCCCGCATGCTCGGCTACGACCCCGAGCGGGTGGAGGTGCTCCTCTACCAGCTCGTCCATCTCGTGGAGCGGGGCGAGGCCAAGCGGATCTCGAAGCGGCGCGGCGACGTCGTCTTCCTCGAGGACTTCCTGGACGCGGTGGGGGTGGACGCGGCGCGCTGGTACCTCGTCTCGCGGAGCCACGACCAGACGATCGAGATCGACGTCGACCTGGCGGCCGAGAAGACGCAGAAAAACCCGGTGTACTACGTCCAGTACGCCCATGCCCGCATCGCCGGAATCATGCGAAATGCGGTCAATCGAGCGATGGAACGCGCCGGGATGCCTCCGGTGCCGGAAGACCCAATTGCCAGGCTTGGTGTCGCAGAGCCCGAGCTTCGTGTAACGAGCATCGAGCCGACCGGCCCACTCGCAGCCGAGGAGCGGGAGCTCGTGAAGCGCCTCCTCGAGTTCCCGCAGGTCGTCCGCGAAGCCACCGAGCGGCGTGGTCCACACTCGATTCCGACCTATGCGATCCGCGTCGCCGACGACTTCCATCGCTTCTACCACGAGCACCGCGTACTCGAGTCCGAGAGCGAGGCGTTCCGGCTCGGCCTCTGCCGGGCGACCCAGCTCGTCATCGCGCGCAGTCTCGATCTGATCGGGGTGGAGGCGCCGGAGCGGATGTAGCCGCCGCCCGCGCTCGAGCGAACCCTGACAAGTTGCAGGTTGTTACACGGGCATTTCCGCTGTCGACGCGGAGTTAGCATGAGCGTTCGTGAGCGACGTCGACCGCTCCGTTCCCGACCGCAACCTCGCGCTCGAGCTCGTGCGCGTGACCGAGTCGGCGGCGACGTTCGCCTCGCGCTGGATCGGACGCGGAGACAAGAACGCCGCCGATCAGGCCGCGGTCGACGCGATGCGCCTGATGATCAACACCGTCTCGATGCACGGGATCGTCGTCATCGGCGAGGGGGAGAAGGACGAGGCGCCGATGCTCTACAACGGGGAGGAGGTCGGCGACGGCACCGGGCCGGAGGTGGACGTCGCCGTCGATCCGCTCGAGGGCACGCGGCTCACCGCCCTCGGCATGCCGAACGCGATCTCGGTCATCGCCGTCGCCGAGCGGGGAACGATGTTCTTCCCCGGCGCCGCCCTGTACATGGACAAGATCGCGGTCGGCGCAGAGGCCGCCGACGCGATCGACATCGACGCGACGGCGACCGAGAACCTGGAGCGCGTCGCGGAGGCGAAAGGGGTCGACGTGAACGACCTCACGGTCGTCGTCCTCGAGCGCGAGCGGCACGACGACCTGATAGCCGAGCTCCGGGAGGCCGGGGCGCGCGTGAACCTGATCCGCGACGGCGACGTCGCGCCAGCGATCGCAGCCGCGCAGGCGGGGACGGGCGTCGACCTGCTCATGGGCATCGGCGGCACCCCGGAGGGCGTCATCTCGGCGGCCGCGATCAAGTGCCTGGGCGGCGCGATGCAGGGGAAGCTCTGGCCGCGCTCGGACGAGGAGCTGGAGCGCCTGGTCGCTGCCGGCTACGACGTGGACGCCGTCCTCACCGCGGACGACCTCGTGCAGGGCGACGACGTCTTCGTTGCGGCGACGGGCGTGACGAGCGGCGCGCTGCTGCGCGGCGTCCGCGTCGCTGGAGGGCGCGTGGAGACCGACTCGATCGTGATGCGCTCGCGCTCGGGCACCTTCCGCAGGATCCAGGCCTCGCACCCACTGACGAAGATCCAGAGCCTCACGAAAGGAGCGCGCTGATGGCCGCGCACGACCTGTACGAGACCGCCCGCGCGATCGTCGCCGAGCACAAGGGCATCCTCGCGGCGGACGAGAGCACGGGGACGATCGCGAAGCGCTTCGACTCGATCGGGGTCGAGTCGACCGAGGAGAACCGCCGCTTCTACCGCCAGCTGCTCTTCACGACGGCCGGAGCGGAGGACTCCATCGGCGGGGTCATCCTCTACGACGAGACCATCCGCCAGCAGGCCGACGACGGCACGCCCTTCCCGGAGCTGCTCGCCTCGAAGGGGGTCATCCCGGGAATCAAGGTCGACACCGGCGCGAACGATCTGGCGCAGTTCCGCGGCGAGAAGGTCACGGAGGGCCTCGACGGCCTGCGCGGTCGGCTGGAGGAGTACCGCGGCCTCGGCGCCCGTTTCGCGAAGTGGCGCGCGGTAATCACGATCGGCGACGGCATCCCGACGAGCGGCTGCATCCGGGCCAACGCGCACGCCCTGGCCCGCTACGCGGCGCTCTGCCAGGAGCAGGGGCTCGTGCCCATCGTGGAGCCGGAGGTCCTGATGGACGCCGACAACACGATCGACACCTGTTACGACGCGACCGCGCGGACGCTGCACACGACCTTCGACGCGCTCGACTCCGCGCGCGTCGACCTCGAGGGCATCCTGCTCAAGCCGAACATGGTGATCTCGGGCAAGAAGTCGCCCGTGCAGGCGCCGGCGCAGGAGATCGCGGAGAAGACGATCGACTGCTTCCGCCGCCACGTGCCCGCGGCCGTTCCCGGGATCGTCTTCCTCTCGGGCGGTCAGTCGGAGGTCGAGGCGACCGAGAACCTGAACGCGATCAACGGGATCGGGGGCCCCTGGACGCTCTCCTTCTCCTACGGCCGGGCGCTCCAGCAGTCGGCGCTCGCGGCGTGGGGCGGAGACCCGGGCAACGCCGACGCCGCGCAGGCTGCGTACGCGCACCGCGCGCGCATGAACTCGCTCGCCGCCGCAGGCGAGTGGTCGGCCGAGCTGGAAGCTGCCGTCGCGGCCTAGGAGGACTTGTCGAGACCAGCGCTCCTCGCGACCCGGCGTTCCGCGGTTTTATCGGCCCTCGAAAAGGGAAAATCCGGTCCGCGCCGTGCTTCCTGCGGCGGAACGATGCGGCACAGATGCTCGAGACGCACGAGAACGCTGCTCGCCGGTGCGCGCGGCCAGGCTCTGACCGAGTACGCGCTGATCATCGGCGGTATCGCAGTCGTACTCATCGTCGGGATCCTCGTCTTCGCCGGCCACCTCGGGGATGTCTTCTCGAAATCGGCTCCGCAAGGGCCTGCGTTCCGTCCGCCCGGCTCGCAGGCGGCGTGCGACTCGCACTACGTCGGAGGATGCATCCCCTCGCCTCCGCCGAAGCTCGACTGCGCCGACCTCCGGGCGTTCGGGATCACCGGCGTCGTCCACGTCGTCGGCGGTGATCCGCAGGGTCTCGACCCGGACCACGACGGCATCGCCTGCGACTGAAGGAGACGTCTCGCGTCAGGCGGAGCGCCGGAGGTGCCCGCGCCCGTCTTCGGCGGCAAAGCCCGTGGCGATGAGCGCGTCCACCGCACGGCGCCCGCGGTCCGGGTCGTGAGGCGCGAGGAGCTGCTCGATGGTCGTCCGCTCCTGATTGGGGGGCATGACCGTGAGCAGCGTCGCCGCCCGCTCCACGAGCTCTCCCTCGGCCCGTTCGGGGACCCGCAGCTCCGGGACCGCCGAGACGTCGTACGGCAAGAGCCGCTCGGCGACTTCCACCGTCCCCAGGTCCTCCTCGTGCCTTCTCCTCACCCTCCCCCATTGTGCCGATCGCGCGCGCTCTCGTCAGCAGCGGGCTCGTAGACTCCCGCCGATGGAGCCGCCTGCCTGCTCCGACGTCCCGTTCTAGGACGGGAACTTCGTCGGGATGTCCTTCGGGGGCGTCCCGATCACGATCGCGATCTCCTTGTGGTCCGTGAGCGGGATCGCGGCCGGGTCGCTCGTTTCGCGGTCGCCGTCGACGTAGAAGAGGACGCTCGCCACGGGCGCGCAGTAGCCGCCGACGCAGGTGCGGCTGAGACGGACGTCCCACTCGGTGAAGAACTGGCCGAGACGGTTCGGATGGGCCTTCGCCGACTCCGTGTGCAGGATCCCGCTCACGTCGTGCGTGTGGAGCGGGGAGATGCACGGCTGCTCGCACGGCGGCGAGATCCCACCGTAGTCATCGGTGCCGTCGTCGAGGACGACGTGGTGCACGGCGGGGTCGTCGATCGCGATTCCGATGCCCGCCGGCACCGGGACCGGCTCGCCGTTCACGAAGACGTCGAGGTGCGCGTGCACGTGGTAGGCGAAGAACTCGTGCGTCTCGGGCGTCAGCCCCGCCTTGCGGGCGAGCTCGAGCGGGTTCGGCGGCGCGGGCCAGGGCGCCGCGCCGGAGGCCGGCGTCGGCGCCGGCTGGATGTCCTTCGGGACGTCGTGGCCACCCTTGCCGCAACCGGAGAGAGCCAGCGTCGCGAGCGCGAGCGAGGCGAGGAGGACGGGCGCGCGCCGCACCGCGCGACTCTAGTCCAGCCCCCTGACGTCTAGACGCGTCTCCGCCGACGCACGATACTTCCGCACGTGCCGAGCTGCGGACTGAGAGGCCGCGCCGCGAGCCCGCGGCGTGGCGACGCGCGGATCCGGTCCTCGGCGCGATGACGTCGGCAGATCTCTCGCCCGAAGTCGAGCGAGCGCGACGTCTGGTGGTGGAGCTCGAGGCCGCCGAGGCCGTGCGCCGGCGTCAGGAGCAGGTCCAGTCCGCGCTCTACCGCATCGCCGAGCTCGCGAGCTCCGCCCGGGACCTGCAGGACTTCTACCGGGCCGTGCACGCCGTCGTGGGCGAGCTCATGTACGCGAACAACTTCTACATCGCGCTCTACGACGAGGAGCGGCAGCTGATCAACTGGCCCTACTACGTCGACGAGGTCGACCTCGACGTCCCGGACCCGAACCAGTGGGACGCGTTCGGCGAGGGCAACGCCAGGGGGACCACGGCGTACGTGCTGCGGACCGGGAAACCGCAGCTGCTCACGCACGAGCGCCACGACGAGCTGATCGAGCAGGGCGAGATCGAGCTCGTCGGCGTCGTGACCGAAGACACGACGTGGGTCGGCGTTCCGCTCAAGGACGAGGGGCGGACCGTGGGCGTCCTCGTCGTGCAGTCGTACACGAAGGACGTGCGGTACTCCGAGCAGGACAGGGACCTCCTCGCCTTCGTCGGCCAACACGTCGGCGCAGCTCTCTCGCGGGCCCGGGCGATCGAGGAGACGCGCCAGCGAAACGCGGAGCTCGCAGTGATCAACGCCGTCCAGGCGGCGCTCGCGGGAGAGCTCGAGCTGCAGGCGATCTACGACGTCGTCGGAGAGAAGCTGCGCGAGGTCTTCGACGCCCAGGTGATCGACATCGCCGTGTACGACGAGGCGTCGGGGCTCCTGCACTTCCCGTACTCGATCGAACGCGGGGTGCGCTACTCGGACGAGCCGCTCGAGCTGATCGGGTTCCGCAAGCACGTCATGGAGACGGGCGAGACGCTGCTCATCGACGAGGACGTGGCCGCCGCGTCGGAGAGGTTCGGCAACCCGGTCATCGGCTCGGGCGAGATGCCGAGGTCCGTGCTCTACGTGCCGCTCGTCGCCGGCGGCAAGTCGAGGGGCGCGATCTCGCTGCAGAACTTCGATCGCGAACACGCGTTCGCGGAGTCGGACCAGCGGCTGCTCGAGACGCTCACGCGGAGCCTCAGCGTCGCGCTCGAGAACGCCCGGCTCGTGCACGAGACCCGGCAGCGCAACGCCGAGCTCGCGCTCATCAACAGCATCCAGGAGTCGATCGCCGGGGAGCTCGAGCTGCAGGCGATCTACGACCTCGTGGGCGAGAGGCTGCGCGAGGTCTTCGACGCCCAGGTCGTCGCCATCGCGATCCTCGACGAGGCAACGGGTCTCCTGCACACGCCGTACGCGATCGAGCGCGGCGTTCGGTATCCGGACGAGCCGATCCCGATGGGCGACGTCGGCTTCACGTCGTGGGTGATGAAGACCGGCGAGGCGATGCTCGTCAACGAGAACGTCCAGGAAGAGGCCGAGCGTCGCGGAATCGGCATCCGCGTCGACGGGTCCGGCGAGTTCGCGAAGTCCGTGATCTTCGTCCCGCTGACGAGCGGCGGAAAGACCACGGGCGTCGTCTCGCTCCAGAACCTGGACCGTGAGCACGCGTTCGCCGAGTCGGACGAGCGGCTGCTCTCGACGCTCGCGGGGAGCCTGAGCGCGGCGCTCGAGAACGCCCGCCTCGTCGACGAGACGCGCCGGCGCAACAGCGAGCTCGCGCTCATCAACGACGCGCAGGCCGTCATCGCCGGCGAGCTCGAGCCGCAGGCGATCTTCGATCTCGTCGGAGACAAGCTGCAGGAGGTCTACGACGCCCAGGCCGTCAGCATCGCGACCTACGACGAGACGACGGGGTTTCTGAGCTTCCCCTATGTCGTCGAGCGTGGGGAGCGCTTCGAGGTCGAGCCGATACCCGCCGTCGGGTTCCGCAAGCATGTGCTCGAGAGCGGCGAGCCGCTCATGGTCAACGAGGACGTGATCGCTGCGGCCGAGCGCTACGGGAATCCGCTCGTGCTGGCGGGTGAGGTTCCGAAGTCGGTCCTGTTCGTCCCGCTCTTCACCGGCGGGCGCCCCTCCGGGGTGATCTCGCTGCAGAACGTCGACCGCGAGAACGCCTTCAGCGAGACCGACGAGCGCCTGCTCCTCACGCTCGCCGGCAGCATCGGCGGAACGCTCGAGAACGCACGCCTAGTGCTCGAAACGCAGCAGCGGAACGCCGAGCTGGCGCTGATCAACAGCGTGCAGGCCGCGATCGCGGGCGAGCTCGATCCGCAGGCGATCTACGACGCCGTGGGCGACAAGCTCCAGGAGATCTTCGACGCCCAGGTCGTCGACATCGGCACGTACGACGAAGCGTCGGGCCTCATCCACTTCCCGTACGCCATCGAGCGCGGCAAGCGATTCCCCGACGAGCCGATCGAGTTGATCGGCTTTCGGAAGCACGTCATCGAGTCGCGCACGCCCCTCTTGATCCAGGAGAACATGGCCGAGGCGAACGAGAAGTACGGCAATCCCTCGGCGGTGGTCGGAGAGCCGCCGAAGTCGGGGCTCTGGGTGCCGCTCGTAACCGGCCGCAAGGCGACTGGCGTCGTCTCGCTCCAGAACGTCGACCGCGAGCACGCGTTCGGCTACGACGACCTGCGCCTGTTGACGACGCTAGCCGGCAGCCTCAGCGTCGCCCTCGAGAACGCCCGCCTCGTCCACGAGACCCGCCAGCGCAACGCCGAGCTCGCGCTCATCAACAGCGTGCAGGACGCGATCGCGGGCGAGCTCGACCCGCAGGCGATCTACGACCTCGTCGGCGACAAGTTGCGCGAGGTCTTCGACGCGCAGGTCGTCGACATCGCCGTCCACGACGAGAACGAGGGGATACTGCGCTTCGTCTACCAGATCGAGCGCGGGGTTCATTTCCCGAACGTGACACTGTCCGTCATCGGCTTTCGCAGGCATGTGATGGAGACTCGCGAGCCGCTCTACATCGCCGAGGACATGGACGCAGCGCTCGTCGAGTACGGGAACCCCGTGGCCGTCACGGGGGAGCCGTCGCACGGCTCGGCGATCTTCCAGCCGCTCGTGGTCGGCGGTCGTGCGACGGGTGCGATCTCGATCCAGAACCTCGACCGGGAGCACGCGTTCACGGACTCGGACCGGCGGCTGCTCGCGACGATCTCCGGCAGCCTCGGCGTCGCGCTCGAGAACGCCCAGCTCATCCAGGAGACGCGGGAGCGAGCGGCCGAGCTCGAAACCGTCAACAGCGTCGGAGGAGCGCTTGCGTCGCAGCTCGAGCTCGACGCTCTCATCCAGCTCGTCGGCGACAAGCTCGAGGAGGTCTTCGACGCCGACATCGTGTACGTGGCGCTGCACGACGAGGCGGCGGGCCGCATCGACTTCGCCTACTACAGCGAGGCGGGCGAGCGGGAGCCGCAGTCCTCTCTGGAGTACGGGGAGGGCCTGACTTCGCGCATCCTCAAGTCGCGTGAGCCGCTCGTACTGAACCGGTCGGAGCAGTACGAGCAGGTTGCCACGCCCCGGATCGGCACACGATCGCTCTCGTTCCTCGGCGTGCCGATCTTCGCCGGCGAGCAGGCGATCGGTGTCATCAGCGTCCAGAGCACACGCGAGGCGGGTCGCTTCGACGAGTCGGACATCCGACTGCTGTCGACGATTGCCGCCAACGTGGGCAGCGCCATCCAGAACGCCCGCCTCTACCAGGAGGCTCGGCGCCGCGCGAACGAGACTGCAACGCTCGCCGAGCTCGGGCGGGAAGTGACCGCCATGCTCGACCTCACAGCAGTGCTCAACAGGATCGCTGAGCGCGCTCAGCACCTTCTCGAGGTCGAGACGAGCGCTGTCTACCTTGCCGACGAGAACGGCCGGACGTTCCACTCGACGATCGCGCTCGGCAAGAACGCAGACGAGGTCCTCGCCGACACGCTCACGGTGGGCGAGGGCATGATCGGCGACCTCGCAGCGCGGGGCGCTGCCGAGGTGATCAACGACACGACCAGCGACCCGCGGGCGTTGCCGATTCCCGGAGCGCCCGACGAGGAGAACGAGCGGCTCATGGCCGCACCACTCCTGGCGCGCGATCGCGTCATCGGAATGATGGCGGTCTGGCGCTACGGCGGGAGTCCGTTCACGGAGGAAGACCTGAGCTTCCTCGGCGGCCTCTCGCAGCAGGCCGCGATCGCGATCGAGAACGCCCGGCTGTTCGAGGACGTTCGGAAGGCGGAGCGCGAGTACAGGGAGCTCGTCGAGGAGCTGCCGCTGACCGTGTACCGGGACTTCCCCGACGCGAACGCGACGTCGGAGTACGTCAGCCCGAGGATCGAGACGATGTTCGGGTATCCGCCGGAGGCATGGATGGACTCCGAGTTCTTCCCGTCCGTGCTCCACCCGGACGACCGGGAGCGAGTGCTCGCCGAGCAGCAGAAGTGGCTCGCGGGCGACGTCGACCGCTGGACGAACGATTACCGCGTGCTCGCGGCGGACGGGAGGACCGTCTGGGTTCGCGACGACGCATGGATCGTCCGGGACGAACACGGCGAGCCCTACCGCGTCCACGGCTTCATGATTGACATCACGGAGCAGGCGCTCGCCGACGCCGAGATCCGACGCCAGAAGCAGTACTTCGAGTCGCTCGTCGACGTCAGCCCCGTCGCGATCGTCGTCATGGACGCAGAGGAGCGGGTGGCGGGGTGGAATCCCGCAGCCGCCGAGCTCTTCGGCTGGTCGACGGAGGAGGCCGTCGGCAAGCAGATCGACGAGCTCGTGTTCGGGCACGAGTCGCACGAGGAAGGTCGCGAGGTGACCCGGGAGGCGCTCGACACGGGTCGCGCGCAGCGGATCGGCCGGCGGTCCCGACGCGATGGCGAACTCGTCGACGTCGAGTTGATGCTCGTCCCCCTCCGCGTCGACGGCGAGCACACCGGCTTCTACGCGATCTACCACGACATCACCGAGCTGCAACGCGCGCGGGAGGAGGCGGAGGCCGCGACGCAGGCGAAGAGCGCCTTCCTCGCCACGATGAGCCACGAGATCAGGACCCCGATGAACGCCGTCATCGGCATGACCGATCTCCTGCTCGGCACCGAGCTCCAGGCCGAGCAGCGCGAGTTCGCCGAGGTCGTCCGCTCGAGCGGAGACGCGCTGCTGCACGTGATCGACGACATCCTCGACTACTCGAAGATCGAGGCGGGCAAGCTCGAGCTCGAGCGCGAGCCGTTCGACCTCCGTGAATGCGTCGAGGGAGCGCTCGAGATCGTCGCCCCGCGCGCGTCGGACAAGGACATCGAGCTCGGCTGCCTCATCGACGAGGACGCGCCCGCGGGGATCGTGGGCGACGCAGCCCGTCTGCGGCAGGTGCTTCTGAACCTGCTCTCGAACGCGGTCAAGTTCACCGAGCAGGGCGAGGTCGTGGTGGACGTCACAGCAGAGCCGGCTGGCGCGGGCTCGTATCGGCTCGAGCTCGCCGTCCGGGATACGGGGATCGGGATCGCGCAGGACCGGATGGACCTCCTGTTCACGTCGTTCACCCAGGTCGACACCTCGACGACGCGGCGGTACGGTGGCACCGGGCTCGGGCTCGCCATCTCCAAACGCCTCGTGGAGCTGATGGGCGGCACGATCCAGGTCGAGAGCGAGGAAGGCGAGGGCTCGACGTTCAGGATCTCGCTCGTCGCCGACGCGGCGGAGGTCCCCACCCGGATCGCGCTCGACGAGGCCCTCCCGCAGCTCGCCGGCAAGCGAGTCCTCGTCGTGGACGACAACGCGACGAACCGCGAGATCGTCTCGCGGCACACGCGCTCGTGGGGCATGGAGCCGGTTGCGGTCGAGCGTCCGGCCGAGGCCGTCGCATTGATCGAGCAGGGCGAGCAGTTCGACGTCGCCGTGCTCGACATGATGATGCCGGACATGGACGGGGCCTCCCTCGCAGGGGAGATCCGGCGCCACCGCTCCGAGCGCGAGCTTCCGCTCCTGCTTCTCACCTCGCTCGGCCGCCTCCCGCACGCGAGGTCGACCGGGGCGTTCGCGGCGCAGCTCGCGAAGCCCGTGAAGGCGTCGCAGCTCTACAACGCGCTCGTGCGCCTGGTCGCGGCAGAGGCCGACGTCGCGGAGAAGGTCGAAGTCGCCTCCGACGTCGAGCCGGCCGCTTCCTCCCTCCGGATCCTTCTCGCGGAGGACAACGCCGTGAACCAGAAGGTCGCGCTCCGGCTGCTCGAGCTGCTCGGCTACGGCGCGGACGTGGTCTGGAACGGCCGGGAGGCTCTGGAGGCGCTCGAGCGGAGGCACTACGACGTGGTGCTCATGGACGTCCAGATGCCCGAGCTCGACGGTCTCGACGCCTCGCGTCGGATCTGCGAGCGCTGGCCCGTGGAGACGCGTCCGCGGATCGTCGCCATGACGGCGAACGCCCTGCCCGAGGATCGGGAAGCCTGCTTCGCGGCGGGCATGAACGACTACGTGGCGAAGCCGATCCGCCCCAACGAGCTGGCGGAGGCGCTGAGCCGAGCGCAACCGCTCCGAGAGAGAGGGGATGCGACTGTGAACGACGACGGCGCCACCATCGACGCGGCTGCGCTCGACGACCTAAGGGAGCTCGGCGGGGACGACTTCGTGGCGGAGGTGATCGACACGTTCCTCGCCGACGCGCCGGCACTCCTGGCGACGCTGCGCCGCTCGCTCGACGAGGGGAACGCCGAGGAGCTCCGGCGGGCAGCCCACACGCTGAAGTCGAACGGCGCCACCCTGGGCGCCGGTGACTTCTCCGAGCATTGCCGCGAGCTCGAGCAGCTTGCGAAGAGCGGCGAGCTTCAGGGCGCCCCCGACCTCGTCGCTCGTGTCGAGCGTGAGTACGAGGGGCTCGAGGAAGCGCTCGCAGACCTGCGGAAGAACGCCTCGTGACCTCCTTCGACTCGCTGCCCGGAAAGATCCTGATCGCGGACGACAACAGGGTGAACCGGCTGCTGCTCAGCCGCGGCCTGGAGCAGCAAGGGCACACCGTCGGCTTCGCGGAGAACGGCCACGAGGCTCTCGACCTGCTGCGGCGCGAGCGGTTCGACCTCCTGCTCCTCGACGTGCTGATGCCCGAGCTCGACGGCTACGAGGTTCTGGCGGAGCTCAAGGACGATCCGCACCTGCGCGACCTCCCGGTGGTCATGACGTCGGCCCTCGACGAGCTCGAGAGCGTGGTCAAGTGCGTGGAGATGGGCGCGGAGGACTACCTGACGAAGCCGATCAACCCAGTGCTGCTGAACGCGCGCATCAGCGCCAGCCTCGAGAAGAAGCGCCTGCGCGACCAGCAGCGCGAGCTGATCAGCAAGTTCGCGACCAAGGAGGTGGCGGACGACCTGCTCACGTCGGGCTTCTCGCTCGGCGGCAAGCACCTCGAGGCAACCGCCCTCTTCTGCGACATCCGCTCGTTCACGACGATCGCGGAATCGCAGGAGCCCACAGAGACGATCGAGCTGCTGAACGACTACTACACGCTGATGATGGACGCGATCTCGGGCGAAGGCGGCATCGTGAACCAGATGGTCGGGGACGGGCTCATGGCCATTTTCGGGGCTCCGCTGCCGCGCGACGACCATCGCGAGCGAGCCGTGATCGCGGCCCGTCAGATGATCGAGCTGATCCGCCTGTTCAACGACGAGCAGGCAGCACGCGAGAGGATCCAGATCCAGATCGGGATCGGGATCGGATCCGGCCAGGTCGTGGCCGGCTACACCGGCACGCTGCACCGCGCTACCTATACGTGCGTCGGCGACGCCGTGAACGTGGCCGCTCGGCTCGAATCGGAGACGAAGGTCCTGAACCGGCCGATCCTGATCGACGGCAACACGCGCCTCGGCCTCGGCGACGGGATCGCGGTCGAGGCGCAGGGCGACCTGCCCGTCAAAGGCAAGACCACGCCTGTCGAGGTCTACTCCGTGGACGTCGACCCGGTCGCCGCCGAGAGCGCGTGACGGAGGCCGACTCGATCGCCGGCAGGTCCGGCGCGGAGACCGGGGCCGAGATCGCGCTCGGCCAGCGCCCGTAGCCCCGAAGCCCACCGGGCGCCGGGGGTCGAACTCGGCGCGATCGACCCTCACGAGTTGGAGTCGGGGGGCGGCCGGCCGGAGGACCCCGCCCCCCCGGGGGCTTAACCCCCCAACCAGAGCGACCCCGAGACCGCCGCGCACATCCCCGGCCCCCCCC
>JBKPTS010000052.1:0-5063 GCA_046735575.1 Actinomycetota bacterium
TACGTGGAGGCCGAGGGGACGGTCGCGCAGGCGCAGACCGCCTTCGGCACCTCCTTCGGGATGTACAAGGTCAACGGGCAGACGGTGCGCTCACCCTCGGGCGACGTCAGCATCCCCGACTCGCTCGCCGCGAGTGTGAGCGGTGTGATCGGCCTCGACGACAGCTCGGTCTTCGTCGAGCCGAACGTGCGTGGAGACAAGAACGCACCGCCGAGCGCGGGCTTCCGCAATTCACCGCCTCTGTCGACCTACTGGGCCGAGCTGGTGTCTCCGTACGCGTATCCGGCCGGGTTCACGGCCGTCTCCGATCCTGCGACCGCGCCGTGGACGGCCAAGGGCTACACGCCCCAGCAGATCAAGGGTGCGTACGGGATCTCGAGCGATTGGAACGGCTCCGGCCAGACCGTCGCGATCATCGACGCGTACGCCTCGCCCACGATCGTGCAGGACGTCAACACCTGGTCGACGCGGCGCGGGCTGCCGACGATGAACGGCTCGCAGTTCACGCAGGTCGTCCCGCCGGGGATCTTCAACAAGCCGCAGAACAATGCCCAGGATCCCCAGGGCTGGTACGGCGAGGAGACGCTCGACGTCGAGGCCGTGCACGGCATGGCGCCGGCCGCCAAGATCGTCTACGTCGGTGCGCCGAACAACTACCAGGACCTCGACGCGGCGCTGAACCACGTCGTGGACAAGGGCCTAGCCCAGATCGTCACGAACTCCTACGGCTTCCACGGCGAGTTCCTGCCGCCCGGCTTCATCAAGCCGTACGAGCAGACGCTCGAGCAGGCAGCCGCTGAAGGCATCGGGGTGTACTTCTCGTCCGGCGACAGCGGCGACGAGACGTCCGTCCTCGGCGTCGCCTCGCCCGACTGGCCGGCCTCGAGCCCGTGGGTGACGGCCGTCGGCGGCACCAGTCTCGGAGTCGGTGCGGACAACCAGCGTGTGCTCGAGACCGGTTGGGGCACGAGCACCTATGGCTGCAACACGACGACGCTCGTCTGCTCGCGGATTGCCTGGCTGTACGGGGCGGGGGGCGGCGTCAGCCAGATCTTCCCGGAGCCCCAGTACCAGAAGGACGCCGGGCTCAGCTTCAGCGGCCGGGCGGTTCCGGACGTGGCGGCTCTCGGCGATCCCCAGACGGGATACCTCGTCGGGCAGACGCAGACGTTCCCGGACGGGGCGTACTACGACGAGTATCGCCTGGGCGGGACGAGCCTCTCGAGCCCGATCTTCGCAGGCCTGATGGCGCTCTCGGATCAGGCCGCGGGGCACCCGCACGGTTTCGCCAACCCGGCGCTCTACGCGAATGCCGACTCGTTCTACGACGTGCTCTCCGTCAAGACGGCGGTGGCACGGCGGAACTTCGTGAACGGTGTCGACGCCAGCGCAGGCACGTCCGACTACCTGCGCACCTTCGACGACTACTCGGGGTCGCCCACCCAGCACACGGGTCCCGGCTGGGACAACGTGACGGGTCTCGGTACTCCGAACGGCATCCCGCTTCTCGGGAGCTGATCCGAGTCAGGCGGAGGGGCGGCGATGGCGCCGCCCCTCCCCCGCGTCAGTACGCGACCGCGCCGCGGCCCGTCTCGACCGCGTGGCGCTGCTCGTCGGCCCGGTACGAGGAGCGGACGAGCGGGCCGGAGAAGACCGATCCGAAGCCGAGTGCCTCGCCCTGCTCCCGGAACCAGCGGAACTCGTCGGGGTGTACCCAGCGGTCGATCTCAGCGTGTTTCGGCGACGGCTGCAGGTACTGGCCGATGGTGACGACGTCGACGCCGTGCGCACGCAGGTCGCGCATCGTCTCCACGACCTCGTCGTTCGTCTCGCCGAGCCCGACGATGATCCCGGACTTCGTGAGCACGTCGTAGCGGGCGAGCTCCTTCACGCGGCGGAGGAGCCAGAGCGCCTTGTCGTAGCTCGCCTTCGCGCCGCGCATGCGGGCGTGCAGCCGCCGAACGGTCTCGATGTTGTGGCCGAAGACGTTCGGACGCGCCTCCAGCACGGTGCCGAGCGCCGCCTCCTCGACGCCGAGGAAGTCGGGCGTCAGGATCTCGACCGAGGCTGCGGGGAGCTTGCGCCGCAGGGCGCGGATCGTCGCCGCGTAGTGCGCCGCGCCGCGGTCCGGGAGGTCGTCGCGGTCGACGGACGTCACGACGACGTGCGAGAGCCCCATCTGCGCGGCGGCCTGCGCGAGGCGAAGCGGCTCGAGCGGGTCGGGCGGAGCGTCCGGACGGCCGGAATGGACGAAGCAGTACCGGCAGGCCCGGGTGCAGACGTCGCCGAGGATCTGGAACGTCGCGGTCCCTCGCCCCCAGCACTCGGCGATGTTCGGGCAGCGCGCCTCCTCGCAGATCGTGTGCAGCTGCCCTTCTCGCACGAGACCCTTGACCTCGAAGTAGCGCGTGTTCGCGCTCGGCGCACGGACCTTCATCCACTCCGGTCGGCGCGGCCGCTCGGCGACGGGCAGGGAAGTCTTCATCGCCCGACTAGTCTAGAGAGCGTGGTTCCCGAGGCACCCCTGGCCGAGACGGAAGGCGGCCTCGTTCCGGCCGGCGAGGGCTGGTTCGTCCTGAACTCGCGCGACGCACGCTGGTACGACGGGGAGCTCGGCGCCTTCACGACGTTCGCGGGGGAGCAGCGCTTCGCGCAGGTCGGATTCAACCTCGCGATCCTGCGCCCGGGCGAGCCGAACGGCATGTACCACGCGGAGGGCGCCCAGGAGGACTTCCTCGTGCTCGCCGGGGAGTGCGTGCTCCTCGTGGAAGGCGAGGAGCGGAGGCTGCGAGCCTGGGACTTCGTGCACTGCCCGCCCGGGACCGAGCACATCTTCGTGGGAGCCGGCGACGGCCCGTGCCTCCTCGTCATGGTCGGCGCTCGGACCGAGGATCGTTCGCTCGTCTACCCGGTGAGCGAGCTCGCGCTTCGACACGGGGCGAGCGTCGAGCAGGAGACATCGGACCCGAAGGAGGCGTACGCACGCTTCGCGGAGGACCGGCCCGTTCCCTGCCCGCCCGGGTTTCCGGCAAGCTGATTCAGCCGAGACGCTCGATCATGAGCGTCGTCATGGTCGAGCCCTCCGTCCAGAGGCCGTGCGTGACGTCCGCCGGCCAGCGCACCTGCTGACCCTCGCGGATCGGCGCGGTCTCGTCCGCGACCGAGGTGAAGCCCTCGCCCGCGATGCAGACCACGACGGTGTCGCGCTCCCCGGGATGGGGCGCGATCGCGGCATGCTCGGTGAAGCGGAGCTCCGCGACGAAGAAGCGCTCCTCCCGGACCAGCACCCGGCCCGTGACCCCGACGACTCCTTCCCCCGGAAGCGGGTCCCAGCCGGCGCGCGGGATCGGCCGGATCTCGACGCTCACCGCGCCGTGAGCTGCGCGTGGATCGGCTGCTTCCAGAGCCCCGGCCCTTCGTCCGCCGGGAGAGGCTCGAGCTCGAGGTCGAAGACCTCGGCGATCGCGGCCGCCACGGCCGGCCGCACCTCGTCCACCGCGAGCTGCCTCCCGAGCTCCCGCGCGATCGTCGTGAACTGCGCGTCCTCGAGGCCGCACGCCGTGATCCAGTCGGTGAAGGGCGCAGGGTCGAGGTCGACATTGAGGGCGTAGCCGTGCGTCGTGATCCAGCGCGACACGTGCACGCCGATAGAAGCGATCTTCCGCGGAGGGCCGGTCAGCCAGACGCCGGTGAGCCCCTCGATCCGCTGCCCCTCCAGGTCGAAGGCGGCAAGCGTCCGGATCAGCGCCTCCTCGAGGTCGCGGACGTAGCGCTTCACGTCCTTGCCGTGGTGCCGGAGGTCGAGGATCGGGTAGCAGACGAGCTGGCCCGGACCGTGGAACGTGGACTTGCCGCCGCGGTCGGTCTCGACGATCTCGACCTCGGCTCCTTCGGGGACGTGCAGCTCCGACCCCACTTCCGTCCTTCTCCCGATCGTGATCACCGGCGGATGCTCGAGGAGGACCACCGTCTCCGGGATCGCGCGCTGGGACACGGCGCCCGAGAGCGAGCGCTGGAGCTCGAAGGCCTCGCCGTAGGGCGTCGGGCCGAGCTCGAGCAGGTAGCCGCCGCGGGGCACGCTCAGAGGCTACTCGGGCCCGATCAGCTCGCGTGCGGAGTCGACGGACTCCGCGCTGACCAGGATCTCGAACGGCCCGAACGAAGAGGCGCTGCCGTCGGACACGCCGACGGCGAAGTCGGTCTTCCGTTTCGCCGACTCGATTCCCTCTGTACGCAGGAGCGACCGGATCATCTCCGCCTCCATCTCCGTCGGGACGATCGTCAGGCGAACGAGGCTGCTAATACGAGGATTCGTCCCAGGTCTCGAGGCGCTTCCGCAGGTCCCGGAGGAAGCGGCCCGCGAGGGCGCCGTCGACGAGTCGGTGGTCGTACGTGAGGGTGAGGTTCATGATCGGCCGGATCGCGATCACGTCCTGGCCCAGCTCGTCCTGGACGACCCAGGGGCGCTTGACGACCGCGTAGGTGCCGAGGATCGCCGACTGCGGCTGGCTGATGATCGGTGTTCCGTGGAAGGTGCCGTAGCCGCCCGGGTTCGTGATCGTGAAGGTCCCGCCCTGCACCTCGTCCGGGAGGAGCTTCTTGTCGCGCGCGCGCTGGGCGATGTCCGCGACGCCCTTGGCGATGCCGAGCAGATTGAGGGCCTCCGCGTGCCGCAGGACGGGGACGATCAGGCCCTTGCCGTCCTGCAGCTCGACCGCGAAGCCGAGGTTGACGTCGCCGCGCGTGACGATCTGGTCGCCGCGGATCTCGCCGTTGATCCACGGGTAGTCCTTCAGCGTCTCGACGACCGCCCGCGCGACGAACGCGAGGTACGTCACGTTGACTCCGTGCGCGCGCTCGAACTCGGGCTTGAGCTTCTTCCGGAGCTCGACGACGCGTGACATGTCGACCTCGATCGCGCTCGTCACGTGCGCTGCCGTGTCGAGCGAGCGGCGCATGTGCTCGGCGATGCCGCGGCGCATGGCGGACATCGGCTCGAGCGTCTCGCCCACGACAGGCTCGGCGGCGGGCGCCGGAGGCGGCGCGGCCGGCTGGGGTTGCGG
>JBKPTS010000053.1:0-8186 GCA_046735575.1 Actinomycetota bacterium
GTACTGGGTCGTCTGGTAGCCCCAGGAGCCATAGAAGGGGTGCTCCATGACCGGAAGGAGCTCGACGTGCGTGAACCCGGGCTCGCGCACGTACCCGGCGAGCGCGAGCGCCAGCTCGCGGTAGGACAGCGAGCGGTTTCCCTCCTTCGCGACGCGCCGCCACGAGCCGACGTGCAGCTCGTACGCCGAGATCGGCGCCTCGAGCGAGTTCGCGTTGCCGCGCTTCCGCATCCACGTGCGGTCGCCCCACTCGTAGTCGAGGCCCCAGACGACGGACGCGGTCTTCGGCGGGAGCTCGCAGGCGAAGGCGAACGGATCGGCCTTCTCCAGCATGCGCCCGCCCCCGGGCGGCGCGATGCGGAACTTGTAGAGCGCGCCCTGACCGACGCCGGGGACGAAGCCCTCCCAGATGCCGGAGCTCCCGCGCGGGCGCAGCCGGTGCCGCCCGCCGTGCCAGCTGTTGAAGTCGCCGGCGACCGCGACCCGCTCGGCGTTCGGCGCCCACACTCCGAAGTAGGTTCCCTCGACGCCGTCGAGCACGCCCGGGTGCGCCCCCAGACGCTCGTACAGGCGCACGTGGCTCCCCTCGTTGAAGAGGTACAGGTCCTGCTCCCCGAGGAACGCGTCGCCGGGGTCGAGCACGGCCCGCGGAGCTGCCGCCCGGCGGCTCATCGGGCGGTCACCCGCTCGAGCAGGCGGACGATCCCGGCGAGCGGGATCTCGACCCAGTCGGGGCGGCTCGAGAGCTCGTAGCCGAGCTCGTACAGCGCCTTCTCGAGCACGGAGAGGTCGAGCAGGAGCGCCAGCTCCTCGTCCGTCTCGGGCAGGAAGCTCCCGGACCGCGCCGTCTCGAGGTACGCGCGGAGGTAGGCCGCGCTCGCCCAGGACGTCCACATGCGCGCCCAGCGCTCGAGCTCGCGATAGCCGTCGGAGTCGCGCTCGACGAGACCGCGCTCGACGTGGTCGCGGAGCCCGGCGTGCGCCGCGTAGTCGAAGGAGCGGAGCATCCCCGCGACGTCACGCAGCGGCGAGCGCTTCGTGCGGCGGTCGGCGAGCGAGCGCCCCGGCTCGCCCTCGAAGTCGATGAGCACGAAGTCCTTGCCCGTGTACAGGGCCTGCCCGAGATGGAAGTCGCCGTGGTAGCGGATGCGCGCCCCCGTGAGCGGGCGGTCGATGAGCGCCCGGAAGCGGTCGAGGAGGGCCTGCTCCTCGTCGAGCACCCGCGTGGCAGGCCCGCGGACCTGCGGCTCGAGCCGGCCGTGCGCCCGCCGGAGCAGGCGGAGGTTGCGGCGGGTCAGGTTCCGCTGCGTCTGGTAGAGCGAGCGCTGGTAGAGGGTCGTGAACGGCTCGGGGGCGAAGGCCGGGTCGCCCTCGTCGCTCGCGAGCGTCAGATGGAGCTCCGCCGTGCGCCGCCCGAGGAGCTCCGCGGAGCGCAGGTAGCCCTCGCTCGTCTCGTGCGCGACCTCCGGAAGCTCGCGCTTCGCGAGCTCGAGGTAGGGGGCGTCGGCGGTCCACCACACGTCCCCGATCGACAGCCCCTCCATGAGGACGCGCTCGTAGAAGCGGCCGACCTCGTCGCGCGTGTAGCTCCACGCGTCGCCCTCGTTCTGGACGATCTCGTGGGCGATCGCGAGCGTGCGCGGCTCGGAGCGCGCCTGGCGATACTCGAGAGCGCCCGCGACCGCCGGCGCATGCTCGAACCCGTGCCGGTTGAGGAAGAGGCCCACGTCGAGGTCGGGGTTCACCCCCTCCTCGTTCCGCCTGAAGACCTTGAGGATGAGCCTGCCGCCGTAGACGACGGACGTGTTGCTCTGCTCCGTGCGAAAGAGCATCGGCTGCAGAGAGCCGTCGGACGTCTCGAGGATGTCGCGCAGCGCGCGCGTCTGGCGAACGCTCACGGTGCCCGCGTCGCCGCGCAGGCGGCGCTTGCGCGACAGCGCCTGCAGGAGGAGCTCGCAGAAGCGCTGGTCGACGAGGCCGTCCACGAGCAGCGCGCTCTCGCCCTTGCGCTCGACCCGCGCGACCACGGCTCCGGGCAGCTCGGTCTCGATCCGATGCGCCTGCTCGGGCTCGACGACGGCGAGCGGAAGGACGTAGGTCTCCGGCTCTCCCTCCAGGTACTCGACCTCCACCATCGTCACGGCTGCGAGCTCGTCCCGACCGGCCGGCGAGAGCTCCGCGACCTCGCGAACCCGCACGGAGCGCGTCCTCCTGCCCTTCCCCGCGAACCAGCGCTGGCCCTCGAGAAACCCCGCCACGGCCTCCTCGAGCGCCCGCCGGGCGCGACCGGCGAACAGCTGCTCCCAACGGCCGGCGACCGTGATCGTCGGGGGCCCTGCCGCCCCGGACATCGTGATCTCCACGCGCGGCTGCTCGAGCGCGAGCCAGTAGAAGGCGTACGGGCCGAGGGTCACGAGGTACGGGAGCTCCCCGATCGGCGGGAACTCCGTGTGCCCGAAGAGCTCGCGGGGGACGAGCCCGCGCCACTGCGAGAGGTCGAGCTCGCAGTACTGCGCGAAGCGGGAGAGGTTGGCGACGACGAGGACCTGCTCGTCCGCGTCGCGCCGGACGAACGCGAGCACGCGGTAGTTGTCGGGCGTCAGGAACTCGATGTCGCCGCGGCCGAACACGTGGTGCCGGTTGCGCAACGCGATCACCCGCCGCGTCCACCAGAGCAGCGACTGCGGGTTCCCCGACTGCGTCTCGACGTTGACCGTCTCGAAGTGGAACTCCGGGTCGATGATCACCGGCAGGTAGAGCTGCTGCGGGTTCGCACGGGAGAAGCCGGCGTTGCGGTCGGCGGACCACTGCATCGGCGTCCGCACGCCGTCGCGGTCGCCCAGGTACACGTTGTCGCCCATCCCGATCTCGTCGCCGTAGTAGAGGACGGGCGTGCCCGGGAGCGACAGGAGCAGGCCGTTCAGGAGCTCGATCTTCGCGCGGTTGTTGCCGAGGAGGGGCGCGAGCCGGCGCCGGATCCCGAGGTTGATCCGCGCCTGCCGGTCGTGCGCGTAGACGCGGTACATGTAGTCGCGCTCCTCGTCCGTGACCATCTCGAGCGTCAGCTCGTCGTGGTTGCGGAGGAAGACCGCCCACTGGCTCGTCTCGGGGATGGGCGGCGTCTGCTGGAGGATGTCGAGGACGGGGAAGCGGTCCTCCATCTGCACCGCCATGAAGAGACGCGGCATGACCGGGAAGTGGAAGGCCATGTGGCACTCGTCCCCGTCCCCGAAGTACTCGGCCGCGTCCTCCGGCCACTGGTTCGCCTCCGCGAGGAGCATCCGGTCGGAGAAGCGGCGATCGACGGCTGCCCGCAGCTCACGCAGGAACGCGTGCGTCTCCGGGAGGTTCTCGCACATCGTGCCCTCGCGCTCGAAGAGGTACGGCACGGCGTCGAGCCTGAGGCCGTCGACTCCGAGGTCGAGCCAGTACTCGAGCGTGCGCGTCATCAGCCTGCGCACGTCCGCGCTCTCGTAGTTCAGGTCCGGCTGGTGCGAGTAGAAGCGGTGCCAGTAGTACTGCCCGGCGATCTCGTCCCAGGCCCAGTTCGAGCTCTCGAAGTCCTGGAAGATGATCCGCGCATCGCGGTAGCGGTCGGGCGTGTCGCTCCAGACGTAGAAGTTCCGCCAGCGGCTGTCGCGCGGCGCGCGCCGCGCGCGCTGGAACCAGTGGTGCTGGTCCGAGGTGTGGTTGACGACGAGCTCCGTGATCACGCGCAGGCCGCGGAGGTGGGCGGCGCGCAGGAGCTGCCGGAGGTCCCGCATCGTCCCGTACGCGGGATTGACGCTGCGGAAATCGGCGATGTCGTAGCCGTCGTCGCGCAGGGGGGACGGGTAGAAGGGCAGGAGCCAGAGCGCGCTGACCCCGAGCTCCTGCAGGTAGTCGAGCTTCTCGACCAGCCCGCGGAAGTCGCCTACCCCGTCGCCGTTCGAGTCGCGGAACGCACGGACGTGCAGCTGGTAGACGACCGCGTCCTTGTACCAGAGCGGGTCGTCCACGAGCCCGCCGGTCGCCGACAGCTGTCGAGCGGGGGTGACGGTCACAGGAAGTAGTCGAAGTCGTGCTCGCTGCGCACGCGCTGCCGGACGGCGAAGACGTGCGCCGGCAGGACGCCCGGGTCGAGCTCGACGTAGTTCCGCGGCCCCTGCCAGAGGAAGCTGCCGCCGCCGAGGAGGTCTTGCACCTGGAACGCCCCCTCGCCGACGCCGAGGTGCGCTAGCGAGAGGTCGACGTGTCCGGCCTGCCGGTGGTACGGGTCGAGGTTGACGACGCAGAGCACGACGTTCTCTCCCTCGCGCTTGCTGTAGGCGAGGAGCTGATCCGAGTCGGTCCCGTGGAAGACGAGGCTCCAGTCGCGCTGGAGCGCCGGGTTCTCGCGCCGGATGGTGTTGATCCGCGCGACGAGCTGGCGCAGGCTCCCCGCCTCCTCGAGGTCCCAGCTCCGGAGCTGGTACTTCTCGGAGTCGAGGTACTCCTCGCTCCCCGGCTCGCGCGGGACGTTCTCGGCGAGCTCGAACGCCGGGCCGTAGATCCCGTAGCTGGCCGAGAGCGTCGCGGCGAGGACGAGGCGCGTGACGAACGCGGGCCGGCCTCCGTGCTGGAGGTACTCGGTGAGGATGTCGGGGGTGTTCGGCCAGACGTTCGGCCGGAAGAACTCCCGCTGCCTCCCGCGCGCGAGCTCGCCGAAGTACTCGATCAGCTCGTGCCGCGTGTTCCGCCAGGCGAAGTACGTGTAGGACTGGGTGAAGCCGAGCCTCGCGAGGCGGGCCATGACCTTCGGGCGCGTGAAGGCCTCGGACAGGAAGAGCACGTCGCTCCGCTCGCGCTTCACCTCGTCGATCAGCCACTCCCAGAACGCGAACGGCTTCGTGTGCGGGTTGTCGACGCGGAAGATGCGCACGCCCTCGTCGATCCAGAAGCGGACCACGCCAAGGAGCGCCTGCCAGAGCTCCCACCACTCCTCGCCGTCGAAGTCGAAGGGGTAGATGTCCTCGTAGCGCTTCGGCGGGTTCTCCGCGAACTGCACGCTCCCGTCCGGGCGGTGCCTGAACCACTCCGGGTGCTCGGTGACCCACGGGTGGTCCGGAGAGCACTGGAACGCGAGGTCGAGGGCGATCTCCAGGCCGTACTCCTGCGCCGAGGCAACGAGCCGGCGGAAGTCGTCGAGCGTGCCGAGGTCGGGGTGGATCGCGGTGTGGCCCCCCTCCCCGGAGCCGATCGCCCAGGGGCTGCCCACGTCGTCGGGCGCCGGCACGAGCGCGTTGTTCCGCCCCTTCCGGTTCGTCCTCCCGATCGGGTGGATCGGCGGCAGGTAGAGCACGTCGAAGCCGAGCCCCACGACGTACGGCAGCCGCCGCTCCACGTCCGCGAACGTCCCGTGGCAGCCGGGCTCGTCCGAGGCCGAGCGGGGGAAGAGCTCGTACCACGTGGAGAAGCGCGCGCGCTCGCGATCGACGACGACGCGGAGATCGCGCTCGTACGAGGTCATGTGCTCGCGGTCCGGGTGGCGGCGAACGAGCTCGGCGGTCTCGTCGGCGAGGGCGAGCTCGACCGGCGCCGCGGTCGACTTCCCGCTCTGCAGCCGGTCGGCGAGCGCGCGCAGCGCCTCCGCGTCGACGCCGTCGGCCCGTTCGGCCGCGGCGGCCGCGAGCCCTGCGCCCGCGCGCAGGTCGAGGCCGACGTCCTGGCCCGCTTCCACCTTGCGAGCGAGCCCGCGCGCCCAGGTAGCGTAGGCGTCCACCCAGGCGCTCAACGTGTACTCGTAGACGCCCTCCTCGGGCACGCCGAAGCCGGCTGCGTAGCGATCGTTCCCGAGCGCGTCCATCGGCGTCTCGTGCCAAGCGCTCTCGCCCTGTCGCCGATGCATGAGCACCGAGTGGACGACGTCGTGACCATCGCAGAAGACATCTGCCTCGACCCGGACCTCCTCGCCGAGGACCCGCTTGATCGGGAACCGGCCCCCGTCGACCTCCGGCCAGACGTTCTCGACGACGACGCGTTGGCGACCGTCGAGAAGCGGCGCGAGAGGGGATTCGCGCTCCTTCGGAGTGGCCTCGCGTACAGCCTGACGCGCGCGCCGGGCCATCCTCCTACCCTACCGACCCCATGATCGGCAAGCCGCTGACTGCGTGGCCCGGCACGCCGTTCCCGCTCGGGGCGACCTGCGACGGGAACGGGACGAACTTCTCGCTCTTCTCGGAGCACGCGGAGGCGGTCGAGCTCTGCCTCTTCGACGACGAGGGCGAGGAGACGAGGATCGCCCTCGCGGAGCGGACGGCCTTCAACTGGCACGGCTTCGTGCCGGGGATCGGCCCGGGCCAGCGCTACGGGTATCGCGTGCACGGCCGGTACGCGCCGTTGGAAGGCCATCGCTTCAACGGCGGCAAGCTCCTCATCGACCCGTACGCGAAGGCGATCGACGGCGACGTGGCCTGGGACCGCGCGAACGTCTTCCCGTACCGGTCGCGCGGCACGCCGGACGACGACCTCGAGCCGGACCCCGAGGACGACGCCGCCGCGATCCCGAAGGCGGTCATCGTCGATCCCGCCTTCGACTGGGACGGGGACGCGCAGCCGCAGATCCCCTGGAGCGACACGATCATCTACGAGACGCACGTGCGCGGCTTCACGAAGCTGCATCCCGACCTGCCGGAGCACCTCCGCGGCACGTACGCAGGGCTCGCCTCCGACGAGGCGGTGGCATACCTGACCGACCTCGGGATAACGGCCGTCGAGCTGCTCCCGGTGCACCACTTCGTGGACGAGCACCACCTGGTCGTGAAGGGCCTCCGCAACTACTGGGGCTACAGCTCGATCGGCTACCTCGCCCCGCACGCGCGCTACAGCGCCACCGGGTCCCGCGGCGAGCAGGTGCGCGAGTTCAAGGGGATGGTGAAGGCGCTCCACCGGGCCGGGATCGAGGTGATCCTCGACGTCGTCTACAACCACACGGGCGAGGGGAACCACCTGGGGCCGACGCTCTCGTTCCGCGGCGTCGACAACGCCTCCTACTACCGGCTCGTCCGGGACGACCCCCGCCACTACATCGACTTCACCGGGACCGGTAACAGCCTGAATCCCGTGCACCCGAGCGTCCTGCGGCTGATCATGGACTCGCTCCGCTACTGGGTGCTCGAGTGCCACGTCGACGGCTTCCGCTTCGACCTCGCGTCCGCGCTCGCCCGCGAGTTCTACGACGTCGACCGCCTGAGCGCGTTCTTCGACACGATCCACCAGGACCCCGTGCTCTCGCAGGCGAAGCTCATCGCCGAGCCCTGGGACCTCGGCCCGGGCGGATACCAGGTGGGGAACTTCCCCGTCCTCTGGACGGAGTGGAACGGCCGCTACCGCGACGAGGTGCGCGACTTCTGGCGCGGCCAGGGCCACGGCGCCGAGCTCGCGCGGCGGCTGTCCGGCAGCGCCGACCTCTACCAGCACGACGGCCGCAGCCCCGTCGCCTCCATCAACTTCGTCACCGCCCACGACGGCTTCACCCTCCGCGACCTCGTCTCGTACGACTCCAAGCACAACGAGGCGAACCTCGAGGACAACCGCGACGGCACGGACGACAACCGGAGCTGGAACTGCGGCGTCGAGGGGCCGACGGACGACCCGGAGGTGGGCGTGCTGCGCCGCAGGCAGCAGCACAACTTCCTCGCGACCCTCCTCCTCTCGATCGGCGTCCCCATGCTGCTCTCGGGGGACGAGCGCGGCCGCACCCAGCACGGCAACAACAACGCCTACTGTCAGGACAACGAGCTCTCCTGGCTCGACTGGTCGCTCGACGATGGTCGGGCCGAGCTGCTCGAGCTCACCCGCACCCTGATCGCGTTCCGCAAGGCGCACCCGGCCTTCCGCCGCAACTGGTTCCTGACCGGCGAGCAGAGCCTCGGCTCGGGGCTGCCCGACGTCTGGTGGTTCCGGCCCGACGGGCGGCGCATGACGCGGCGGGACTGGGAGCAGGCCGAGTCCCGCTGGCTCGGAGTGTTCCTCAACGGGCTCGAGATCGGGCGCAGGACGCCTCACGGCGAGCTCGTGCAGGACGACTCGTTCCTGCTCCTCCTGAACGCGAGCGCGCAGGAGGTCGCGTTCCAGCTCCCAGCGCGGCGCTTCGGCCGCGTGTGGTCGCTCGAGCTGACGACGGGCTCGCCGGAGCGCAACGCGTCCGCCCTCCGCGCGCGCGAGAC
>JBKPTS010000054.1:0-49629 GCA_046735575.1 Actinomycetota bacterium
AGGCGGACGGTCGAGAGGGAGTCGGAGAGATTCGTCTGGTAGAGCAGGACCCCGGACTGGTCGCCCGAAGTGAACGGGACGGCGACGTCGCCCACGGTGGAGTCGGCGCGCAGGCGGCCGCGCTCCGTGCGGCCGCTCACGAGCGCTCGCAACGCGATCGCGTCCTTCTCCACGTCGCTCGAGCGCAGGTGGCGCGAGTCCGCGTACGTCACGAGCGCGGGTGGGCTCTTCGAGAGCTCGTCGAACGCGACGACGCGCGCGTTCGCGCGAGTCGCGAGGAACTCGACGGTCGGCTGCCACTTCACATGGTCGCGGGGGAAGTGCGCCGCGGCCCGCCGCGCCGGCTTCTCGAGCTCGTCGAGCCGCGCCTGGACGAGCCGCTGCTCGAGCGAGGGGATGACGATCATGTACGCGGTGCCGAGCGCGAGCGCGACGATCGCGGCCAGCGCCAGGCCGATGCGCACGCGGATCCCGCCCGGGATCTTCACCGCCGACCTCGCCCGCTCACTCCGAGCGGAAGCGGTACCCGGCGCCGCGGAGCGTGAGGATCAGCTCCGGGTCGCCCGGGTCCCGCTCGATCTTCTCCCGCAGGTGCCGCACGTGGACGTCGATCGTCCGCGGCTCGCGGTAGTCGGCGCTGCCGCGCAGCCGCTCGAGGAGCTCGCGCCGCGAGAAGACGACACCGGGGCTCGATGCGAGCAGGGTCAGCAGCTCGAACTCGATGAACGTGAGCTGCACGGGCTCGCCGCGGACCTCGACCGTGCGCCGCGGGACGTCGATCCGCAGCTCGCCCCGCTCGATCAGCGCCTCGCGATCGCGTCCGGCGTACGGCGCGACCGCCCGCCGGAGCAGCGCTCGCACCCGGCTCCGGAACTCCCGGATGGAGAAGGGCTTCGTGATGTAGTCGTCCGCGCCGAGCTCGAGCCCGAGCACCTTGTCGAGCTCGTCCCCGCGGGCCGTGAGCATGATGATCGGCACCGCACTCTCACCCCGCAGGCGCTTGCAGACCTCGAGCCCGTCGAGCTTCGGCAGCATCACGTCGAGGACCACGAGGTCGACCTGCTCCTCCGCGAACCGGGACAGGGCCTCCTCGCCGTCGCGCGCCTGCACCACCCGGTAGCCGTCCCGCTCGAGCGGGTAGGTGAGCAGGGTCTGGATCGAGTCCTCGTCGTCGACGAGGAGGATGGTCGAGGCGTTCGGCATGAGAGCGATCGCTCCGGCGCGCGGCTGCCGCCTACTATAGCCCCGCGATGGATGCGGCTCGGCCCCCGACGCGGCGCCGGCGGCTGCGCCGCGGAAGCGTCGAGCGCCCCGTCAACACACGCCTCGTGCGCGTCGCGTCGGTGGTGGTCGCGCCCGCCCTGCTCGCGTTCCTGTTCTCGATCTCGACAACGGGGACGCTGCCCCGGCCGACCCTCCAGCCGCTCTTCGACGCAGGTGCGGCGGCGTCGCTGGCCACCCAGCTGAGCACGGTCGATCCCGCCAGGGTCCCGGGCACGTTCCAGGACGCCGAGGCCGCCCGCTGGTATCGCGAGACGGTCTCCGCGTTCGGCTTCGAGACGAGCGAGGACGCCTGGCAGCAGGACCTGCCCGGGCTCGGACGCGTCGCGCTCAGGAATATCGTGACCGTCGTCCCCGGCCGCTCCCCGGCCGCGGTCGTGCTCGTCGCCCACAGGGACAACACGGGAGTCGGGCAGACGTACGGGGACAACGCATCGGGCACCGCCGCCCTCATCGAGATCGCGCGGGGATTCGCGCCGCAGGCGACCGCTCCGGCGCCGCTGCCCGAGCGCACGCTCGTCCTCGTCTCGACGGACGGCGGGGCCTACGGCGGGGCAGGCGTGGAACGCTTCGCCTCCACCTCCCCGTACGCCCGGCAGGCGGTCGCCGCGGTCGTCCTCGACGGGGTGGGGGGCAGCGGCAGGCCGAGGATCGCCGTCGCCGGCGACGAGCCGCGCTCTCCCGCCCCGGCCCTCGTCAGCACGGCCGTCGCACGTGTCCGCGACCAGACCGGGGTCGCGCCGGCGCTCCCCTCGCTGCCGGCCCAGCTCGTGGACCTCGGCCTTCCGTACGCGGGCGGCGAGCAGGGACGGCTGCTCGCGCACCGCATCGCCGCGGTCACCCTCACGACGCAGGAGCCGGGTGAGCCGAGCGTGCCGCTCGGCGATCGCGACGGAGCGATCTCCACCGAGAGGCTCGGGCAGATGGGGCGCGCGACCGAAGCGCTCGTCAGCTCGCTCGACGCGAGCGTCGGCGGAGCGCTGCGGACTCCGGACAACCTCTTCATCCGGAACCGTGTCGCGAGCGGCTGGGCCGCGCGGCTGACGCTCGTCGTCGCGATCGTTCCCTTCGTGCTCGGCGCGATCGACCTCCTGGTGCGGGCGCGACGGCGCAGGCTTCCTCTCGCAGCTGCCCTTCGGGCGCTGCGCACGCGGCTCCTCTTCTGGCTCTACGCGGGCGTCCTGCTCTGGCTCGGCGCGCTGACGGGCGTCTTCCCCTCCTCGCCCGACCTGCCACCGCCGCCGTATGCGCAGTCGGTGACAGACCTCCCGGTCTCGGGGCTCCTGCTCCTGGCGGCGGCGCTGCTGCTCGGCTGGCTCGTGTCCAGGCGCAGGCTGCTTCCCCCGGAGGCAGGCGTGAGCGCGGAGGAGCGCCTCGCCGGCTACGCGGCCGCCTTCGCCTGGCTCGGTGCGGTAGCCATCGTCGTCGCGCTGACGATTCCGTACGCCCTCGTCTTCGTCCTGCCGTCGCTCTACGCCTGGCTCTGGCTCCCGGTCCAGAGCCGGCTGTGGGAGCGCTCCGGCCTCTTCGCAGTGGGGCTGGCGGGCCCGGTACTCGGCCTGCTCGTCCTCTCGAACGAGCTCGGCCTGTCGTTGTTGCGTACCGCTCTCTACGTCGTCGGCCTCGCGACCGCGGGCTACCTCCGGCTCGGCTCCGTCGCGATCGCACTCTCGTGGCTCGCGGGCGCCGCGCAGGTGGCGACGCTCGCCTTCGGCCGCTACGCGCCGTACGCAGGCGGAGTCGGTCCCGTCCGCCAGCACGTCGCGCGCAGGCGCGCTCGCCGCCGCGGCTACGCCAGCGCCAGGTAGCGGACGGCTTCGCCGGCCGCGATCTCGCCGTCTCCGCGCGGGACGTGTACGAGCGCGTCCGCCGAGGCAGCGCGGACGATCATGTGCGACTCCTGCCCGAGCACGGGCTCGAGCAGCGCGCGGCCGTCCTCGCTCCGGCGGCGCGCCCGCAGGAACTCGTCGCGCTGCGGATTGCGGCGAAGCGGCGTCGTCGCCCGGCCGACCTCGAACGCCGGCCTCGGGTCCGGCGCGCCCTGCAGCGCGAGCAGGGCCGGCCGCACGAACAGGAGCGAGCCGACGAGCGCCGACACCGGGTTCCCGGGGAGCCCGAAGACGAGCGTCCGGTCGCGAATGCCGAACGAGAGCGGCTTCCCCGGCTTCACGGCGACGCCCCAGAACACCTCCTGCACGCCGAGCTCCGCCTCGAGCCGCCGGACCAGGTCGTGCGGCCCGACCGAGACGCCCCCCGACGTCACGAGGGCGTCGGCGGCGAGCCCCCGCTCGAGTGCCTCGCGGTGGGCGACGTCCTCGTCGGGGACGACCGGCTCGAGCTCGACGACGGCCCCCGCCCCGGCGAGGACCGCTCCGACCAGCGTCCGGTTGGACTCGAAGATCTGCCCCGGCGCGAGGGATTCGCCCGGCTGCCGCAGCTCGCTCCCGGTCGCCAGCACCGTCACGCGTGGACGGCGCGCGCAGCGCACTTCCGACACCCCGGCGGCCGCCAGCGCGCCTAGGTGCGTCGGGCCGAGCCGAGCGCCGGGGGCGACCACCACGTCGCCCGCACGGACGTCGCCGCCCCGCGGGCGGATGTGCGCGCCCACCGACGCGGGCTCGTCGATCTCGACCGTGCCGTCGAGCTCGCGCGCGAGCTCGATCGGGACGACCGCGTCGGCTCCCTCGGGAACGGCGCCTCCGGTCGCGATCCCCACCGCGGTACCCGCCCGCATGGGCTGCAGGGACGGGCTGCCCGCGGCGACGCGAGCCTCGACGGGCAGGACCCCGGGGACGTCGGCCGCCCGGACCGCGAACCCGTCCATCGCCGAGCTCGCGAACGGCGGGAGGTCGACCGCGGCCAGGGCCGCTTCGGCCAGAACGCGTCCGGCCGCGGACGCCAGCGGAACCGTTTCCGTGGGCAGCGGGCTCACCCGCTCGAGGATCCGCTCCAACGCCTCCTCGACCGACAGGAGCTCCGCCACGCGGCGAGCGTACCCCGTCAGCGGCCGGGGCTCGTCGGCTCGGACGGCTTCGACTGCTTGGGCGGTAGCGGTGTCGTGGTCGTCGTCGTCGACCTCTGCTGGTGCGCGTAGGGATCGTACGAGAGCGCGTAGCGGCCGCGGGTGAACGGCTTCCACACCGGGTAGCTGTCCGGTTGCGCGAAGTCGTGGTGCGGGACACGCGCGAGAGCCGGCTGCATGAACAGCCGCCAGATGGTCGCCGGGAACGTGCCGCCCGCTACTGCGATCCCGTGGACGTTCTCCATCGGGATCTCCCCGCGCGTATAGCCGACCCAGACGGTGGTTGCGAGATCGGGGGTGTACCCCGCGAACCAGGCGTCCTCGTGCTTCTCGTTCGTCCCCGTCTTCCCGGCGGCCGGTCGGTCGATACGAGCCCCGACACCCGTTCCGTACTGGATGTTCTGCTCGAGGATGCTCGTGACGACGGCCGCGACCCCCGCCGAGATCGCCCGCTTGCGCTTCGGCCTCCCCCAGCCTGCCTGCGTGTCCACCTTGCCGTCTGGCAGCACGACCCTGCGGATCGCCATCGGCTCCGCGTACACGCCGCCCGAGGCGAGCGTCGCGTAGCCCGAGGCGAGGTCGATCGGCGAGACCGCGACCGAGCCGAGGCCCATCGACGGCACGTACTCGCCGTTCACCTGCAGCGGCGAGCGCACGCCCATGCGCCGCGCGACCTGCGCTACCCGCTCCGGCGTCACGTCGAGCGTGAGCTGTGCGTACACCGAGTTGTCGGAGTGGATCGTCGCCGTGCGGATCGACGTCCAGCCCGAGTAGGTGTTGTCGTACGTGTGAACGCACCACCAGCTGCCGTCCTCGCAGTTCCCCACGGGCGACGGGCGGTAGGTGAAGGGAGCGGAGACGTAGTAGGTCGAGTCCGGGTTGATCCCCTCCTCGATCGCCGCCGTGAGCACGAAGGTCTTGAACGTCGAGCCGGGCTGGCGGCGCGCCTGCGAGAGGAGGTTGAACTCGTTCTTCGGCCGCCGTGGGATCACCGCGGTCATGGCGCGGATGGCTCCGGTTCGCGGCTCGATGGAGATGACCGCCGCGGCCGGATCGGTCGGCAGGGTCAGCGTCTGCCGGATCGCCTGCTCCGCCAGCCGCTGGTAGCGCGGCCTGATCGTCGTGTAGACGGAGAGCCCGCCGGAGCGAACCTGGGCCGCGCCGTACTGCTCGATCAGCTTGTCGCGGACGTAGCCGAAGAAGTACGGCTCGCGGATCTCGCTGTAGAGCCCTCCCCGATGCAGCCTGACGGGCGCGGCGATCGCCTTCCGGTACTGGGCGGGCGTGATGGCATCCGTCTGCAGCATCGCGACGAGCACCTCGTTCCTGCGCGCGAGGACAGGCCCCGGCGCCGTGAACGGGTCGTAGAGCGACGGCGCCTGCGTCAGCCCCGCGAGCAGCGCCGCCTGGTCGAGGGTCAGCTTCCGCGCCGGCTTCGAGAAGTACGTTCGGGCCGCGGCCTCGATCCCGTACGCGTGATTGCCGTAGTAGACCTGGTTGAGGTAGGTCGTGAGGATGCGCTGCTTCGACCACTTGTCGTCGAGCTTCGTCGCGAGGCACGCCTCCTTGAGCTTTCGCTGCACCGTCCGCTCGTTCGAGATGTAGAGGTTGCGGACGAGCTGCTGCGTGATCGTCGAGCCGCCCTCGACCACCCTTCGCGCCCTGACATCCGCGACGGCCGCGCGGGCGATGCCCTCCGGGTCGATCCCCCCGTGCTCGTAGAAACGGCGGTCCTCGATCGCGACCGTCGCCTTCCGGATCCACGGGGACATCGCGCGGGCGTGCACCTCCTGCCGGTTGCGTTCCGCCGGGATCGACCCGAGCAGCGACCCGTTCGCGGCATAGATGAACGAGTTCTGGCCGATCCGGACCTCGTGCAGCGAGCTCAGGTTGCAGGACGAGCCGTAGGCGAACACGGCGGCGCCGGTCCCGATCACCGCGAGCACCGACAGGCCTGCGACCGTCGCCACGGCGACGGCGACCGCGCTCCGTCTGCGCCGCCGGCGCAGCGCCCGTTGCCTCCGGTGCCGCGCGAGGAGGAGCTCGGGGTCGACCGAATCGCGCCTCGGCCTCGGGCTCATGGGCGAATGCTAGATGCCATGTGCCTCGATTCGACGGGCGCGGACAAGCTCCCTCGAGCTGGATCCGCAGAATGCAGGTCGTGACGGCGACCGAGCTCGAGCGGCCACTCCGCCTTCCCGGGCGGCTCGTGGCGTGGCTCGGCTTCGCGCTCGTCTTCGCCGCGCTCGGCTACGCGGCCAGGTTCGGCGGCGGCGAGGAGCCGAAGAACGTGGCGTACCGCTACTCCTCGTCCCTCGCGGCGCTCTTCCAGTACGCCCTCATCCTCGGCATCCTGCTGCTCATCGCGCTCGGCCTCCCGAAGCGCGAGATGTTCGCGCTCCGGCGGCCTCCGTCGTGGCGGCGCGCCGCCGGCTACATAGTGATCGCGCTGCTCGCGATCTGGGGCGCCGCCGCTGTCCTCTCGCCGGTGCTGCGCGGAGGGACGCACGAGCAGGGGCTCGTCCCGGACAAGTGGGAGCCGTCGCACGTCGGAGCCTTCCTCGCATTCTTCGTCGTGGTGACGGTCGTCGCGCCGACGGTGGAGGAGCTCGCCTACCGCGGCCTCGGCTTCACGCTCGTCTCGCCGTACGGGCAGTGGCCTGCGATCCTGGTGACGGGCGTCCTCTTCGGGCTCGCGCACGGCCTGCTCATCGCCCTGCCGGTCCTCGTCGTCTTCGGGATCGCGGTCGCCTGGGTGCGGGCACGCACGGGCAGCGTCTATCCCGGGATGTTCCTGCACGGCACCTTCAACGGCGTCGCGCTCCTCGCCTCGGTGCTCGTGGCGCACTCGCAGTAGGCGAGCGCTAGTCCTCCTCCTCGTCCGCCTCCTCGGCCTCTTCCTCCAGCTCGAGGCTCGAGGCGAACTCCTCGGCGGTCACGTTCTCGAGGAAGCGGCGGAACTCCGCGGGGTCGAGGTCCGAGAGGCTGGAGGCCGTGACGAGGCCCGGCTGGACCTCCTCGTCCGCCTGGAACTCGATCCCCGACTCCTCGATCACGTCCTCCGCGGCGAAGATCTTCGCGTCGCAGCGGACAGCCAGCGCGATCGCGTCCGAGGGGCGGGAGTCGATCTCGAGCTCGCGGCCGTCCTGGACGATCATGATCCGAGCGTGGAAGGTGTTGTCGCGGAGCTCCGTGACCTCCACCCGCACGATCTCGCCCTGGAGCTCGGCGATGACCTCGCTCAGCAGGTCGTGGGTCATCGGCCGCGGCGGTGTCGCCCCCTGCAGCTTCGTGAGGATCGCCGCCGCCTCGGGGTGACCGATCCAGATGGGGAGGAAACGGTCCTCGTCAGCCGCCTTGAGCAGGACGATCGGCTGCTTGCCGATGGGCTCGAAGCTCACGCCGTAGAGGGTCATCTCCTGCATCCCGACCTCGTCCCATCTTAGACGTGGGTAGTCGGGTACAGTTGCCGAGCTTCGGGCGATTAGCTCAGTCGGTTAGAGCGCCGCTCTGATAAGGCGGAGGCCCCTGGTTCGAGTCCAGGATCGCCCACCATTCCCCTCGCACCGCTTCGCTTTCCTGCTCGGGCGCAGTGCGTGCCTGCGGCATGCACGCGGGTGTGATCGTCGTTCGGTTGTGTGCCGCGCCCGCCATGTCGGTCGCGGCGGCGAGCCGAGTCCGCGATGGTCAGCGGGCCGCGGTCTCGAGCGCCTCGGCCAGCTCCGCGAGCTTCGTCTCGTCCTCGAAGGTGATCTGCAGAGTGCGGTCCCGAACCCTGGCGGACAGCCCCGTCAGTCGCTCTGCCGCCTTCGTCACACGCTCGGTCAGCGCCGGATCGAAGAGGCCGGAGCGCCGCGGCCGCCGCCGCGCCCCGCCGTCCTGCGCGGCCCGCTCCGCGCTCCGCACCGTCATGCCGTCCTTCATGATCCGGCGCGCGAGGCGCTTGCGGCCTTCGTCGTCGGGGATCGAGAGGACCGCACGAGCGTGCCCTTCGGACAGGTCTCCGCGGGCGAGCATCCAGAGCACCTCCTCCGGCAGCTCGAGGAGGCGCAGGCGGTTGGAGACCGAGGACTTGGAGCGGCCGACCCGCTCGGAGACGTCCGCGAGCGAGAGCTCGAACTCGTCCACGAGGGAGGCGTACGCCCGGGCCTCTTCCACGGCCGAGAGCTGCTCTCGCGCCACGTTCTCGACGAGACCGAGGAGGAGGGACTCGCGGTCGCCGACCTGCTTCACGATTGCCGGCAGGGTGGACGAGCCGGCCGCGCGGGCAGCCCGCCAGCGGCGCTCGCCGGCGATGAGCTCGTAGCGGCCGTCTCCCTGCGGCCGCACGACGATCGGTTGCAGGACCCCCTGGAGCCGGATCGACGCGGCGAGCCCCGCCGCGGCTTCCGGCTCGAAGCGCTTCCGGGGCTGTCGGGGATTCGGCTGGATCGAGTCGACCGGGAGGTGGACCAGCTCGGGCTGTCCGGCCTCTCCGAGGAGGACCTCGAGCCCTCGCCCGAGCCCTCGCCGCTCTCTAGGGACGCTCGACAAGCTCCATCGCCACCTTCCAGTAGGCCTGCGCGCCGGCCGATCGGCGGTCGTAGGCGATCGCGGGAAGCCCGTGGCTCGGCGCCTCGGCGAGGCGCACGGAGCGGGGCACGGTGGTCGAGAAAACGAGCTCGCCGAAGTGGTCCCTGAGCTCGGCCTCGACGTCGGCGGACAGCCGAGTTCGCCCGTCCGCCATGGTCAGCAGGATGCCCGCCACCTCGAGCCCGGGGTTCAGCCTCGCCTTCACGAGGTTGACCGTCCCGAGCAGCTGGGAGAGGCCCTCGAGCGCGTAGTACTCGGCCTGCACCGGCACGATCGCGTGGCTCGCAGCGGCGAGCGCATTGACCGTCAGCGGCCCGAACGAGGGCGGACAGTCGAGGAAGACGAACGAGTACCTCTCGAGACCCTCCTCGAGCGCCTCGGCGAGATACCGCTCTCCGCCCTCTCGTTTCGAGAGGTCGACGGCCGCGGCGGCGAGGTCGCTCTTGGCTGCGACCAGGTCGAGGTTCGGCACGACCGTCGGCTTTGCGAGCGACCCGACCGCGATCCCGTCCAGCAGATCGTGTGTGGAGGCGCCGTTCGCGCGCACGCCGAGCCCGGACGTCGCATTCGCCTGCGGGTCCAGGTCGACGAGGAGGACGCGCTCGCCCGCCTCGGCGAGGCAGGCGCCGACGTTCACCGCGGTCGTCGTCTTGCCGACGCCGCCCTTCTGGTTCGCGACCGCGTAGACCCGTGGCCCGGGCACGCCGATAGTCTCACGGGCACTCCGGACGCTAGAGACGCCCGAGCCACGGATGCCCGGGGCTCGTCAGCCGGAGGGCCTCGGGCGCGAACGGCTCCCAGTTCCCGAGGTCGAGCTCGCTCATGCGAGCGGGCGCTTCCTCGCGAGCCCTGCCTTGCGCGGGAAGCGCGGAGGAGTCGGCCCGACCTTGCGCAGGACGAGCAGCCCCCCGTCGGCGGACGCGAGCTCCGCGGCGAGCAGCCCTGCCACCCGGGCGACGGCCTCGGGATCCGCCGACGCACCCGACCAGATCACCGCGATGCCGCCTTCCGGCACGAGCGGCAACGTGAGCTCGGCGGCGACCGGCGGCTTCGCCAGCGCCTTCGCGAGCGCGACCCCGTACGTCTCTCGCTCCTGCTCCTCGGCGCGGCCCCAGACGACGCGAGCGTTCGGCAGTTCGCCCGCGAACCGCTCGAGAAACCGGCACTTTCGCCGGCTCGAGTCGAGGAGCGTGAACTGCCTGTCCGGCAGCGCCGCCGCGAGCGGCAGGCCGGGCGATCCGGTCCCCGACCCGACGTCCACCACGGCGCCGGGTGTGCACTCGACGAGCGGTACCGCCCGAAGCGCGTCCTCGAGCAAGCGCGTCCGCGCGACGGCGGGGCTCGCGAGGCCCGTGATGCCGGGAGTCTCGAGCGCCTCCGCGAGCCAGCGGTCGAGCAGCTCTGCGTTCAGACCGCTGCGTGGCTCGGAACGACCACCACGTACCGGTTCGGCTCCTTGCCCTCGCTCTGCGTCTCGACCTCGGGATCGTCCTTCAGCGCCTCGTGCACGATCTTGCGCTCGACGGCCGTCATCGGGTCGAGCTCGACGGGCGTGCCCGTCGCCGCCGCGCGCCGCGCCGAACGAACCGCCACCGCCTCGAGCGAGGCGGTGCGGCGCGCGCGGTAGCCGGCGGCGTCGACCACGACCCCGTACTCACGGCCGGCGGCCCGGGTGACCGCGTTCGCGAGGTACTGGATGGCATCGATCGTCTGGCCGTGCTTGCCGATGACGAGCCCCAGGTCCGGGCCCGAGCACGTCACCGTCACCGAGCCGTCCTTCTCCGTGGCGGTGGCGGTCACGTCGGCTCCGATCGCGGAGACGATGCGCGTGACGAACTCGCGCGACCAGGCCGCCGCGTCCGTCTCCGCGCCCCCGGCGGAACGGGGAACGCAGGCGATCACCTGCGCCGGCGTGTAGCCGACGCCGAGCAAGCCCCGCTCCCCCTCGGACACGACCTCGAAGCGAACGCTCGCGCGGTCGAGCCCCGGCGCGAGTTGCTCGAGCTCGCGGAGTGCCGTCCACTTGGCCTCGCCGACCGTCTCGCCCGTGGCCTCGACCCTGATCTCCCCGGAAGGCGCGCTCACCTGCGCGGCCTCCCGCCTCCGCGCTTCTTCTTCACCCGCCGAGGGGGCCCGGTCCGGACGGGGCCCGAGGCGGTCTGCGCCGCCGGCTGGCTCGTCGCCGCGGGGGTCTCCCTCGGCGGCGTACGGCTCGTGCGCTTCGGGGGTGGAGCCGGCCGAGGGAGGAGCCGCCGCGTCACGAGCCCCTGGCCGGTCGTCCAAAGGTTGGTCGTGACCCAGTAGATCATCAGCCCGGCCGGGAAGTGCAGCCAGATCGGGACGAAGACGACCGGGAGGACCATGATCATCACCCGCTGGGCGTTCGACTGCATCTGGCTCGACATGAAGTACGACGAGGTCAGCTGGCTGACCACGTAGATGACGAGGAGCAGTGGGCCCCACCCGGCCGACACGTGCTGGTTGATGTCGACGAGGTGGAGCCAGTCGATCGACGCCCCCGGGTCGTGGACCTGGATGTTCGTCTCGAAGTGACGAAGCGTGTAGTAGAGCGCGATGAAGATCGGGATCTGGAACACGATGGGCAGGCACGAGGCGTACGGGTTGATCTTGTTCTCGCGGTAGAACTTCATGAGCTCTTCCTGCTGGCGCTGGCGGTCGTGCTTCCAGCGCTGCTGGATCGCCTTCATCTCCGGCGCATGCGCCTGGAGGCTCTGCATCGAATGGATCTGCCGCACGGCGACCGGGACGAGCAGGATCCGCACGATCACCGTCAGCGCGACGATCGACCACGCCCACGGCAGCCCGATGGTCAAGTGCAGCCACACGAGGATGTGCGTCATGACGTTCTCGAGCGGCGTGAGGATCCCGCCGAGGATCACGTCTTCACTCCTCGCGAACGGCGGGCGAGCGGGAAGAGCGTCTGGTCCCGCGCATGGTCGACGCCGCCGTGGCTCCACGGATTGCAGCGGAGGAGCCGCCAGCCGGCGAGCACGGTCCCGCGGACGAGCCCGAACTCGCGCAGGGCGTCGATCGCGTACTGCGAGCAGGTCGGGTGGTACTTGCACGTGCCGGGCGGAGTCAGCAGCCCGAGGGTGTACCGCCAGGCGTAGACGAGCCCGATCCCGAGGTACTTCACGCGGGCACCTTGGCGAGAGCCTCGGCGATCTCCGCCTCGAGCCATTCCCCGCCTCGAGCGGCGGCAGGCTCGGCGAGCCCCGGGCGGGCGACGAGCACGTAGTCCCGACCGGGCGGCACCTGCTCGAGGACCCCCCTCCAGGCCTCGCGCAGGACCCGCTTGACGCGGTTGCGCACGACCGCGGGCCCGATCGCGCGGGGGACGGCCAGGCCGAGCCGCGGGTCGCCGTCGGCGTCCTCCTCGCGCGCGAACCAGTGCAGAGTCAGGTAGCGAGTCGAGACCGACGCCCCCCTGCGATAGACGGTGTCGAAGTCTCGAGAGCGCGAGAGCCGGTGCCGGCGTTCCACGGGGAGAACGTCAGGCAGAGAGGCGCTTGCGCCCTCTCGCGCGACGGCGTTTCAGGATCGCCCGTCCCCCGCGGGTCGCCATCCTGGCGCGGAATCCATGCCGGCGCTTGCGGCGGCGCACGTTGGGTTGGTAGGTCCGTTTCACGTCGCGCGGTCCTCGGAGGAGCGGCCCCGGCGGGCCGGAGGGGCGCAGTATAGCGGCGGGTTCTCCACGGAGTTTTCCACACTCCCGGGTCCCGACGCGATGGCTCTAAAGTGCTGCTCATGCGGGCGCTCCGTTGGCCGATCGGCGAACGCTCGGTTCTCTTTCCACAGCTGTGGATTGCCCTGTGGAATCAAGAAATTCCCTGCAAATTCGGCGCTTTTTTGTCCACAGGGGTATTGAGGCGGGTCCGGGAGGTTGCTATGCTCGCGCCTCCCTGCGAGCCGGAGCTTGCCCCGACGAAGCGTGCAGCACCTGACCGAGACAACCGCTGAGAGCCTCTGGGAGACGATCGCCCAGCGGCTTCGCGAGACCATCAAGACGAGCTACGGCACGTGGTTCGCCCACGCGGAGCCGAGAACGCTCGAAAACGACAAGCTCGAGGTCGCCGTCCCGAACGACTTCACGCGGGACTGGATCGAGACGCACTTCGCGAGCCTCGTGGACGGGTTCGCGCGCGAGAGCTCGAGACAGCCGGTCAGGGTGACATTCGTCGTCGGCGAGCGGGCGCGGCCGCAGCCGCCCGCCGCCTCCAGCCCTCCCGCCGGCGAGGCGCAGGAGCGTCAGGAGTTGCACGTGCGCGAGGCGCTGGAGGTCGAGCTCAACCCGAAGTACACGTTCGACCTCTTCGTCATCGGCTCGTCGAACCGCTTCGCGCACGCGGCGGCGCTGGCCGTCGCCGAGGCGCCCGCGCAGGCCTACAACCCGCTCTTCATCTACGGCGAGACCGGGCTCGGCAAGACCCATCTCCTGCAGGCGATCGGGCACTACGTGCGGCAGCACTCGCGGCGCCTGACGATGCGCTACGTGACGAGCGAGACCTTCATGAACGATTTCATCGACTCGCTGCGGAACACGCGGATCGAGGGCTTCAAGCGCCGCTACCGGAACTTCGACGTCCTCCTCGTCGACGACATCCAGTTCTTCGAGGGCAAGGAGCGGATCCAGGAGGAGTTCTTCCACACCTTCAACTCGCTCTACGAGGCGGGCGCGCAGATCATCATCTCGTCCGACCGGCCGCCCCGCCAGATCGCGACGCTCGAGGAGCGGCTGCGCTCCCGGTTCGAGTGGGGCCTGCTCACGGATATCCAGCCTCCCGACCTCGAGACGCGGATCGCGATCCTCCGCAAGAAGGTGGACAGCGAGCACATCGCGATCACCCAGCCGGACGTCCTCACGTTCATCGCCGGCCGCGTCTCGTCGAACATCCGTGAGCTCGAGGGGGCCCTGACGCGCGTCGTCGCCTTCTCGTCGCTCACCGACCGGCCGATGACGGTCGAGCTCGCCGAACACGTGCTGAAGGACGTCTTCCCGCAGGGCGAGGCTGCTCCCGAGGTGACGATCCCGCGCATCCAGGAGGCGGTGTCGGAGCGTTTCGGGGTCACGCTCGAGGAGCTCGTCAGCCCGCGGCGCTCCCAGGCAGTCGCGTACCCGCGCCAGGTTGCGATGTATCTCTCGCGCGAGCTCACAGACTCCTCGCTCCCGAAGATCGGGAGGGAGTTCGGCGGACGAGATCACACGACGGTCATCCACGCGACGTCCAAGATCACCCGCCTCATCAGGGAGGACCGGGGTGTGTACAACCTGGTGCAAGAGCTGACGGCGCGGATCAAGCAGGCGCGCTAGGACTGGGGATACCTCGCTCGCTCACGGGAACGGTTGTGGGACCTGTTGGCGGCCATCCACTCGCCGTCCCCACACGATTGCCCCGCACATACGGCAAACTCCCCCTGTCTTCCCCGTAATGCACACTCCTAGGACTACTACGACTCTCTTCTTCTAGGTAATGAACACAGACATAGCCGAGACGGGGATCGCTCCCGCCGCCGAGCTCCGGGCGACCTGCTCGCGGGACGACCTCGCAGGGGCGCTCGGAATCGTCGCGCGGGGGCTGTCGACTCGCGCAGCGGTACAGGTGCTGACCGGCATCCACCTCGCCGCGACCGACGGGAAGCTGACGCTCGCCGCGACCGACATGGAGCTCTCGCTGCGCGCGACCGTCGGCGGGGAGGTCTCGGGAGACGGAGCGGTGGTCGTCCCCGGCCGGCTGCTCGCGGACCTCGTCCGGCTGCTCCCCGACGAGTCCGTCGCGCTGAGGTTCGACGAGGGCGACGGCGTGCTCGAGATCACGTCGGGCAGCTACGCGTCCAAGGTGAACGTCTTCAGCGCCGAGGATTTCCCGCGACTCCCCTCGGTCGACGTCGCCCTGCACACGATCCCGGCGCCCACGCTGCTGGGGACGATCGAGAAAGTGGCGCGTGCGGCGTCCCGGGACGAGTCCCGTCCGGTGCTCACCGGCATCCTCGTGCGCTTCGAAGGCGACAGCCTGACGATGGCCGCCACCGACTCGTACCGGCTCGCGGTGAAGGAGACCCAGCTCGGGGAGACGGGGCCGGAGCTGGACGCGATCATCCCCGCCCGCGCGCTGCAGGAGCTCGCGCGGCTGGCGGCGGGCGCGGAGACGGTGAGCCTCGGCGTCCACGAGAACCACGTGATCTTCGGAGTCGGGGAGGTCTGGCTCACGACGCGGCGGATCGACGGGCAGTTCCCCAACTACGACCAGCTCCTCCCGGAGAGCTTCGAGGTGGAGGTGACGACACCGCGCGTGCCGCTCCTCGAGGTGGTGCGGCGCTCTGCCGTGCTCGCGCAGCGGAACTCGCCGCTCAGGCTCCGCTTCGCGGAGGGCGAGCTCTCCGTGGCCGCGCAGACCCAGGACGTGGGCGAGGCCCGGGAGTCCCTGGAGGTGGAGTACGCGGGCGAGCCGCTCGAGATCGGGTTCAACCCGGACTTCCTGCGGGACGGGCTCGATGCGGTCACGGGAGAGAGCGTCCAGCTGAAGCTCATCAACCCGCTCCGACCAGGGCTGCTCTCTGCTCCGGACGAGAGCTTCTGGTACCTGATCATGCCGATCCGGCTCGCCGGCTGAGCTCTTCGAGCCGGGCCCGCCCACGCCGAGCGTCGCCGACCCCGCCGGCACGGAGACCGCAGCCGGTGAGCTGATCGTCCGCGAGGCAACGCTGCGCGACTTCCGGTCGTACGAGCGGCTCGAGCTCGAGCTGGAGCCCGGGATCGTGCTCGTGTCGGGGCCGAACGGCGCAGGCAAGACGAATCTCCTCGAGGCGCTCCATGTCGGCACGCAAGGCTTCTCGCCGCGCGCGAGGAGCGACGCGCAGATGGTTCGCTTCGGCGCCGAACGGGGGCGGGTGGCCGCTTCCGGCCGACGCCTCGGAACCACCTTCGCGACAGACGTCGTGCTCAGCAGGGCGGGGGCGCGCCGCGCGACCCTGAACGGGAGCTCGCTGCGATCGGCCGAGCAGCTGCGGAACGAGCTGCAGACGCTCGTCTTCACGCCGGATCGCCTGGCCGTGGTCAAGGGCGGGCCGGCCGCGCGACGCGCGTACGTCGACCGCAGCCTCGGGCGTCTCTTCCCGACCCGCGCGCAGATGCCCGTCGAGTACGCGGCGGCCGTCGGCCAGCGCAACGCAGCCCTGCGCCGCGTCCAGGCGACGCTGTCGTCACGGGAGGCGCTCGCGCCGTGGACCGAGCGTGCGGTGGAGCTCGGAGGCGAGCTCGTGGGAGCGCGCGAGGAGACGCTCGCGCTGCTCGAGCCCGCATTCGCGGAGTGCGCCGGGCGACTCGGGCTCGCCGCAGCCACTCTCGGCTACGAAGGGGAAGTGCCCGTCGCCGCGGACCTCGAGCGGCGGCTCGCGCAGGATCTCGAGCGGGGGACGACGGGCGCGGGCCCGCACCTGCACGACGTCCGGATCGAGGCGGACGGACGAGAGCTGCGGAGCTACGGCTCCCAGGGAGAGCAGCGGATCGCGGTCCTCGCGCTCGTCCTGGCGGAAGCCCAGGCGCTCGCCGAGAGAACCGGCGTAGCGCCGCTCGTCCTGCTCGACGACGTCCTCTCGGAGCTCGACGAGCAACGCCGCCGCGCGCTCGGCGAGCTGCTCGGCGAGCGAGGGCAGACGGTGGTCACGACCACGTCCGCCGAGTCGCTTCCGGTCGAGCCCGCGCAGTCGCTCGCGGTGCGGCCGGGAGAGGTGCGGCCGGCCTGATGGAGCGGATCGGCCGCGCCATCGAGAGCTCGCTCGCGCGGACCGGCGCGGCGCCGGCCGTGGAGCTTCAGCGGATCACGGCAGCCTGGCCCGCCGCGGTCGGGGACGCCGTGGCGCGGAACGCCTGGCCGCTTCGGATCGGGCGCGACGGCGTGCTGCATGTCGCGACCTCGTCCGCGACGTGGGCGTTCGAGCTGGACCGCCTCGCCCCGGAGCTCTCGCGGCGCCTCGGCGACGCCCTCGGCGAGGGGTGGGCACCGACCGGCATCCGCTTCCGTACCGGCCCGATTCCGGAGCCCGCGCGCCCGCCGGACGATCCGCCGGCCGGCCCCGATCCGGCCCGCGGAGCATCTTCCGAATCGCTCGCGGAGGCCGCCGCCGCGGCGGCCGAGATCGAGGATCCGGAGCTCCGCGAGCTCGTGCGCAGAGCCGCGCTGGCGAGCCTCGCGAAGGCCCGCTCCGGCCGCGGTTTCTGATACACTTGCTCCAGCCCGCAAAAGGGGTATTTGCAGGGCTTTTTTAATGGCTGAAGCAGCGTATACCGCGAAGGACATCACCGTTCTGGAGGGCCTCGAGCCCGTCCGTCTGCGACCCGGCATGTACATCGGGTCCACGGGGTCTCGGGGCCTTCACCATCTGATCTTCGAGGTCGTCGACAACGCGGTCGACGAGGCTCTCGCCGGACGCGCAGACCACCTCGAGGTCGTCATCCATCCGGACAACTCGGTCACCGTCTCGGACAACGGCTCGGGCATCCCGGTGGACGTGATGCGCGACCAGGGGCTGCCGGCGCTCACCGTCGTCCTGACGAAGCTCCACGCCGGCGGGAAGTTCGGCGGCGAGGGGTACAAGGTCTCCGGCGGGCTCCACGGCGTCGGCGTCTCGGTGGTCAACGCCCTCTCGGAATGGCTGATCGCCGAGGTCTCGCGTGACAAGAAGATCTGGCGGCAGGAGTTCGCCCGCGGCGAGCCCACCACCGACATGAAGGCGACCGGGCCGACGAAGGAGACGGGCACGAAGATCACGTTCATGCCCGACCCCGACATCTTCGAGGACGTCGAGTGGCGGGAGGAGGTTCTGACCCAGCGCCTGCGCGAGACGGCGTTCCTGACGAAGGGGCTCCGGATCGTCCTCGTGGACGAGCGGGCGGGGGGGACGAGCTGCGAGTTCCACTACGAGGGCGGAATCCGCGACTTCGTCGCCCACGTGAACGAGCCCAAGGACGTCGTTCACAAGCACGTCATCTACCTCGAGGGCGAGAGCGAGGACGGCCAGGTCGAGGTGGCCATGCAATGGAACAACTCGTATGTCGAATCGGTCTTCTCCTTCGCGAACAACATCAACACCACGGAGGGCGGCACGCATCTCTCCGGATTCCGCTCGGCGCTGACGGGGACGCTGAACCGCTACGCGCGCGACAAGGGACTGCTGAAGGAGAAGGAGGAGAACCTCGAGGGCGAGGACGTCCGCGAGGGCCTGGCGGCCGTCATCTCGGTGAAGCTGCGAAACCCGCAGTTCGAGGGTCAGACCAAGACGAAGCTCGGAAATCCGCCCGTGGAGGGCCTCGTGCGGACGACGGTGAACCAGAGGCTGGCCGAGTTCCTCGAGGAGAGCCCGACGGAAGCGCGCCAGATCATCACCAAGGCGGTGTCGGCAGCCCGAGCGAGGCAGGCTGCGCGGAAAGCGCGTGAGCTGACACGGCGGAAGAGCGCGCTCGAGAACTCGGCGCTGCCCGGCAAGCTCGCGGACTGCACGATCAAGGACGCCGACTCCGCCGAGCTCTTCATCGTCGAAGGCGACTCCGCCGGCGGCTCCGCGAAGCAGGCTCGCGATCGTACGAACCAGGCGATCCTCCCCCTCCGCGGGAAGATCATCAACTCGGAGAAGAACCGCATCAACAAGGTGCTCTCGAATGCCGAGATTCAGGCCATGATCACCGCGATCGGGACCGGCTTCGGCGACGAGTTCGATATCGCGAACCTGCGCTACGGGCGCATCATCGTGATGACCGACGCCGACGTGGACGGAGCGCACATCAGGACGCTCGTCCTCACCTTCCTCTACCGGACCATGCCGGAGCTCTTCGAGCGCGGGCACGTCTACATCGCCGTGCCGCCCCTGTACCACGTGAAGCTCGGCAACCAGGGGATGTACTTCGAGAGGGACGCCCAGCTCGAGGAGCTGCTCGTGCGCGAGCGGGTGAAGGAAATGACGATCGTCTCCAGGGACGAGCAGGAGACGACGCTGACGGAGACGAGGTGGTCGCGCTTCGTCCACGCGCTCGCCCAGCTGGACGCCTGGTCGGCGAAACTGGAGACGGAGTACGGGCCCGCCGCGCACTTCGCGATCGACCACCGCCTCGTCGAGGCCGGCGACGACGGTGCGGAGGACGCCGAGGCGCTCATCGCGGCGCTCGAGCCGAACGGGTACGTGCTGACCGTCGAGGGGCGCTTGGACGGCGTGTTGCAGGTGAAGGTCGTCGAGACGGAGACGAGCACGGCGCGGCAGGTGGCGCTCCCGACCGACATGCTCGTCTCGCCGACGTACGAGGCCGTTCGCCGGGCGTACGCGAGAGTCGCAGAGGTCGCGGGGCTTCCTCCCTTCACGATCGCGTTCGGCAAGAAGTCGGCGCAGGCCGAGACGTTCGCCCAGCTCAAGCTCGGCTCGCTCGATCTCGCGAAGGAAGGCATGCAGATCAGCCGCTTCAAGGGCCTCGGCGAGATGAACCCGGAGCAGCTGTGGGAGACCACGATGGACCCGGCGAAGCGGCTCCTGATCCGTGTCGGCGTCGAGGACGCAGCTGCCGCGGACAAGGTGTTCACGATGCTCATGGGCGATCAGGTCGAGCCGCGGCGCCTCTTCATCGAGCAGAACGCGAAGGACGTGAAGTTCCTCGATGTCTAAGAAGGCCCCACGGCGGCGCACCTCGCTCGTGGCCAGAGGCCGGCTTTGCCGGCCGGGAGGCACGGTGCGTTTCTGCGGGTCGCTACGAAGAAAGGAGGGGGCTCGTGGGGGAACCACGGGTTCCCCCACGCTAGATGTCTGATGTGATCGGCGAACCGCTCGGCGCGGGCCGGATCGAGCCGCGGGAGCTCGAGCAGGAGATGCGCTCGAGCTACATCGACTACGCGATGAGCGTCATCGTCGGGCGGGCGCTGCCCGACGTCCGCGACGGGCTCAAGCCCGTCCACCGGCGGGTGCTCTGGGGGATGTACGACGCCGGCCACCAGCCGAACCGGCCGTACGTGAAGTGCGCCCGCGTGACGGGCGACGTGATGGGCAAGTACCACCCCCACGACTCGAGCTCGATCTACGACGCGCTCGCGAGGCTCGCCCAGCCGTTCTCGCTTCGCTACCCGCTCGTCGACCCGCAGGGGAACTTCGGCTCGATCGACGACGACCCTCCCGCTGCCGAGCGCTACACGGAGTGCCGCCTCGCGCGCCTCGCCACCGAGATGCTCCGTGACATCGACTCGGATACGGTCGACTTCGGCCCGAACTACGACGAGTCTCGCCGGGAGCCGGTGGTCCTGCCTTCGCGCTTCCCCAACCTGCTCGTGAACGGCTCCACGGGGATCGCCGTGGGCATGGCGACGAACATCCCGCCCCACCGTCTCTCCGAGGCGATCGACGCGGTGGTCGCGCTGATCGAGAAGCCCACGGCGAGCGTGGACGATCTCATGAAGCACGTGAAGGGGCCGGACTTTCCGACAGGCGGCATCATCGTCGGTCGCTCGGGCATTCGCGACGCGTACCGGACCGGCCGCGGCCGCATCGTCGCTCGCGCGCGCGCTCATATCGAGGAGCTGCGCGGCGGCAAGAACGCGATCATCGTCAGCGAGCTGCCCTACGGCGTGAAGAAGGGCGGCGACAGCGGCGTGATCAGCAAGATCGCCGATCTCGTGCGCGAGAAGGTGATCACGGAGGTCTCGGACCTCCAGGACTACTCGGACAAGACGGGCATGCGCATCCAGATCGAGCTGAAGCGCGAGGCCGTCCCGCAGGTCGCACTGAACAAGCTGTTCAAGCACACGCCGCTCCAGACGACGTTCGGCTACAACGCCGTCGCGCTCGTCGACGGCGTCCCGCGGACGCTCTCGCTGCTCGAGCTCATCCGCCACTACCTCGACTTCCAGCGCGAGGTCGTCACCCGGCGCTCGAAGTACGAGCTGAGAAAGGCCGTCGAGCGCGCGCACGTCCTCGAGGGCTACCTGATCGCGCTCGACAACCTGGACGCGGTCATCGCCCTCATCCGGGCCTCCGCCGATACGGACACGGCGAGGACGGGGCTGATGGAGACCTTCGAGCTCTCCGAGATCCAGGCGCAGGCGATCCTCGACCTCCGTCTCGCGCGGCTGACCGGCCTCGCCAGGAAGGAGATCGAGGACGAGTACACGGATCTGCGGGAGCGGATCTCGGAGCTCCGGGCGATCCTCGGCGATCCGGCGCGGATCGACGGCGTCGTCCGCGAGGAGCTGCTGGAGATCAAGGACATCTACGGCCGGACGGACGATCGCCGCACCGAGATCGTCGCCGGCGAGTCGGAGCTCGACCTCGAGGACATGATCGCCGAGGAGGACATGGTCATCGCGATCACGCGGTCCGGCTACATCAAGCGGCTACCCGTGACCTCCTACCGCGAGCAGCGGCGCGGAGGCATCGGCGTCATGGGGATGGACCTGAAGGAGGACGACTACATCGAGCACCTCTTCGTCGCCTCCACGCACGACTACATCCTCTTCTTCAGCACGCGCGGCAAGGTCTACCGCCTGAAGGTGCACGAGCTGCCGCTCGGGTCGCGGCAGTCGAAGGGCCGCGCGATCGTGAACCTGCTCCCCTTCCACCAGGACGAGCAGGTGCGCGCGATCATCCGCACGCGCGACTTCACGGAGATGGAGTTCCTGGTCCTCGCGACGCGGAAGGGCGTCGTGAAGAAGACGAGGTTCTCCGACTACAACACGCCGCTCAAGTCCGAGGGCATCATCGCGATCAACCTTCGCGACGACGACGAGCTCGTGGAGGCGTTCCTCTCCTCGGGCAGCGACGATCTCCTGCTCGTCTCGCGCAAGGGGCAGGCGATCCGCTTCGCGGAGAAGGAGGCGCGTCCGATGGGCCGGGCGACGGGCGGAGTCCGGGGGATGGCCCTCCGCAGCGGCGACGAGGTCATCGCCGCGATGGTCGCGCAGGACGATGCGGACCTGCTCGTCGTCACCGAGCAGGGGTACGGGAAGCGCACCCAGATCCGAGACTACCCGCGCAAGGGCCGGGGCGGCCTCGGGGTCAAGACGGTGCAGCTCACGGAGGCCAAGGGCCAGCTCGCGGGCGCTCGCCTCGTGCGCGAGGGCTACCAGGTGATGCTCATCTCGACCGGCGGCACCGTCATCCGCATGCCGGTCGAGGGGATCAGGCGCGCGGGCCGGGCCACGCAGGGCGTGATCGTCATGCGGCTGCGGGGCGACGAGGAACGCGTGTCGGCGCTCGCCCCCGTCGTCGGCGCGGAGGACGAGGAGCCCGTGCACGGGACGGAGCCCGCACCGGAGCTCGAGCCCGAAGCCGATCCCGCGCCGCCGGCCGAGTAGCCGGTCTCAGCCCGGGTGGGGCCGCCGGCGCTCGAGCCTCACGAGCGCTCGGCATCCGAGTCGGCGAGCTTCGAGAGCGCAGTGAGCAGGTCGATCGGGATCGGGAAGACGATCGTCGAGTTGTTCGCCGACCCGATCTCGAGGAGCGTCTGCAAGTAGCGCAGCTGGACGGTGATCGGCTCCTGTGCCATGACGGCTGCCGCGTCCTTCAGCCGCTCCGACGCCTGGTACTCGCCCTCGGCGGAGATGACCTTCGCGCGCCGCTCGCGCTCGGCCTCGGCCTGGCGCGCCATCGCGCGCTGCATGTCGGACGGGATCTCGACGTCCTTGACCTCGACGATCGAGACCTTGATCCCCCAGGGCGAGGTCGCCTCGTCGATGATCCCCTGCAGGATCGCGTTGATCTTGTCGCGCTCGGAGAGGAGCTCGTCGAGGACGTGCTGGCCGAGGACGGAGCGCAGCGTCGTCTGCGCGATCTGCGACGTCGCCACCATGAAGTTCTCGACCTGCACCTGAGAGGCGTTCGCGTCCACGATGCGGAAGTAGGCGACGGCGTTCACGCGGACGGGGACGTTGTCCTTCGTGATCACCTCCTGCGGGGGGACGTTCAGCGTCACCGTGCGCAGGTCGACCTTCGTCACCTGGTCGACGAAGGGGATGATGAAGAAGAGGCCCGGACCTTTGGGCTCGGGCAGGAGCCGCCCGAGACGAAAAACGACCCCGCGCTCGTACTCCCGCGCGATCTTGACGGCAAGGAAGAGGAGCAGCACCAGGATGAGCACGATGGCGGCACCTGCGATCAGCGCGATATCCATCAGCCGGCCTCCTCCGCGTCGGTTGGAACTGCCACGGATCCTACGACGAGACGCAATCCCTCCTCGACTTGCTCGACCCGGACGTGCTCGCCCGGGACGAGCGGCGAATCGTCCGCGGTGTGGGCCTGCCAGAGCTCGCCGTTGAGCGCGACGAGGCCGGGCCGCCGCACGATCCCCTCGACGCCGACGAGCCGGATCGCGCCCACGGCAACCGGGTTGCGGCGAGCGCGGACCACGCGGCTCAGGGCAAAGCCGAGTAAGACCGTGAGCGTGCCGGCGATGGCGAGCGAGACGGGCAGCGAGACGTGGTACGCCGGTCCCGCAGGGTCGAAGAGGATGATCGAGCCGAGGACGAAGGTCACGGCTCCGGCCAGCGTCAGCGCGCCGTGGGTCGGGAAGACGAGGTCGGCGACGAAGAAGCCGGCCGCGAGCAGCATGAGGAAGAGCCCGGCGAGCGACACCGGCAGCACCTGCAGCCCGTAGAGGCCGAGGATCAGCGAGATCGCGCCGACCGTGCCCGGGAGGATGAGGCCCGGGTTCCAGAGCTCGACGACGATCCCGATGAGGCCGATCGAGAGCATGAGCTCGATCAGGTTCGGGTCGATGAGCAGGTTCCTCGCCCGCTGCCAGAACGACATGTGGACGTTCTCGACCTTCGCGTCGGCCGTGTGCAGGACGAAGCCCTTCGGCGCGATGCCGGGCTTCGGCGGCGTCCTCTCGCCGTCCACCTCGTCCAGGAGCGCGGGCAGCGTCGGCGCGATCACCTCCACGAGACCGATGCGCTTCGCCTCCCGGGCGCCGTAATTCGAGGCCTTCGTGACCATTCTGCGAGCCGCGAGGGCGTTCCGGTCATGCTCGCGCGCAAGCTCCCCTACGTACGCGGCTGCGTCGTTGATCACCTTCCTGCGCAGGTCGCTGTTGATGTTCCCGCCGCCCAGGTTGATCGGGGTCGAGGACCCGATGTTGGTCTGCGGGGCCATGGCCGCGACGTCGGCCGCCATCGTGATGACGGAGCCTGCCGAGTCCGCGCTCGACCCCGGCGGGGAGACGTACACGATCACCGGCACCGTCGAGGCGAGGAACCTTTTGACGATGTTCCGCATCGACGAGCTCAGCCCGCCGGGCGTGTCGAGCAGGACGACGACGGCGCTGTAGTGACCGCTCTCCGCCCTGTCGATCTCTCCGTCGAGGTACTCCTGCGTGACGGGGTTGATGTCCGCCGCCATGTGCACGGCGAGGACTCGCGGCTGCTGATCGGCGTTCGCGCCGAGCGCGGCGGCCGCGAACAGCGAGGCAACGGCGACCGCGAGGAGAAATGCCCGCAAAAAGCGGCTGCTCACACGTGTAAGGATGTCATGAACGCAGGGGTCTCGGCCTTGCCCGCGAAAGACGCCGGAGTCACGCTGGCCCCGCATGCGCCGCGCTCTCGTCCTTCTCTTCGTCTTCGCCGCGGGTGCGTTCGCCGCTCCGGCCGCGCTCGGCGACGACGCCACGATCACGTCCGTGGACCTGCCGGTGCGGGGGGAGCGCGCGCCGGCCGTGAGCCGGCCCCGGCGATTCGACCTCGTGGGCATCCACTGGCGCGGACCGGGGTCGGTCAGCTTCCGGACGCACTCTCCCGGCGGCCGCTGGAGCCGCTGGCGGGCCGCCGACCCCGAGCCGGAGGACGCGCCCGATCCGGGGTCGCTCGAGAGCAGGGCCCGCGCGAGCTGGCGGATCGGCACCCCCTGGTGGGTCGGGCCGGCGGATCGGATCGAGACCCGCACGACCGGCCGGGTGTCGCGCGTCCGCGCGTTCCTCGTGTGGAGCCCGGCGATCGGGGTGCCGTTTCGCGTGCCGGCGGTCACGCAACGCCCGGCGATCGTGCCGCGCCTCTCCTGGGGCGCCAACGAGGCGATCCGGCGGGCTCCCCCAACCTATGCGCCCCGGCTGCGCTTCGCGATCGTCCATCACACCGCGGGCGTGAACGACTACTCGCGCGCGCAGGCACCCGCGATCGTCAAGGCGATCGAGCTGTACCACGTGAAGGGGAACGGCTGGAACGACATCGGCTACAACTTCCTCGTCGACCGCTTCGGGACGGTCTACGAAGGCCGCTACGGAGGGATCGACAGGAACGTCGTCGGCGCCCACGCGCTCGGCTTCAACACCGGCTCCGTGGGGATCGCGCTCCTCGGCACGTACCAGACGATCGCCCCGTCGCAGGCCGCCCAGACGGCGCTCGAGAACCTGCTCGCCTGGCGGCTCGATCTCGCGCACGTCGATCCCACCTCGCTGCTCACCGTCGTCTCCGGCGGCAGCGAGCGCTACGCCCGGGATGTCCCCGTGATGCTGCGGGCGGTGTCGGGCCACCGCGACACGGGCTCGACCGAGTGCCCGGGCGACCAGCTCTACGCGAGGCTCCCGGCGATCGCCGCCGCCGCCCGCGCGCTCGGCGGGCCGAAGATCTTCGATCCCCGCGTCGACGTGAGCAGGAAAGGCCCGGTTCGCTTCCGGGCACGCCTCTCGAGCTCGCTCGCCTGGCACGTCTCGGTGTCGGATGCGGACGGCGTCGCGGTAGCGGACGGCTTCGGCTCCGGCACGACGGTCGACTGGACGTGGAGGGCCTCGACGCCGCCGGCGGGCTACCGCTGGACGATCTCCGCGGCGTCGGCACGTCCGGCGTCGGGCTCCGTTCGCGCCGGGAGCGGTCAGCAGGCGCAGCCGCTCGCGGTGCAGAGCCTCGCCGCGACGCCGGGCACGATCACTCCGAACGGAGACGGCCAGGACGACGCGACCTCGGTCACGTTCACGCTCACCGCACCGGCCGCAGTCTCCGTGGACGTCTACGACGCCGCCGAGAACGACGTCCTGCCGGTGCTCGCGGCGCAGCCTCTGAGCGCGGGGAAGCAGACGGTGACGGTCGACGGAAGCACCCTTCCCGACGGGAGCTACACGATCGTGGTTCGTGCGCTGGGCGCAGACGGAACCGAGGTCGAGAGCGACGTGCCGCTCGTCGTGAGCCGCGTCCTAGGCCCTGCCGCAGTGTCTCCGCCGGTGTTCTCGCCCAACGGGGACGGCAGGCTCGATCGGCTGAGCGTCCAGTTCACGCTCGCCGCGCCCGTCGAGGCGCGGGTGCGGATCCTGCGCGGGTCGACGCTCGTGGCAACGCCGCTCGACGCGACGCTGCAGCCGGGGCCGCAGCGGCTCGTCTGGGACGGGGCGACGAGCGAGGGCAGGATCTCCGACGGGAGCTACCTCGCCGCCCTGGACGCGGTGACGGGGACCGGGACGACGACCGTCAGCTTCCCCTTCGCCGTCGACACGACGCCGCCGCGCGTCCGCGTCGTGTCGCTCCGGCCGCTCGAGGTCTTCGTGAGCGAGCCGGCGGCGCTGAAGCTGGACGTCGACGGCGCGTCGGTCAAGCGGGACGCGAAGCGGCGCGGGACCGTGCGGGTCCCGCGGCCGCAGGCCCCCCGGCGCGTACGGGTCGTGGCGTGGGACCGCGCCGGCAACGTCAGCACCCCGGTCGTCGTGCGCCGAAAGGTCGTCGAGAAGCACGCGCAGTAGACTCGCGGCCGTGGAAGCCGCCTCCCCGAGCGCCCCTTTCGGGCGGGACGTGATCGAGACGATCCTGCCGCACAGGCCGCCCTTTTTGCTCATCGACGAGGTCGCCGAGCTCGAACCGGGCCGTCGTGTCGTCGCGCGCCGCGAGGTCCGCGCGGAGGACTGGTGGTTCCCCGGGCACTTCCCTGCGCGGCCCGTGATGCCGGGCGTCCTCATCGTCGAGGCGATGGCCCAGACGGGCGCCGTCGCTGTGCTCGTCGAGGAGGAGAACCGCGGCAAGATCGCCTTCTTCGCCGGGATCGACGACTGCCGCTTCAAGCGCGTGGTCGCGCCCGGCGACGTGCTCACCCTCGCCTGCGAGATCGACACGGTGCGAGGCCCGATCGGACGCGGGAAGGCGACCGCCCACGTCGGCGCGGAGCTCGCCGCCCGCGGGACGCTCACCTTCGCGGTGGAGCGATGAGCCGTAGGCTCGACGGAGGCTCGGAGGAGCGGAGGCGCCGGGTTTGCCGGCGCCGGAGCATGAGCCGTAGGCTCGACGGAGGCTCGGAGGAGCGGAGGCGCCGGGTTTGCCGGCGCCGGAGCGGGGAATGATCGGATCCGCCACGGGCGCCCGGGTCGGCATCACCGGCCTCGGCACCCACGTCCCGGACCGCGTCATGACGAACGACGAGCTCGCGACCATCGTCGACACGTCGGACGAGTGGATCCGCGAGCGGACGGGGATCCGCGAACGCCGCGTCGCGGGGCCGGACGAGGCGCTCACGGACGTGGCGCTGCCCGCGGCCCGCGCGGCCCTCGAGGACGCGGGCTGCGAGGCGTCGGAGATCGACCTCCTCGTCTGCGCCACCGTGACCCCCGACATGATGTTCCCGACTTCCTCCGCGCTGCTCGCGGATGCGCTCGGGATGCCCAAGGCCGCTGCCTACGATCTGCTCGCGGGGTGCACGGGCTTCGTCTACGCGCTGGCGCAGGCGTACGCGATGCTGGCGTCCGGGCTCTCGCGGCGAGCGCTCGTCGTCGGTGGAGACGTGCTCTCCAAGATCCTCGACTGGGAGGACCGCTCGACGCTCGTGCTCTTCGGCGACGGCGCGGGAGCGGTCGTGCTCGAGCCCGTTGAGGACGGCGGCTTCCTCGGCTTCGAGCTCGGCGCCGACGGCGGCGGCGGCGAGAGCCTCTGGCTTCCCGGCTCCGGCTCGCGCAGGTTCGAGGATCCGAACGGCTACGTGAAGATGAACGGGCGCGAGGTGTTCAAGTTCGCGACGAGAATCATGGTCTACTCGGCCGAGCAGCTCCTCGCGGAGTGCGAGAAGACGGTGGCCGACATCGACGTCTACATCCCGCACCAGGCGAACAAGCGGATCATCGACTACGCGGCCGATAAGCTCGGGATCCCACAGGAGAGGACAGTCGTCAACGTGGACCGTTTCGGCAACACCTCGTCGGGCTCCATCCCGCTCGCGCTGACTGACGCGCGCGCCGAGGGCCGCCTCCGCGACGGCGCCCTCGTGCTGATGACGGGGATGGGAGCCGGCCTCACGTGGGGCTCAGCGCTCATCGAATGGACGACGAACGGGAGGGCGACATGAGCAAGGTGGCTTTCTGCTTCCCCGGGCAGGGATCCCTCGAGCCGGGCATGGGCCGCGAGTTCGCCGAGACCTTCGCCTCCGCGCGCGAGGTCTACCGGCTCGGCTCGGAGGCGTCCGGGCTCGATCTCGAGAAGCTCTGCTTCGACGCGCCGATCGAAGAGCTCGTGGACACCGAGGTGCAGCAGCCGGCCCTCGTCGCCACGAGCCTCGCCATCCTCGCCGCGCTGCGGGAGCGCGGGCTCGAGCCGGACGTCGTCGTCGGCCACTCGGTCGGCGAGTTCGCCGCGCTCGCGGCTGCCGGCTCGATCGGGACGGGCGAGGCGATCGGGCTCGTTCGCGAGCGAGGCCTGGCGATGGCGGAGGCCGCTCGCCAGCGCCCGGGGACGATGGCCGCGATCCTCGGCCTCGCGGACGAGGAGGTCGAGAAGCTCTGCAGGAGGATCATCGGCGTGTGGCCGGCCAACTACAACTGTCCCGGGCAGATCGTCGTCTCGGGCGAGCACGAGGCGGTCGAGGAGTGCTGCGCCGAGGCCGAGAGCCTCGGCGCGCGACGAGCGGTTCAGCTCAAGGTCTCGGGCGCGTTCCACAGCCCGCTCGTCGCCCGCGCGGCCGATCGCCTACGCCCCGCGATCGACAGGGTCAAGTTCACGGAGCCGCTCGCGCCGTTCATGTCGACCGTCACGGCCAAGGTCGAGCCTGCTCAGCGCCTGGCCACGCTGCTGGTCGACCAGCTCACGGCGCCCGTTCGCTTCACGCAGGCGGCGACCGAGCTGATCCGGAGCGGAGCCTCCACGTTCGTCGAGGTCGGCCCCGGCAACGTGCTCTCCGGTCTCGTCAAGCGGATCGACCGCGGCGTCAAGACGGTCTCCGTGAACACGCTCGAGAGCCTCGAGCGGGCGCAGGAAGCACTGTCTCGGTGAACGCCGACGGTGCGGCGTTCTGCTCTCTCGAGGGCAAGACGGCGCTCGTCACGGGGGCGTCACGCGGCATCGGGCGGGCGATTGCGGCGGAGCTCGGACGCGCCGGCGCCTCCGTGATCGTGTCGTACCTGAGCGGCGCGGAGGAGGCGGAAGAGCTCGCGCGGGAGATCGGCGGCCGCGCCGTCCGTGCGGACGTCTCCGACTCGGCGTCCGCCAAGGCGCTCGTCGAGGAGGCGGGCGACCTCGACGTCCTCGTGAACAACGCGGGCGTCACCCGCGACGGGCTGCTCGTCCGCATGTCCGACGAGGACTGGTCGACGGTGCTCGAGACCAACCTCGCGTCCTGCTTCTACACCTGCCGAGCGGCGGTGCGGGGGATGATGAAGCGACGCGCGGGCTCGATCGTGAACATCTCGTCCATCGTCGGGCTGCACGGGAACTGGGGCCAGACGAACTACGCGGCCTCGAAGGCCGGGATCATCGGGTTCACGAAGGCCCTCGCCCGCGAGCTCGGGAGCCGGAACGTGCGCGCGAACGTCGTCGTGCCCGGCTATGTAAAGACGCGGCTGACCGACGTCCTCCCCGAGGAGGCGACCGGGGCGATGCTCGAGTCGACGCCGCTCGGCCGCCTGGGGGATCCCGAGGACGTCGCGGGCGCGGTACGGTTCCTGAGCTCCGAGGAGGCCTCGTTCATCACGGGGGCGGTGCTGCTCGTCGACGGCGGGCTCGGGATGTAGAGGGCGGATGAGCGAGATGTCAGAGAACGGAAGGCGCCGCGTGGTGATCACGGGCGTCGGCATGGTCACGCCGCTCGGGAACGACCCCGAGTCGACGTGGCAGGCCCTCGTCGCCGGGGAGTCCGGCGCAGGGCCGATCACGCACTTCGACGCGAGCGACTATGCCGTTCGCTTCGCGTGCGAGGCGAAGGACTTCGAGCCGACGACCTGGATCGAGCGCAAGCAGGCACGCCGCATGGACCGCTTCTCGCAGCTCGCCCTCTCGGCCGCACGCATGGCGGAGGCGGACAGCGGCGTCGACATCGCCTCCGAGCCCGAGCGAGTCGGCGCGGCCGTGGCGACCGGGATCGGAGGCCTGGGCGCCTTCGAGGAGTGCCTGCAGGTCCTGCTCGAGCGCGGGCCCGACCGCACGAGCCCCTTCTCGATCATCCAGATCATCCCCAACATGGCGGCTGCCTGGGTCTCGATGGAGCTCGGCACGAAGGGGCCGCTCGCGACGGAGACGACCGCCTGCGCGGCCTCGAACATGGCGCTCGGCGACGGCCTGGACGCGATCCGCCTGGGGCGAGCGGACGTCATGCTCTGCGGCGGCACGGAGGCGCCCATCACGCGTGTCGGGATCGCGGGCTTCAGCGCCATGCGCGCCCTCTCCCAGCGGAACGACGATCCCAAGCGCGGCTCGCGCCCCTTCGACGGGGAGCGCGACGGGTTCGTCATGGGCGAGGCGGCGGCCGTGCTCGTGCTCGAGGAGCTCGAGCATGCCCGCACGCGCGGGGCGAAGATATACGCCGAGCTCCTCGGCTACGGCATCTCGTCGGACGCGCAGCACGTGACCGAGCCCGACCCGAGCGGCGAGAGTCCCGCGCGAGCGATGCGGATGGCTTTCGGCGACGCGGGCATCGAACCCGCCGAGATCGGGTACATCAACGCGCACGGCACCTCGACTCCGGTCGGCGACCCGGCCGAGACGCGGGTGCTGAAGATCGCGCTCGGGCAGGAGAACGCGTACAGGACGCCCGTGTCCTCGACGAAGGGGGCGACCGGGCATACGCTCGGCGCCGCCGGCGCGGTCGAGGCGATCTTCACGATCTTCGCCGTGGGCCGGGGCATGCTCCCGCCGACGATCAACTACGAGTTCCCGGACCCGGAGTGCGACCTCGACTACATCCCGAACGAAGCGCGGCCGGCCGAGATCACGGTCGGGGTCTCCAACTCGTTCGGCTTCGGCGGGCACAACGCCTGCGTCGTGTTCCGCCGCTGGGACGACCTGGACCGGAGAACGGAATCCACGAGCGCAGATTCTGTTCGCGAAGATCCCTAGAGGCGACCGCTTCGCGGTCGCTCTGCAACCCTCCGCCGGCCGACGCTAGAGACGTAGCTCCAACAGGATGGTGTCGCGCCAGACGCCGTCGAGCTGCGCGATCCGTTCCCGGCGTCCGACGACGCGGAAGCCGAGGGCGCGGTGCAGCGCGACGCTCGCCGCGTTCTCGGGGAAGATGCTCGTCTGGATCGTCCACAGCCCGGCGGCGTCCGCTCCGGCGACGAGGGCCCGCATCAGCGCCTTGCCCACCCCGCGGCCACGGTCGCCCTCGGCCACGTAGACCGAGTGCTCGACGACGCCTCCGTAGCACGCGCGGTGCGACGTGGGCGAGAGCGCGGCCCAGCCGACGACCTCACCGTCCTCGACGGCGACCAGACGGTGGCCGGGGAGCCGTTCCGCGTCGAACTCCTCCCAGCTCGGCGGCGCCGTCTCGAAGGTCGCGTCGCCGGTCGCGATGCCGTCGGCGTAGATGCGCTCAACCGCCGGCCAGTCCTCGGCCCGCATGGGACGAATCTCGGCCACGGGCAAGAGACTAGGCTGCTCCCGTGAACCAGCGCTGGGCGACGTTCGACTGCTACGGGACGCTCGTCGACTGGCTCGGCGGCATGCGGCAGGAGCTCGAGCGGCTCTTCGGCCTCGAGCACGCCGACGCGCTCCTGACCCGCTACCACGAGCTCGAGCCGAAGCTCCAGGCCGAGTCGCCGGGCCTCTCGTACCGGGAGGTGCTGACGCTCGTGCTCGAGCGGCTCGCGGAGGATGAGGGCGTCGCCCTGCCCGAGGGCGAGGCGAGCGCGCTCGCACGGTCGCTCCCGGACTGGCCCGTCTTCCCGGACGCGCCCGCCGCGCTCGCCGAGGCGCGGCGCCGCGGTTGGCAGCTCGGGATCCTCTCCAACACCGACCGCGACCTGATCGACGCCTCGATGGTCGCGATCGGCGTTGCGTTCCAGCCGGTGGTGGTCGCGTCCGAGATCGGCTCGTACAAGCCCGCGCCGCGGCACTGGGAGGTGTTCCGCGAGCTGACGGGGGCAACGCCGGAGACGCACGTCCACGTCGCTCAGAGCCTCTATCACGACATCGTCCCGGCGAGCGGGATGGGGCTCCGCTGCGTCTGGATCAACCGGCTCGGCGACCCGGCCGACCGCCGCGCGACGAGAACGCTCCACGACCTCACGGAGCTGCCGGACGTCCTCGACGAGCTGATTCCCGCATGAGCGTAGGCTCGACGGAGCTCACCAAAGAGCGGAGGCGCCGGCTTTGCCGGCGCCGGGAGCGGGGATGAGCGCGTTGCGGGCCCGCTGCCCCGCCTGCCGCACGTTGACGGCCGTCGCGGTCGACTCGGGGTACCAGTGCCATAGCTGCGGCCGGCAGTTCGCGGCCGGGCTCGTGCGCGTCCCGCGCGCGTGGGGCTCCGGCGGCGAGGCGATGGCGGAGGCGGCGTTCCTCGAGGTCTCGTACCCGGAGACGGCGGTCGTCGAGCGGGAGACGTTGGCGGAGCAGACGGAGGCGCTCGCGGAGCGACTTCCCGAGCGGCCGCTCGTGCTCGGCGGATGCTGCTGCTCGCACGTGGGCGCGGTCCGGGGGCTCGCCGAGCGCGGTGGCCGCTTGGCCGTGGTCTGGCTCGACGCACACGGCGACCTGAACACGCCGGAGACGTCACCGTCCGGGAACGCGTGGGGGATGCCGCTGCGGATGCTGCTGGACGACGGCGTGGTGCGCCCGCCGGACGTCGCGCTCGTCGGCGCGCGCAACCTCGACCCGCCGGAAACGGACTACCTCGACGAGACGGGGATCGACGACTCGCTCGAGCGGGCTCTCGCGGGGGTGGAGCGCGCGTACGTCGCACTCGACGTGGACGTGCTTGCGCCGGGAGCGGCCCGGATGTTCATGCCCGAGCCGGGTGGGCCGAGCGTCGCGGACGTCGAGTCGCTGCTGAAGGACGTCGCCGCGAGGACGACGGTGGCGGGCATCGGGGTGACGGGGCTCCTCCCCGACCCGGAGAACGTGCCCGTGGTGACCCGGCTCCTTGCGGCAGCCGGGCTCTGAGGCGGCTGGCACTAACATCCGGCGCATGTCCACGCCGGACACCGGGCGCGTCGAGGTCTCCGTCGAGGAGAAGCGCGAGGCGGGGCCGTCGGAAGCGAAGGCGCATCCGAACACCTGCCCGAGCTGCGGCTCCCACTACCGGGACGAGGAGCTCTCGCGCAACCTGCGCGTCTGCCCGCAGTGCGGACACCATTTCCCCGTCCGGGCGAGAGAGCGGATCACGCAGGTCGCCGACGCGGGATCGTTCGCCGAGGAGGACGCGGAGCTGCGCTCCGCGGACGTCCTCGAGTTCTTCGACCTGCGGCCGTACACGGAGAGGCTCGCCGAGGCCGAGGTCGAGACGGGGCTCGGAGACGCGATGGTCACGGGCGGCGCGGCGATCGAGGGCGAGCCGTGCCGCCTCGCGGTCATGGACTTCGCGTTCATGGGCGGGTCGATGGGGAGCGTCGTGGGGGAGAAGTTCGCGCGGATCTGCGACAGCGCCGCCGAAGCAGGCGTGCCGGTGGTCTCCGTCTCGGCGTCCGGCGGCGCCCGCATGCAGGAAGGGATCCTCGCGCTGATGCAGCTCCCGAAGACCGTCGTCGCCATCGAGGAGCTGCACGAGGCCGGAGGCTCGCTCCTCTCCGTGCTCGCGCACCCGACGACCGGCGGCGTGCTCGCGAGCTTCGCGAGCCTCGGCGACGTCGTTCTCGCCGAGCCCGGCGCCCTCATGTCGTTCGCGGGGCCGCGTGTCGTCGCACAGACCACCCGGGAGAAGCTGCCCGACGACTTCGGCCTCTCGGAGTCGAACTACCGCTTCGGGCACCTGGACGCGATCGTCCAGCGGTCGGAGCTCAGGCCGACGCTCGCCAGGCTCCTCCGGCTCTTCGCCCGCGCGTAGCGGCGGTGCCCGGCGAGGCCGAGATGCGGCTGCGCTCGCGCCTCAGTAAGCTCGGCGCGATGAAGCTCCTGCGCGGAACGAGGCTGAGCGGCGAGCTCGGGCGCCTGCAGGAGCAGCTCGACCGTCTGCGCGAGGAGCCGAGCGCGGACGACATCTGGCGCTCGGTGGAGCTCGCCCGCCATCCCGACCGGCCGTACACGCTCGACTACGTGGAGCGGGTCCTCGACGACTTCTTCGAGCTGCACGGCGACCGGGGGCGGGCGGACGACCACGCGATCGTCGCCGGGATCGGGAAGCTCGACGGGCGGACCATCGTCCTCGTCGGGCATCAGAAGGGCCGCGACCTGAAGGAGCGGACGACGCGGAACTTCGGCATGGCTTACCCCGAGGGCTACCGGAAGTCGATGCGGGCGATGGCGCTGGCCGAACGGCACGGGTTTCCGTTCCTGACGCTCGTCGACACCCCCGGCGCGTATCCGGGGGTCGCGGCCGAGCAGCACGGCCAGGGCGGCGCGATCGCCCGCTCGCAGGCGGCGATGGCGCGCCTTTCGGTCCCGACCGTGTGCTGCATCATCGGCGAGGGCGGCTCGGGCGGCGCGGTCGCGATCGCGGTGGCGGACCTCGTGCTCATGCAGGAGAACGCGATCTACTCGGTCATCTCGCCAGAGGGCTGCGCGGCGATCCTCTGGCGCGACGCCGCCGAGGCGCGCAAGGCCGCGGCCGCGTTCAAGCCCGACGCAGCCCACTGCGTCGAGCTCGGCGTCGTCGACGCGGTCGTGGCGGAGCCTGACGGGGGTGCGCACGAGGACCCGGACGAGGCCGCGCGCCTGCTCAAGGAGTCGCTCCTCGCCGCCCTCGACGAGATCGACGACCTGGATCCGGAAGACCGGCGCCGGGTGCGCCGCGAGAAGTACCGCCGGATGGGGGTCCTCGCCACCGTCTAGCGCGCCGCGAGTCACTTTCCACAACTTCCACAGGCTTATCCCCGGATTCGAAAACGCCCTGAGCAGGCAAGTTTTCGGTTTTGCGCCCCGTTGGTAAAGAAAGCGTTGCGGACATGGCGACAATCCACAGGTGAGCCTCGACGAGTACCGGCGGAAGCGCGACCGGAAGCGAACGCCCGAGCCTTTCGGCGCCGGATCCAGGCGGCGGGGGCCACCGCGGTACGTGATCCAGCGCCACGACGCGCGGCGGCTTCACTACGACTTCCGGCTCGAGCGGGACGGCGTCCTCGCGAGCTGGGCCGTGCCCAAGGGAATCCCGCTGCACCGCGCGGAGCGGCGGCTCGCCGTCCACGTCGAGGACCACCCGCTCGAATACGGCGACTTCGAGGGCGAGATCCCGGCGGGCGAGTACGGAGCGGGGACGGTCGAGATCTGGGACCGTGGGGTCTACGAGCTGCTCGAGGAGAAGCGCAACGGCGGGCTCACCGTGCGGCTCGAGGGGGAGCGGCTGGACGGGGTCTGGACCTTGGTCCCCGCCTCGCTCGACGGCGACCCGAAGAACTGGCTGCTCCTGCGCAAGGACGGGTCGGCGGCCGCAGAGGGGCGTCACACGCCGATGCTCGCCACCACGACGGAATCGCTTCCCCACGGCGACGGCTGGATCTACGAGCCGAAGTGGGACGGCTACCGCGCGATCGTCACCCTGGCGGGCGGCGACGCTCGGCTGACGAGCCGGAACGGAAACGACCTCACCGGGCGGTTCGAGCAGGTCGCCCGCGCGGTCGAGCACGGCGTGAAGACCGCGGATGCGGTGCTCGACGGGGAGGTCTGCGCGCTCGACGACCAGGGTCGGTCGAGCTTCTCGCTCCTGCAGGAAGGGAAGGGGAGGCTCGTCGTCGTCCTCTTCGACGTGCTCGAGATCGAGGGGGAGCCGCTCCTCGAGCTCCCGCTCTCGGAGCGGCGGAAACAGCTCGAGCGGCTCGTCGACTCTCGCGCGGGAGGCGTCGTGATCTCGCCCCAGTTCGACGACGGGGACGCCCTCCTGCGCGCGGCGAGGGGGCAGGGGCTCGAGGGCGTGGTCGCGAAACGCCTGGATTCGCCCTATGCGCCCGGCCGGCGCGGGCCGGAATGGCGCAAGGTCAAGGTGCGCGGCCGCCAGGAGGTGGTCATCTGCGGCTACACGAAGGGCCAGGGACGCCGGTCGGGTGGATTCGGCGCGCTCGTCGTCGGCGTGCACGAAGCCGGCGGCCTGCGCTGGGTCGGGAACGTCGGCACCGGCTACTCGGACGCCGAGATCGAGCGGCTGCTCGAGCTCCTGAAGCCGCTCGAGCGCCCCGACCCGCCGTTCGGCGAGGTGCCGAAGATGCCGCGGGTGCGGAGGTCGGACGTCGTCTGGGTCGAGCCGAAGCTCGTCGCCGAGGTCGTGTTCGCGGAGTGGACGCACGAGGGCCGTCTGCGCGCGCCGGCCTATGTCGGCCTGCGCGAGGACAAGCCCGCAAGCGACGTGCGGCGGGAGGCGTCCTCCCTACCCTCCGTGCTCAGGAAGGGCCGCCGCGAGCTGCGGCTGAGGAACCTGGACAAGGTCTTCTGGCCGGAGGAAGGGATCACCAAGGGCGACCTGCTCGCCTACTACCGCGACGTCGCCGAGGTGCTCGTCCCGCACCTGCGCGGGCGGCCGTTCACGATGAAGCGCTATCCGGACGGCTGGAAGGGTGGGCACTTCTTCCAGAAGCAGGCGCCGTCGCACATGCCCGACTGGATCAGGCGCGTGCCGTTCCCGGCCTCGACGCGCGAGGGGGAGAAGAAGGTCATCGAATACGCGATCGTCGACGACGAGCTCGCCCTGCTCTGGATGGTGAACATGGGCTGCATCGACCTGCACGCCTGGTCGTCGCGGGAGGACAAGCCCGAGCGGCCGGACTGGGTGATGTTCGACCTCGACCCCGCCGAAGGCGCGACCTTCGAGGACGTGGTGACGGTCGCGAAGCTCGTGAAGGAGGCACTCGACCTCGTCGAGCTCGAGGCGTATCCCAAGACCTCGGGGTCGAGGGGCATCCACGTCCTCGTCCCCATCGCCCGTCGGCACTCGTTCGCCGAGGCGCGCGAGTTCGCCTCCATCGTCGCCGGCGCGCTCGCGCGGGCGCACCCCGGGCTCGTCACGACGGAGTGGTCGAAGCAGAAGCGCCGCGGCGTGCTCGTCGACGCGAACCAGAACGGCCCCGGGAAGACGAACGCCTGCGTCTACTCGGTGCGGCCGCGGGCGGGCGCGCCGGTGTCGGCTCCGCTCCGCTGGGAGGAGGTCGAGCCGGGCCTCGACCTCACCGCGTTCACGATGGGAGCGGTGCTCGACCGCGTGGCCCGGGACGGCGACCTCTTCGCGGGCGTGCTCGCGGGCGGGCAGTCGCTGACGAAGGCGCTGCGCTCGCTGCGCTGAGGGGTCAGACCCGGGACACGTCCCGGCCGGACGATCCGACAGTCGAAAGATCGCCCGTGCGCAGGGCGTCTTCCACCCGAAAGGACAAGTCCGGGGTCTGACCCCCGAGCCCGCCCAATAGCATGGCGCCGTGGCTCGCCAGGTCTCCGTCATCGGCAGCGGGGCCGAGTGGGAGGACGCGGCCCAGGAGATCGGGAGACTGCTCGCGGAGCGCGGCTGCACGGTCGTCACGGGCGGCCTCGGCGAGGTCATGGCAGCCGCGCAACGTGGGGCGAAGGAGGCGGGCGGCACCACGCTCGCCATCCTCCCGGGCGAGGAGCGCGAGGCGGCCAACCGCTGGGCGGATCACGTCGTGGTGACCGGGATCGGCCATGCGCGGAACCTCGCGGTCGCCGCGTCGGGCGAGGCCGTCATCGCCGTCGGAGGAAGCTGGGGGACGCTGGCCGAGATCGCCTTCGCCCGTCGGCTCGGGCGTCCGGTGGTCGCGCTCGAGGGGGCACCCGCGGTCGACGGAGTGGAGAGGGCGGCGGCGCCTCGCGAGGCGGTCGAGCGCGCGCTCGCGCTGCTCGGCGAGTAGCGGTGGAGCCGGAGAGCGCGCGCACGACGGTCTCCGCCTCGGTGGACGTCGAGCTCGAGCCGGCGGACGCCTTCGCGGTCTTCGTCCACGAGCTGCCGGCGGCGCTGGCTCGACGTGGCATCGAGCTCGAGCTGCGCGACGGCGGTACCGCGCGAGAAGGCTCGTCCGAGATCGGCCGCATAACGTCGTGGGAGCCCGGGCGGAAGGTCGTGCTCGAGTGGCAGCCGGCGAGCTGGGAGCCGGACGTGAAGATCGAGGTCGCGGCTCTCTTCGAGCCGACGGAGGGCGGGACGAGGATCACGCTCGAGCAGCGCGGCTGGGGCGGCATGCTCGGGGGGTGGGACGAGCTCGCAGGCTGGTTCGCCGGAGAGGCCGCCGCGCCGCTGCTCGAGGCCACGTCGCCCTCCGCGTTCGGCGACTGGCTCACCGACCGCCGTGCACGCCGCCCCTCGGGGGAGCAGGCGCGGGCGACGTACGCCGACCCGCTCTTCCACCGCCCGAACTTCGCGGTCCTGCTCGAGCTGCTGGCGCTGGAGCCGGGAGACGTCCTGCTCGAGGTCGGCTGCGGCGGTGGGGCGTTCCTCCAGGAGGCGCTCGAGAGCGGCTGCCGCGCCGCCGCTATCGACCACAGCCCGGAGATGGTCCGGCTCGCGCGGGAGCAGAACGCGCAGGCCGTCGCCGAGGGGCGGGTCGAGATCCTCGAAGCCGACGCGCAGCGACTGCCCTTTCCAGACGAGATGTTCACCTGCGCGACGATGACGGGCGTGCTGGGCTTCCTGCCCGATCCGGTCGCGGTGTTCGCCGAGATCCGGCGTGTGCTCGCCGACGGCGGCCGGGTCGTCCTGCTCGGCGCCGACCCGGCGTGGCGCGGGACCCCGGCGGCTCCGGAGCCCATGGCGTCCCGCCTACGCTTCTACGAGGACGACGATCTCGTGCGGATGGCACAGGACGCGGCTTTCACGGACGTTCGCGTGGAGCGGCGCAGCCTGGACGGGCCCGCCCAGGAGATCGGCATCCCGGACGAGTACCTGCCCTTCTTCGAGGAGGGCGACGCGCCGTTCCTCGTCGCCCGCAAGCCGGCCTAGACGGAGATCTCCGCCAGGCGCCGCTCGAGGAAGTCGCGCTCCGCCTCGTTCGCCGTGAGCGCGAGAGCCTTCCGGTATTCGGCGGCGGACTCGTCCGCCCGCTCCAGACGTCGGAGGAGATCCGCGCGGGCGACGTGGAACAGGTGGTAGCCGGAGAGGCCGTCCAGGGCATCGACCTGCGCCAACCCGTTCTCGACGTCCCCCGAGAGCGCGACCGCGACCGCGCGGTTCAGCCTCACGATCGGGGAGGGGTCGAGCAGGAGCAGGCGGTCGTACAGTGCCACGATGTCCTCCCACGGGCGCCCCTCCGCGTGCGAGGCCGCGATCGCGGCCTGCAGCTGATACGGCCCGGGGCGACGAAGCGAGACCGCGCGCTCGAGGACGTGGAGCCCCTCCTCGATGCGAGCCCGGTTCCAGAGGGCCCGGTCCTGGTCCTCGAGCAGCACCAGCTCGCCCTCGGGCCCGATGCGCGCTTCCCGCCGCGAGTCCTGGAGGAGCATGAGCGCGAGCAGCCCCAGCGCCTCCGCCTCGTCCGGCATGAGGACGGCGAGCAGCTTCCCGAGCCTGATGGCCTCGTCGCAGAGCTCCTCGCGCACGTGGTCGCGCCCTGCGGTCGCGGCGTATCCCTCGTTGAAGACGAGGTAGAGGACGGCGAGCACGGGCGGGAGCCGGTCGGGGAGCAGATGGTCGGGCGGTACGCGGAAGGGGATCCCGGCACCGCGAATACGCCGCTTCGCGCGCACGAGCCGCTGGGCCATCGTCGCCTCGCCGACGAGGAACGCGCGCGCGATCTCGCCCGTCGTCAGCCCGCCCACCTCGCGCAGGGTGAGCGCCACGCGAGCCTCGCTCGCGAGCGCCGGATGGCAGCACGTGAAGATGAGCGCGAGCCGCTCGTCCGGGAAAGGGCTCATCTCGTCCTCGTCCTGCGGGAGCTCCTCGAGCTTCGCGAGGAGCTCCGTCTTCTGGCGGTGGACGCGATCACGGCGGATGCGGTCGATGGCGCGGTTGCGGGCCGTGGTGACGATCCACGCACCGGGGTTACGGGGGCTGCCGTCGCGCGGCCAGCGCTCGAGCGCGGTCGCGAACGCGTCCTGCACGGCGTCCTCGGCGAGCTCGAGGTCACCGATCGCCCGCGTGAGGATGCCGACGGCATTGCCCCACTCGTCGCGGAAGACACGCTCGACGCTCGCCGGCATCGGGTCCTAGCCGATGACCGGACGGATCTCGATCGAGCCGCCCTCGGCGCTCGGGATCACCGCCCCGAGCCGGATCGCCTCGTCGAGATCGGGGATCTCCGCGACGAAGAAGCCGCCGATGACCTCCTTCGTCTCCGCGAAGGGCCCGTCCGTCACGAGACGCTCGCCGTCACGCACGCGCACGACCTTCGCCTGCGCGCGGCTCTCGAGCTCGTAGCCCGTGAACTCGGGGTCGACGCTCGCGAGCTCGCCCATCGCGGACTCCCAGCGCGGCATCTCCTCGGCGCGAAACTTCTGCGCCTCCTCGGGCGGAAGCGACTCCCAGCTCGAGGGGTCGTCGTAGATCAGGAATGCGTACTTCATGCCGCCTCGCCTCCCTCGTCGTCGACGTGCAGCGCCCGAACCTCGACGGCGCCGTGCTGGGCGCCCGGGATCTTGGCCGCCCAGTCGAGGGCGTCGTCCAGGGACGCGCACTCGAGCAGGTAGTACCCGCCGAGCGCCTCCTTGGTCTCCGCGTATGGCCCGTCCGTGACGAGCGTCTCGCCGTCGCGGATGCGTACCGTCGTGGCGTCGCGCGTCGGGCCGAGCTCCGCGCCGCCGATGGCGACGCCGGCCCTCGTCGCCTCCTCGCCGAACGCCCGGTAGCGGTCGTACGCGGCCTCCCGTTCCTCGGGCGAGAGCCGCTCGAACCGGTCGCGGTCGGCGTAGATGAGCGCCATGTACTTCACAGGGGCTCCTTTCGTTGGATTCCATCACGACGACGAGCGAGAAGCCGCGCGATCGACACTACGCGCCGCGCAGCATCCGCTCGAGCAGCGTTCGGGCTCCCGCCTTGTCGAGCGGCTCGTTCAGGTTTCCGCACTTCGGGCTCTGCACGCAGGAGGGACAGCCGCTCGTGCAGGGGCAGCGGGCGAGCAAGCGCGCGGTGTCTTCGACCCAGCCCTGGAAGCTGTCGAACCCACGCGAGGTGATCCCGACGCCGCCCGCGTGGCCGTCGTAGACGAAGATCGTCGGCCGGCCGGTCTGGAAGTGGACGTTCGTCGAGAGGCCGCCGATGTCCCAGCGGTCGCACATCGCCCAGAGCGGGAGGAGCGCGATGAGCGCGTGCTCAGCGGCGTGCAGCGTGCCGAGCAGCACCGGCATGCGCTCGAGCTCCGCCAGGTGCTCCGGCTCGGGGCAGAACCAGATCGCCTCCGTCTCGAACGTCGTCTCGGGCATCAGCATGGGAACGACGTCGAGCGTCGAGCCGTCGCGCACGGACTTGCGGGCATACGCGACGACCTGCTCGGTCACGGATACCCGCCCGAACCGGAGCTCGACGCCGAGTCTCCGCTCCGCGCGCTCCGCCGACTCGATCGCCGTCTCCGTCTCCTTCTTCACCTGCGTGTACCAGTCGACGGCGGTAGGAGCGACGAGGGCGGCGCGGCTCTCGAAGTCGAGCGACTCGACCACGTACTGCTCGCCCAGGTGGAGGTAGACGGCGCCCTCGTGCACGGTCGAGTAGGCGCGGTCGCGCTCGACGAGGCCGAGGACGGTTCCGCTCGCCGCGTCGACGACCGTGAACGCGTCGGCATCGCCGGAGCGCAGCGAGATCCGCGCTGCCGGATAGTCGCGGCCCTTCCAGACGTAGCCGGCCGGCGTCTGCTCGAGCTCCGGAAGCACCGCCGCCCGCTCGAGCGCCTCGGCGCCGAGCGTTTCCGCGTCTCCGGCGTCGAGCGGCGCCTCGAAGGCGGCCGAGAGGACGTGCGGGTCGAGGATCCGCGGGTTCGCGTAGTCGAGAATCGCCGCCTCGACGCGCCGGGACAGGAGCGCCTCCGGGTCGCGGGCGAAGAACTGGTCGAGCGCGTCCTCGCTGGCGATCAGCACCGCCAGCCCCCGCGCCCGCCTACCCGCCCGTCCCCACTGCTGGCGGAGCGAGGCCACGGTTCCCGGGAAGCCGACCGAGATCGCGCAGTCGAGCAGCCCGATGTCGATCCCGAGCTCGAGTGCGTCCGTCGCCGTTACCCCCAGCAGGTCGCCCTCCACGAGCCGCCGCTCGAGCTCGCGCCGCTGCTCGGGCGTGTAGCCGGCCCGGTAGGGGGCGAGCCTGCCGGCCGTCGCGGCATCGACGCGCTCGCGGGCGAAACGGTGGATCAGCTCCGCCGCCTTGCGACTCTTCGCGAAGCAGATCGTGCGCAGCCCCTGCGACGTGAGCGCCGAGAGCAGCCGCGCCGCCTCGCCGAGCGGGCTCGCCCGCTGGCCGAGCTCCGGGTCGAGGAGCGGCGGGTTCCAGATCACGACCTCGCGCTCGGCTCTGGGCGACGTGTCGTGCTCGACGACGGTCGCATGCTCGCCGACGAGCGCGGCGCTCAGGTCGCCCGCGTTCGCGATCGTCGCGGACGCGAGCAGGAACTGCGGCTCGGCGTCGTAGATCCGGGCGAGCCTGCGCAGTCGGCGGAGGACGTTCGCGACATGCGACCCGAAGACGCCCCGGTACACGTGCGCCTCGTCGACGACGACGTAGCGCAGGTTGTGCAGGACGTCGCCCCAGCGGTCGTGGTGCGGGAGGACGCCCACGTGGAGCATGTCCGGGTTCGTGAGGATCAGATTCGACCACTTGCGGATCTGCCAGCGACGCTCCCCGGGCGTGTCGCCGTCGTAGATCGCGGGCTTGACGCCCTTGACCCGAAGCTCCGTCAGCGCACGGAGCTGGTCCTGCGCCAGCGCCTTCGTCGGGTAGAGGTAGAGGGCCCGCGTCTTCGGCTCGCGCGCGATCGCGTCGAGGACGGGCAGATTGAAGGCGAGCGACTTTCCGGACGCGGTGCCGGTCGTCACGACGACGTTCCCTCCGCGGCGGGCCGCCTCCCACGCCTCGGCCTGGTGCACGAAGAGGCTCGTGATGCCGTTCGCGGCGAGCGAGGAGGCGACGCGGGCTTCGAGGTCGTCCGGCAGGGGCTCCGCCCGTGGGTCGCGTGCAGGCTCGAGCCCGCGGTAGACGACCTCCTCGTCTTCGAGCAGGCTCTCCCAGCGTGCGATCTCGACTGCCACGAGGCCAGTGTGGCAGCCGGCAGGTCGGCTGGAATCGCCGGGGGCGCGGGTCAGGCGCCGAGGTGCGGCGCGAACGCCAGCTCGTAACGCTCGCGCGGGTTCGCGCCGTACACCGTCGCGCGGGGCTCTCCCTCCGCGAACAGGATCACAGTCGGCAACGCGAGCACGCCGTACCGCCCCGGCACGCCGAGCTGCTCGTCGACGTTGACCCGAACGAGCCGGACGCGCCCGGCGCGCTCGTCGGCGATCGCACGCAGGTGCGGCTCGATGGCATCGCACGGCCCGCACCACGGCGCCCAGAAGTCGACGATGACCGGCACGGGCGAGCGGAGCACCTCCCGCTCGAAGCTCGCGTCGGTCACCTCCTCCACGAGCCGCAGCGTACGGCCTCGCCGATCGAGCGTGGACAGTGTCCGCGTCGGACGGGTCCGGTGGGCCGCGCCGGCTCGGCTCCTGCTCGGGCCGCGACGAAGGACGTGTCCGGGGTCTGACCCCGGACACGTCCCTAGAGGCGGCCCGTCAGCGCCTTCCAGCGCATGAGCGGCACCTTCCACATCGCCTCGGCCACGATCGCGCGCGTCATCTTCGACTCGCCCACACGCCGGTCGGTGAAGCGGATCGGCACCTCCCGCACGCGCAGGCCCGCGCGCAGCACGCGGTACGTCGTCTCGATCTGGAATGCGTAGCCGCGGGCGGAGAGAGCGTCCAGATCGATCGTCTCGAGCGTCTCGCGCCGGAAGCACTTGAACCCGCCGGTCAGGTCCCGGACGCGCACGCCGAGGACGACCTGGGCGTACAGGCAGCCCGCCCGGGAGACGACCCGCCGCCCGAGCCCCCAGTTGTCGACCGACCCTCCGCGCGCGTAGCGGGAGCCGAGCACGAGGTCGGCGTCGGAAGCCGCCTCGATGAGCCGGGGCACGTCGCCCGGGTCGTGCGAGAAGTCGCAGTCCATCTCCAGCACGAGCTCCGCCCCGGCCGTGATCGCCTGCCGGAATCCCGCGATGTAGGCGGGCCCGAGCCCCTGCTTCTCGGGACGGTGCAGCACGTCGACCCACTCGAGCTCGGCGGCCAGCTTCTCGGCGATCTCGCCCGTGCCGTCGGGCGAGGAGTCGTCGATGACGAGCACGACGTCGCGCTCGAGGTCGAGCACCTGGCCGAGCGCCTCGACCATCGGCTCGAGGTTCTCGCGCTCGTCGTACGTCGGCAGGCAGACGACGGCGCGTGGCCGCCCGCGGGAGATGACCGGCTCGGTCGCCATGGCCAGAGAGGAGTTCGCGCGGGAGCGTCGGGTTCCCCCACACCGCGTCCATATCATCGCCGCCATGGCGAAGCCGCTGCCCCGGAACCCCGAGCTCGCCGACCAGCTCGACCTCCTGGCCGACCTCTCGGAGATCCTCGGCGAGGAGTCGTTCAAGGTGATCGCCTACCGCCGCGCCGCGACGCGCATCCGGGAGACGCCTGCGCCGGTGGCGGAGCTCGCCCTCGCCGGCAAGGCGAAGGAGCTTCCGGGCGTCGGCCGGACGATCGAGCAGAAGGTGGTCGAGATCGTCGAGGAAGGCGAGATCGCGGCGCTCGCGCGGAGGCGCCAGCGGGTCCCCGCGGGCGTCGTCGACTTCCTTCGCCTACCCGGCGTCGGGCCGAAGACGGCCGCGCGCATCTGGACGGAGCTCGGCATCACGACCCTCGACGGGCTGCGGGCCGCGGCGGAGGAGGGACGCCTGCGGGAGCTGTCCGGCATGGGCGAGAGAAGCGAGCAGAAGATCCTCGGCGCGCTCGCCACGGGCGAGAGGAAGAAGGCCGAGACGCGCGGGCTGCTCGGCACGGCGCTGCCCGCGGTGAGGCGCGTCGTCGACGAGCTCCGGGAGCACCCGAGCGCGATCGCCGTCTCGGAGGCGGGAAGTGTCCGCCGGCGCAAGGAGCTGGTGGCGGACATCGACCTGATCGCCACCTCGAGCGACGCCGCTGCGCTGATCGACGCCTTCTGCGGCGCGGGCTGGGTCGCCGAGGTCGCCGCGCGCGGCGACACGAAGGCCACCGTCGTCGGCCACGACGGCCTCCGCTTCGACCTCCGCGTGGTCCCGGACGAGTGCTACGGGAACGTCCTCCAGCACTTCACGGGCTCCCGCGACCACAACATCGCGCTCCGCGAGGACGCGCAGAAGCGCGGCCTCTCCATCTCCGAGTACGGCGTGAAGGTCGAGGAGTCGGGCGACGTGGTCACGCACCGGAGCGAGGAGGAGCTCTACGACTACCTCGGCTACGCGTACATCCCGCCGGAGCTGCGCGAGAACGACGGCGAGCTCCGCGCCGCCCGCGAGCACGCCCTTCCGGGGCTCGTCGAGCTCGGCGACCTGCGCGGGGAGATGCACTGCCACTCGACCTGGTCCTCGGACGGGACGAACACGATCGAGGAGATGGGGCAGACCGCGAAGGCGCGCGGGTACCGCTTCCTCTGCATCACCGACCACTCGCACTACCTGCGCGAGAGCCGGCTCGAGCAGCAGTGGCGCGAGATCGAGCAGGTGAACGGGCGGCTGAAGCCGTTCCGGGTGTTGCGCGGGATCGAGGTCAACATCCGTGCCGACGGGAGCCTGGACGTGGAGGACGAGGTCCTCGCCGAGCTCGACTGGGTCGTCGCCTCCCTCCACACCGCCTTCGAGAGGAGCCCCACCGAGCGCGTCCTCGCCGCGCTCGACAATCCGCACGTCGACCAGATCGGGCACCTCACCGCCCGCAAGCTGACGCGCCGCGAGGGCGCGCCGATCGACGTCGAGCGGGTGCTCGCCCGCGCCGCCGAGACGAAGACGGCGATCGAGATCAACTCGCAGCCGGACCGGCTCGACATGCGCGACACGCACGCGCGCCTCGCGGCCGAGGCCGGGGTGCTGATCCCGATCAACACCGACGCCCACTCCGCCACCGCGCTCGCGCACGCGGAGCTCGGCGTCGCCCAGGCGCGCCGGGCGTGGCTCACGAAGGAGCAGATCCTGAACGCACGCCCCTGGCGGGACGTCAAGAGGCTCGCGAAATGAGCTTTCGGGACGACGGGGCCGCGGCTCTCGACTGGGTCGCGGGCTACCTCGAGCGCGTCCGTGAGCTCCCCGTGCTCTCGCAGGTCGAGCCGGGCGAGATCCGGGCGGCTCTGCCGGCGTCGCCGCCCGAGGAGCCGGAGCCGTTCGCGGCGCTCTTGCGCGACCTCGACGAGGTCGTCCTTCCCGGGCTCACGCACTGGCAGAGCCCCCGCTTCTTCGCGTACTTCGCGAACACCGGCGCGGAGCCGGGCGTGCTCGCGGAGCTCCTCGCCGCGGGTCTGAATCAGGTCGGGATCCTCTGGCGCACGTCGCCTGCGCTGCAGGAGCTCGAGGAGGTGACGCTCGCCTGGCTCGCGGAGCTCCTGGGCTTGCCGCCGGGCCTCCACGGGCACATCGAGGACACGGCCTCGACGGCGACGGTGGCGGCGCTCGCGGTCGCGCGGGACACGCACCCCGGACGCCGCGCCGTCGTCTGCTCCGAGCACGCACACTCGGTGGCGGACAAGGCGGCGCGGCTGCTCGAGCTCGAGCTCCGCAAGGCGCCCGTGGACGAGGAGTACGGGCTCCGGCCCGAGGCCCTGGAGCTCGACGACGCGTGCGCCGTGATCGCCACGGTCGGGACGACGGGAGTGACGGCCGTCGATCCGGTGGCGGCCGTCGCCGACCGCTGCGAGGACGCAGGAGTCTGGCTCCACGTCGACGCCGCGTATGCCGGCTCCGCCGCCGTCTGCCCCGAGCTCCGCCACCATTTCGCGGGCTGGGAGCGCGCGGACTCGATCGTCGTCAACCCGCACAAGTGGCTCGGCACGCCGATGGACTGCTCCGCCTTCTGGACGCGCCGCCCCGAGGAGTTCCGGCGGACGTTCAGCCTCGTCCCCGAGTACCTGCGCTCACCGGACGAGGCCGTGAACCTGAGCGAGATGTCGATCCCGCTCGGGCGCCGCTTCCGCGCCCTGAAGCTTTGGGCCGTGCTCCGCGGCTACGGCCGATCGGGCCTGCAGGAGAGGATCCGCGAGCACGTCAGGCTCGCCGCCCTCTTCGAGGAGTGGGTGCGTTCGGACCCCGAGTGGGACGTGGTCGCGCCGCGGCGCTTCTCGCTCGTCTGCTTCCGCCGCCGCGGGACGGACGAGGAGAACGAGCGGCTGCTCGAGCGCGTGAACGCGTCGGGCGAGGTCTTCCTCTCGCACACGCGCCTCGGCGGCCGCTACGTCCTGCGGCTCGCAGTCGGCAACTTCCGCACGACCGAGGAGGACGTCCGCCTCGCCTGGGACGTGCTCAGGCGCGAGGCGGCTGCTTGAGGTAGGCCTCTGATACTTCGAACACGCGTGCGCCCGTCGGCGTCGCGCTGACCCGTCCGGAGGCGAGCAGCCCCGCTGGCGAGAGCAAGGCGCGCAACACGCGCCTCAGCGTCGACCTACTTAAGCCAGGGGACGCCACGGTGTTTGTGACCCGGATGGCACGAGCGCGTGAGTTCACCCGCTTGACGTTCGTCCGGCAAAACAGACTCAGAGGGTCTCTGGTGCAGTGCAGGCGATAGAAAGCGCCCCTCGGCGGCTTCGAGTCGACAGGAACCCACAAGTCCGACACATTGAGCACACCAAGCTGGCCGATTTGCGGGAAGGATGCCGGTGCGAGCGTTCCTTGAGCGAGTGCTTGCGACGGCACTGACACGGCCCGATGCGTCGAGGCGTTCTCGGCGGACGCGACGTAGCAGCGCGGCCGCAGGAGGCCGTCGGCACAGCGGGTCCGTGCACGGTTCGCCAGGGCGACCCAGTACCCGCCGCACATCGGCGAGGGACAGGCTCGCGGGTCCGGGCGCACGACGAAGATCCCGCTCGCGCCGGTTGCGGGCGCGGGCCCGGCGCTCGCGACGGCCGCCGGCGCGACGAGCGCGAGGCACGAGAGGAGAACGATCCTCACCTTCGTAGGATAGGAACGTGCGCCTCGTCGCCATCGGGTTCGCGGCGGGGATCTTCTCCGCGCTCTTCGGAGTCGGAGGAGGGGTCGTCGCCGTGCCTCTGCTCGTCCTCCTGCAGCGGCTCCCAACGCGGGTCGCGACGGCGACCTCGCTCGGCGCGATCGCGATAACCGCGGCTGCGGGCTCGGTCGTGTACGGCATCCGGGGCGACGTCCACCTGGGCTACGCGGCGCTCATCGGCATCCCGGCGATCTTCGGCGTCCTCGCGGGCACGTACCTCCAGCAGCGGGTGACGACGAAGGCGCTCTCGTACGGGTTCTCGGTCCTGCTCGCGGGGATCGGCATATGGCTGCTCTGGCCCTGACCCCGCTCGCGCTGTCGAGCGGGTCGCTCGTGCTCGCGGTCCTCCTCGGGCTCGCGGCCGGCCTGCTCGCGGGGCTCTTCGGCGTCGGCGGCGGCATTCTCTTCGTCCCCACGCTCGTCGCGCTCGGGCTCGGGCAGGTCGACGCGCAGGCGACGTCGCTGCTCGCGATCCTGCCGACGGTGCTCGCGGGCGCCTGGAACCAGCGCCGGTACGGGAACCTGCGCGCGCGGGCCGCGCTCGTCGTCGGCGTCTCCTCCATCGTCGGGGTCGAGCTGGGCGCTCGGATCGCGACCTCCCTCCCCGAGAGCACGCTGCGGCGGCTCTTCGCCGTGCTCCTGCTCGCCGTCGCGGCCCAGTTCGCGTGGAGGGCGAGCCGCCAGGGGCCGCGCTACCCTGACTCGCCGTGATCCGTCTCGCCGCGGTCGCAGGCTCCGCCCTGATCCTGGCGACCGCGGGCGCGTCGGCGCCGGTGCCGCTCGCGAACGTCGCGACCGCCGCGGACGCCGTCATCCTGCGGATCACGGTCCCGGGGCAGACCCCCGTCGCGCTCGGGCAGATCGCCTGGCCGACGAACTCGAGCGCGGAGCTCCAGTCCTTCTCGTATCCGGACGACGGCTCGATCGCCATCGTCGGCGCCTCGCACGCGAGCGTGTCGGCCCAGACGGGGGAGACCGCCACTGCGCAGGCGCACGCCGACACCGTGGCGCTGTCGCTCTTCGGCGGCGAGATCGTGGCCTCGCAGGTGACGGCGCAGGCGAGCGCGGGGTCGAGCCGGCGGTCGGCCGGCGGCGACGTGTCGGGCTCGACGGTCGCCGGCCTCCGGGCCCTGGGGCAGGACGTCGCGCCGACCCCGGGGACGCACGTGCAGCTCGCCGACTGGGGGACCCTGGACGTCCTCTCGCAGGCCACTGCGAGCCGCCGCGGCCGGTCGTCGGCCGCCCGCGGCACGGTCACGGCGCTCCGCGTCCGGCTCACGGGCGCCC
>JBKPTS010000055.1:0-49029 GCA_046735575.1 Actinomycetota bacterium
ATAGCGTCCGTCCGTCCGCTCGAACAGGCGGCACAAGCTCTGCGCGAGGTAGTCGCGGGCGCGGACGGCGCGATCGTCCTGTCGCGCCGGACCTAACCTCGCGCCCTGATCGTCGTGCCCGAGGCTGCGCAGCTTCGGGACGGGCCAGTAGCTAGGGCTTCTGATCCGTGGACATACGTGACGCCGCTGACGTCCTGACTCCGGCGGGCGAGGTCCGCACCCGTCAAGGGACATTCCCGAACGCTGGCGCACACCGCAGTGCTGTCGCCTCGTCCGACTGCCGACGAACTCGCACGAGGCGCTGGGAGCGCCTTACGTCGCCGGCGGGATGTTGTGGTTGTGGTGGAAGACGTTTCCTGGGTCGTAGCGGCGCTTGACGTCGGCAAGTCGCGCTAGGTTCGGGCCGTACGCGGAGGAAACGGCGTCCGCGTCGTCGTCGTCGAGGTAGTTGACGTAGCGGTGGCCGGAGGCGTGCGGCTCCAGCCGCGCATACAGCGATCTCGTCCAAGCGATGTTCTCGTCGGTCGCTGCCGGGTCGAGCCACTCCGCCGTGATCACGAGGTCGAAGCCTTCCTGGCGGTGCGGCCAGGCGGTCGCGGTTTCGGCAATCCGCGTCACCGCGCCGTGGAAGTGCTCGAAGATCATGCCGCCCATGGTCGACGGGATGCTGTCGAAGCTTTCCACGCAGATGTCGATCACGTCGTCGCTGAGGTCAGTGACGAAAGTCGACTTCCAGTAATTGAAGGCACCCCTCGGGTACCCGGCGTCGAGGATCGTGTTCATCACGGGATACGGCATCGGCGCGACCTGCACGAGCGCCGGATCGCCGAACTTGAGCAACGGCTTCAGGTCCGCGTTCGCCTGATCCTCGGTGCCGCAGTGGCAGACGACGGCCGCGCCGAGCTTGACACCCGAGCCGTCTGGCGCGTTTACGAGACCGGCGGCGATCATCAGCTCGTCGGGCAGGTCACGGGTGAAGTCGCGCACAAAGCGGAGCAGGTCGCGGGCCGCCGGGAGCGGATGGGCGACGAGCCCGCCTACGACCTGCCGAAGCGGGTGCAAACGGAACTCGAACGAGGTCGCGACGCCGAAGTTGCCGCCGCCTCCTCGCAGCGCCCAGAACAGGTCGGGGTGGGAGCTTTCGCTCGCGGTGATCGACTCGCCTTCCGCAGTGACCAGATCGACCGAGATCAGGTTGTCGATCGCGACGCCGAGCTTCGGCATAAGCCAGCCGATGCCGCCGCCGAGAGTGAGTCCGGCGATGCCGGTCGTCGAGATCACGCCGCCCGTAACGGCCAGCCCGTGCACGGCAGTCTCGCGGTTCAGCTCACCCCACAGAACGCCCCCTTCTGTGTGGGCTCGCGCGGCAACCGGATCGACCCGGATCCCTTTCATCATCGAGAGGTCGATCATCAGTGCGCCGTCGATGACGGCACGGCCAGCGACGTTGTGGCCGCCGCCACGGACGCAGATGTCGAGGCCGGCTTCTCGCGCGAATCCGATTGCGTCGGCCACGTCAGCGACGCCCCGGCAGCGGGCGATCAGCGCCGGTCTCCTGTCGATGAGACCGTTGTGGATGGAGCGGGCTTCGTCGTAGCCGTCGTCGTCGGGCTGCAGTAGCGTGCCCGAGAACCCGCTTCGGAGCGTCTCAAGCCGTTCCGGAGCGACGTCGATCGTAGTGGCCATCGCTTCCTCCTCGTCGGCGGTGAGTCGATCATAGGTGGTGCGAGTCAGCAGATCCGCCTGAGTCTTGCGTGAGACGACGGTGGCGCCAGCCTAATAGAGGTCTACGAACTGGAGGCGTCGTCTTCAAGGGACATCCCCGCACACTGGGTCAGCTGAGGTACCTCTCGCTCGCGAGCGAAGAGTTCGCGCCGCAACGCGCACTTCGCGTCGGCACGTTGCCGAGCCGCGTCTAGGAAAGGTCCACGGCGAAGAGCCTGTGGGAACCCTCGATCCCCTTCAGCTCCACGTCGCGACTCTCGAGGAACTCGATGTCCGAGTCCGACACGAGTTGGTGCACGATGTTGGACACGAGCACCTCTCCGCCCAGCGCGTGGCTGGCAACCCGAGCAGCGTAGTTCACGGTCGTCCCGAAGAATCGGTCCGCCTCGTGCAACGCGTCGCCGGTGTGGATGCCGATCCTCACCCGGATCGGGGGCGACGCATCTGCGAAGTCACGCCGAACCGCCGCTTGGATGTCCTTCGCACATGAAACCGCCCGCCGAGCGCTCCCGAATGCGAGTAATGCCCCGTCGCCCTGCGTCTCGACGACCGTGCCTCCATGTGCTTCGGCGCACTCTCGGACCGCTTCGTGATGTCGACGCACCGTCTCCATCCACGCTTTGTCACCCAGACGTGCAGTGAGCACGGTGGAGTCCACGACATCCGTGAAAACGAGGGTCACGGTGCCGTCCGCGGCGGTGCTCTCCGAAAGATCGGGTCGTTCGAGCTGGAGCGTCTTCTCGAGCTGCTCGAGGGTGAGGGTGAGCTGCATGCCGAGTATCTCCACGTTCGCGTTCCCCGGCAGCGACCAGTGGATTTGGACGATCTTCCACTCGCCGTGCTCGAGGTGGAGCACGTACGTCGCGCGCAGCTCGGAAAGCATTCCGTCGCCCTCGGGCCTCCCGAGCGTGATCATCATCCCCGCCCAACCGACGGTGCCCTCCTCCCAGGCCTCGATCTCGCCCCAGTCGAGCGGGAAGCCGCCGGACTCTTCGACCTGGCGTCTCCAGACAGCCCGCTCCGGGGTGTGCCACCACTCGCCAGGGTCGGTTCCGATTGCGAGCAGTCCGGGCCGCTCCGAGACCCGCGCTATCACCGCATCGGCGTCTCCGTCCCTATTGGCGACGAGCCATCGGTGGACGATGCGCCGGATCTCCTCAGAGGGCTCCACGCGGCGGAGTGTCTCAGACCAGGTCCGGGCGCCGCACTTGCCGCGGGCGCCAGGTCTCGCCCCTCCGCGTCGGGCCTGACCCTCAAGGGACATTCCCGGACGCTGGGGCAGGCGAGCGTTGACGAGGGCCCATGATCAGCGCCGCATATCATCGTCACGTGGCCGACTGGCAGACGATCTCGGCACTGGCCACAGCTGGCGGAACGCTCGTGCTCGCGGGAGCGACGTTTACGGCGGTTCGCTCCTCAAACCGGTCAGCGCGTGTCGCCGAGCAGTCGCTGCTCGCGAACATGCGTCCATTGCTATTGCCCTCACTCGCCGAGGACCCTGCCCACAATCCTTGCGCGCGATTCGCGTTTTCCACGACAACCAAGCTCCTCGCACCGCTATTCCGGCTGACGTGAAAACTGGCCCAGCGTTGTGGAGCATCTTCGCGCGAAGCTCATGGAAGAAGGGCTATGCCGGTCCCGTCTAGTTCGTGGTGGCGCAGGATCGATACAGCCAAGAGCGACTGGCGCGCCTGCTGCGGCTTCTGCAGCCTGCGCCGAATGATTGGGTCAGGAGAGCACAGCGGAGCATCGCCGATCTCCTCCGTCTTGAGCCGCTGAGCGAGCACGAGCTTACGGGGCTCCATCGGATGCTCGAGCGAGATCCGTCGTTCCGGCAGTCCTTCGACCTTGACCCGGTTGCGGCCACCGACACGGCTGGGTGGCCAGAGCTGGCCCGCACCCTCCAACGGGAGTTCCAAGAACTCATCGGGCTCGCGGAGCGAATCGCTGCAGATGACGCCTACCACAGGGCACTGCACGCGGATGTGCTCGGGACGCTGCATGCCGCGGACGTCCCCCTCCAGGCCGCCGAACCGCTTCTCCGAGCACTCGCCGAGCCAGATGCGCTGCTCGCGAAGCTGCCCGAGGTCGTCGCTCATCAGCATGAGCGAGAGTCCGCAAGACTGCGACGGCTCATCCTCCTGCTCAGTTCAACCGTGGTCGCCGACACGCTTCGCGACCGCTCGCGTCGCGACTAGCCTGCGAAACTGCGTCCCGTACGTCGACTAGCTGAGGCGACCACCCCACACGTTTCGACGAGGCAGCCGATTGGCAGCATGGGAAAGCCGCAAAGTGCGGCAATCGGATGCTCGGCTGCCTTGACGGCCCCGCGCCTGCGCCGTAGGTTCCTCGCCGCACCGAGCACGGAGCGCGAGTAGGTCGAAACTCAGCCCGGGGGCAGTACGCGGAAGCGGAAGGTCACTGGGTCGGGTGGACAAAAGCGCCACCGGCTCGGTGAATTTATGGTCCGACACGAGCTGAGACACGTCTGAATCTCTAGGACACCTGACTCAGCGCGAGTATGAGCGCTGCGACGTATCCGGCGACCACGAAAAGAGCAAGTGTGGTAGCGCCGCCCGCGATCAGCCTGAGCTTTCGAGGAGTGAGTCCCCACACCGCGGCGAGAAGCGCTCGCTCACCGACCCTGGGGCGGGTGAGCCAGACGGGCGATTTCACGGAGCGGGCTGACGGTGCGGACCACGAAAGCTGAGCCAGTCTGCTCGTCACGACTCCCCGCGCGATAGTTGTGGATAGTCGGCACCGCTCTCAGGCGGTCTTGAGCGGACTTGTGCGGAAGATCGGCGATCCCGCCTGGAGCGCCTAGAACTCGTCGCTATTGGCCTCGAGGCGCCGAATGTGGCTCAGCGGAGCGGCGCCGGAGTCGAACCGACCGAGCCGTGGGCTACACGACCGCACTCGTTTTGAAGACGAGCTGGGCCACCGGGCCCATGCCGCTCCGCGGCGGAGAGTAGTGCAGCGCGCAGAGTCCGAGGGACGACCTCACTGGGCCGGAGGGCGATTCATTCGGCCGGCGTCGGGCCGGTCGCATGCGTGAGCAGTGGGACGAGGCGCCGGCGAGGGTTGGCGACTACCCGGCCGAGGACGGTGGCGAGCGCGTCGGGAGCCGTCCCGCATGTTCGAGCTCGAAGACCATCCGGACCCGCGTGCCGGCATCGGGCGCGCTCTCGATCGCGAAACGCGTCGCGAGGCGTTCCATGATCCGCAGCCCGTGGCCGAGCTCGCCTTCCCGCTGGAAGCCGACGAGGCCGACTCCGTCGTCGCGGACGACGACGGTGAACGCCCCGTCTCGCGCGTCGACGCGGATCCGGAGCTCGCCCCCTCCGTGACGGTAGGCATGCCGGACGGCGTTCGTCGCCGCCTCGCTCACGCAGAGCCGGACGTCGTCGACCACGCGGGGCGACGCCCCGAGCTCTGCGGCCATCGCCGCCACCGTCTCGCGAGCCGCGCGGACGCTCGCCGGCTCGGCCCGAAATGAAACCTCGAGAGGCAATTCCATGGTCAGGGTCTGCTTATCCCGCCTCCCCGAGGCGAAACATGCTTCGTCTGGAAACGGCGCCCGCGCGGCGACTTCGGGCCTCGACGTGCCCCAGCATCGGGATGCCGCCGGCCGCGCGCCGTCTTCGGCTCGGCGCCGGCTGGCCGGCGCCGCGCTTTCGACGCCCTCGATACGCTCGGCCGCCGTGCGAGCCGACTACTCCGCGAGGCGTGAGCTCACGCTCGGTCTCCTCGTGTACGCGCTCTGCCTGCTCGTGCGGAGGATCGTGCTCGAGCGGGATGGCCGCGAGCGCGCACGGCGCAACGCAGAGCGGGTGGTCGCGGCCGAGCGCCGGCTCCAGCTCCACGTGGAGCCGGCGGTGCAGCGGGCGCTGCTCCGGTTCCCGCGCCTCGTCCACGGGCTCAATGTCGGCTATGGCGTGTTCAACTTCGGGCTCACCGTCGGCTGGCTGATCCTCCTCTACCGCCGCCGGGATCCCGGGTACCACGCGCTGCGCCGGGCCTGCCTCGCCGCGCAGGTCGGCGCGCAACCGGTCTTCCTCCTGTGTCCGACGGCGCCGCCGCGTGAGCTCGAAGGGTTCGTCGACACGCTCGCCGAGGTGAGCGGGCTCGACTTGGAGCACCCGCTGCTCGTCCGCCTCTACAACCCGGTGGCGGCGATGCCGAGCCTGCACGTCGCTTACGCCTGGGTGACCGCCGCGACGATGGTGGAGCGGGCGGAAGCGACGGGGGCGAAAGCGCTCGCCTGCGCGTACCCGGGTCTCGTCTCGCTCGTCATCGTCGGCACGGGGAACCACTTCGTGCTCGACGCCGCGGCGGGGGCGCTCCTCGGTGAGGCCGCCCGACGCGCGGCGCGAGCTCGCTAGCCGCTCGCGGAGCGGCGCCAGCCCGTCAGGTCGAAGCGACGGCTCAGACGGTCGAGGACCGACTGCGCGATCAGGTCGCCCGCGGGGCGCTCGAAGTGGACGCCGTCGTCGGCGCGCATCTTCACGAGCTGGCCGGAGTCGTCCGGGATGTACTGCGCGAAGCCCCCGTTGTCGCCGGCGAAGAAGAAGTACGTGTCCAGGTACGTCACCCGGCCGGGCAGGCGCTTCGCCTCCTGCTGCACGATCGCATTGATCGCGTCGAAGCGCGCCGTCTGAGCGGCGTCGTGCGAGATCGGGAGCCCGATCCAGACGAGGTAGGCGCCGTTCCGCGTGACGAGGTCCATGATCGCGCGCACGCGCCGGCGGTACTCGGCCGTCCAGCTCGAGCTCCCGAAGGGGCCGATCTGCCTCCCGGGCGGGACGCCCGTCATGAAGTCGTGGTCGTCGTTGCCGCCGAACATGACGACCACCGCGTTCGGCCGGTTCCTGCTCCGCATCTCGTCGCGCACGGCCGTGAACCAGTTGTAGACGTCGGGGCGCTCGAGCCCGGTCGCGACGCGCCCGTCGATCCGCCGGCTGGCGTCGATGGCGCGGTTGCCCGCGACCGCGCGCAGGAGCGACTCGCCCGGCACGATCACGAGCGAGTCGCCGATGATCCAGAGCCGCAGCGGGTGCTTCGGCGAGAAACGCGTGCGGCGCGGGGGAGGCGAGGGAGTCGGGCGCGCGCTTCCGCGGGTCGAGGAGGCGGGAACCGCGACCGCGGTGTCGATCACGTCGTCGTCCGATCTTCCGAGCACGGCCTTGAGGCCGCGCCTGGGGGCGTCGAGGCCGATGGCGTGGCTCACGCTCGCGAGCGGCCCGGAGACGCGGAGCGCGAGATCGCGCTTCCACCCCTGCGGCTGGCCGGAGGCGGACTTGTGGATCCCGGGCGCGTTCAGGAACGCACCGAGCAGCAGCGCGAGCAGGGCGACGACGAAGGCCGAGCCGGCGGAGTGGAGCCTGCGGCCGCCCTCCTCCGTCCGCTCCTGCGGACGCCGGCGCCTCGGTGCCGAGCGCGTCTCCATCAGAAACGGAAGTAGATGAAGGGGGCGACGCCTTCCGGGCCCATCGCGTTCGCGAGCAGGAGCCCGAAGGCGAGAACGACGGCCTGCGCGGGGATGGGCAGCCGCGAGAAGCGAGCCATGACGAGCAGCGGAAAGCGCGGCGGCAGGTACTGCGAGCCGATCCCGACGGCGATCGCGAGCAGCACCCCTCCGGTCACGAGCGGCGACGCCTGGCCCCAGGCGGTGAAGAGCCGGACGATGATGTCGCGGGCGTCCGCGAACGAGTCGGCGCGGAAGAAGATCCAGGCGAAGCAGGCGAACTGGAAGGTGAGGAAGCGGTGCCAGCCGCGGCGGAAGCCGACGAGCGAGCGCCCCACGTACCCGGGCCGGTCGCGCCACCAGCGCTCGGCGACGAGCCCGGCGCCCCAGAGCCCTCCCCAGACGACGAACGTCCAGCCGGCGCCGTGCCAGAGGCCCCCGATGAGCATCGTCAGCATGAGGTTCCGGTACGTGAGCAGCCGGCCCCCGCGGTTCCCTCCGAGTGGGATGTACACGTAGTCGCGCAGCCAGCGCGAGAGGGTCATGTGCCAGCGGCGCCAGAAGTCCTGGATCGAGGTCGCCGCGTAGGGTGAGTCGAAGTTCTGCGGGAAGCGGAAGCCGAGGAGGAGCGCGAACCCGATCGCCATGTCCGTGTAGCCGCTGAAGTCCGCGTAGATCTGGACTGCGTAGCCGTAGATCCCGAGGAGGGTCTCGAGCGACGAGTGCTGGTCGGGCGCCCCGAAGACGGGGTCGACGATCGCGGAAGCCAGGTAGTTCGCGATCACGACCTTCTTGAAGAGCCCCGTGCCGATGAGGAAGAACGCGCGGGCCGTGTCGACGTAGCGGGGGTCACGCGGCGTCTCGAACTGCGGCTGGAGCTCGCCCGGACGGACGATCGGCCCTGCGACGAGATGCGGGAAGAACGAGAGGTAGGCGGCGAACTTCGAGAAGCTCGTCGGCTGCCAGTCGCCGCGGTACGTGTCGACGACGTAGCTGATCGCCATGAAGGTGAAGAACGAGATCCCGACCGGGAGCACGATCGAGCGGATCGAGAGCGGCACGTCGGCGCCGACGAGCGCGAAGGCGTTGTGCGTCGACGAGACGAAGAAGTCGTAGTACTTGAAGTAGCCGAGGAGGGCCACGTCCCCTGCGACCGCGACCGCGAGCAGCAGCTTCCGTTGCCCGGCGTTCCGCCGCGCGTGGATCGCCTGCGCGAAGAGCTGGTTCCAGACTGTCGAGAACGCGAGGAGGAAGACGAAGCGCCAGTCCCAGGCGCTGTAGAAGACGTAGCTCGCGGCGATGATGAAGGGCCGCCAGCGCTCCCCCCGCGGCATGAGGAGCCACGAGAGCGGCAGCACCGTGAGGAAGAAGATCGCGAAGGTCGCGGTGGGGAAGAGCACGGCGTTCTAGCGGCAGCGGGTGGCGACCGCGCTCACGATCGCCGCGGCGCGCGCCTTGTAGCCGGCCGGGCTGACGTGCACGCCGTCCCTGGCGAGCCACCAGCGGTGCGCGGCGACCAGGTGCACCCAGTCCACGGGCACGAGGTTCCGGTGGCGCGCGCCGGCGCGCTCGAGCGCACGGTTGATCCCGTCGTACGTCGTCCCGACGGCCGGCGGACGCACGATGGTCGGCCAGACGACGCAGCGGCCGGGGCCCGCGTCCGCGACGATCGTCGCCACCGCGCGGGCGAACGTCGAGACGATCCGGGGATCGTCGTTCGTGCCCGCGCTGACGACGACCACGTGCGGCAGAGGCCGGGTCGTGGAGACGATCCGGGCGGCGTCGTACGCATGGAGGCCGACGTCGTAGTCCCACGCGATCCGGTATCCGGGCAGCCGGGCGCGCAGGTAGGGCGCGGTCCCGACGCTCAGGGAGTCCCCGACGTCGAGGAGGCTCGTGGACGAGGGGGCGCTGGGCGCGGACGCAGCGCCGGAAGCGGCGACGAGGGCGATCCCCGCGATCGCGGCTGCGAAGCGCATCGGCGCGGAGGGTACCGCGGCCCCGCGACGCTCCTCGCGGGGCTGAACGCTAGGCGGCAGTCGGCGGCGGCAGCCGCGTGCCGGTGTCCTCGTCGCGCACGTCGAGCACGGTGCGCTCGGAGGGCGGAGCGAACCAGGAGGGGTCGGAGGCGAGCCCTTCGCCGTACACGGGCGCCGCGTAGGCGGCCTCGGCCCGCTGGCGCGCGGCGCGCGCGCCCGTCCACTCCACGAGCACGACGAGCGCCCAGGCTCCGGCCATGCCGGCGACGATCGCCTCCCAGCGCACGTCCGCGATCGCGAGCCCGACCCCGACGGCCGCGAGGAAGGTGATCTCGAGCAGGAGCCACGGAACCCGTGCCGTCCGCGACCGCGGCGCCTCGAGCTCGCGCACCCATCCGAACGACTCGCGTCCTCCGTCGCGCCGGACCTCCCACCCAGGCCGCTCGGGCCCGTTCGGGAGCGGGCGCGACTGCGACCGCAGGGCGTTCAGCTCGGCCTGGATGCCGCCGACCCGCGCGGAGAGCTCCTGGATCGCCTCGAGTACCTCGGCGGAGTCGGGCGTCGGCGTCCGCGCGCCCGTCTGCTCGAGCGCCACCCCCGCAGCCTGCGCCTCCTTCCGCTCCTCGCCCCCTGCCGACGCCAAGGTCTAGCTCTCGCCGGAGCGTTCCGCCGGGGGCTGCATCTCGTCGAGCGTCGCGCGCGCCTGCTCGTGCACCTCCGCGCGACGCTCCTCGACCGATCCGGCTCCGGGAGCGGGCGGTGCCGCCCCGGCCGTGGGCGGCTCCTCGCTCCGCGACTCCGCGAGCTTCTGCCGCAACTCGTCTGCGGGGTCGGCCTGGTCTGGCTGGGGCTGGTCCGGCTGAGTTTGGTCGGGCTGGGGCGGCGGCGAGACGCTCGGCATCCCCTCGGATGCCGCTCGGCGCTGCCGGAGCTTGCGCACGAGCGCTGCGATCCCGAGCGTGACGGCGAGCCACGTGAGCAGCTTGCGCATCCGCCGATGGTAGCGCTCCCCTGGGATCGCCCTCGCTCGACCGGCCCCGACGCTGCTACGCTTGCCCGCGCTTCCTGCCTCGTACCCGGGCCGCACGTTCCCTGCGGCTCCACGAAGACGGGGCCGACTGAGACCGAGGGAAGGAGTGGAGGGAACCCGTGAACGAGTACGAGATTCTGCTGCTGCTCGACCCCGACCTCGACGAGGCGCGGCAGTCCGAGGTCGTCTCGCGCGTCCAGGAGCTCGTCGAGAAGGCGGGTGGCAGCTGGGACCTGCACGATCCCTGGGGTCGCCGGAGGCTCGCGTACGAGATCGCGCACAAGGGCGAGGGGAGCTACCACCTCCTGCAGTTCACGTGCGCCCCGGAGACGCTCGACGAGATCTCGCGCGTGCTGCGCATCGACGACGGAGTCATGCGCCACATGGCGACACGTCGGATCAAGGGCAGTCCCGCCAGGCCGGTAGCGGTGGCGACGCCGGCACGCAACGATGCAGAGACCGCACCCCAGGCCGAGGAAGAGGAGGAGTAGGAAATGGCCGGCAACATCAATCGCGTCGTCCTCGTCGGAAACCTGACCCGTGACCCCGAGCTCCGGCACACGCCCTCGGGCACGCCGGTCTGCTCCCTCCGCGTCGCGGTCAACACCCGGCGCAAGGACGAGACTGGGCAGTGGGTCGACAAGCCCAACTACTTCGACGTGACGGTCTGGGGTCAGCAGGGCGAGAACTGCGCGCAGTACCTCTCCAAGGGCCGTCCGGTCGCGATCGACGGGCGCCTGGAGTGGCGCGAGTGGGAGGCCCAGGACGGTGGGAAGCGGCAGGCGGTCGAGATCGTGGCCGAGAGCGTCCAGTTCCTCGGCGGCCGCATGGAGGGCGAGGCGCAGGCAGCGTACGTCCCCGCCGGCGCGGCGTCCGCGTCCGGGGACGACTTCCCGACCTCGCCGAGCGACGACGACATCCCCTTCTAGGAGAGACGATGGCCAGCAAGAAGGCGAGCACGACACCACGCAGGCGACAGGGGCCGCCTACGACCGGCGGCAGGCGCAAGAGCTGCCACTTCTGCCGCGACAAGGTGGACGAGGTCGACTACAAGAACACGGCTCAGCTCCGGCGCTACATCTCGGAGAAGGGCAAGATCCGCTCGCGCCGCATCACGGGCGCCTGCCGGCGCCACCAACTCCAGGTCGCCGGAGCCGTGAAGCGGGCGCGGGAGATGGCGCTGCTCCCGTACGTCGCGCCGTAGATGGACGTCATCCTCCTCCAGGACGTCGAGAAGCTCGGGTTGCGAGGGGACGTCGTCGCGGTCGCCCGCGGCTACGCGCGGAACTTCCTGCTCCCGAGACGGCTGGCCGAGCCGGCGACCGCCGCGCGCGTGGCGGAGCTGCGGCGGGTCGAGGCGGAGCGTGCGAAGCACGAGGCGCGGAGCTCGGAGCAGGCGAGCGAGATCGCCGGCGTGCTCGCGAAGACGGTGCTTCGCTTCGAGGTCAAGGCCGGGCCGACCGGCGCCCTCTTCGGCTCCGTGACTCCCTCCGAGATCGCGGACGAGATCTGGCGCACCCGCAAGATCCGCGTCGATCGCCGGAGGATCGCGGTCGACCCGATCAAGCGCATCGGCCGGTACTCGATCCCGGTCGAGCTCTTCCAGGACGTCGAGGTCGAGGTGAAGACGCTCGTCGTCCCCGAGGGCGGAGAACTTCCGCCCGAGGAGGAGCTCGAGGCGATGGAGGCGGCGCTGTCGCAGGCGGAGGTGGAGTCCCAAGCGGAAGCGGAGGCCGCGCACGCGGAGGCCGAGTCGGCGATCGCCGAGGTGATCGCGGAGGAGGAGCCGGAGGAGGGCGAGGTAGCCGCGGCGCGGGGCTCGGAAGACGAGCCGGGCGAGCCGGCGGAGGCGGTCTCGGACGAGGCGACCTCGACCGAAGGCTAGGTCCTAGGCCCCCCGAGCGGGGGGCGCCGCTTCCACAGCCGTCGTCCACAGGGCTGTCGACAAAAGCCGGAAGTTCGCGCTGCGAGCGGTTGTTTCCGGCTGGAAAACTCCCGGCGGACTGTCGATAGGCCGTCCACTGCAGGGGATAACCTGTCGAACACATGTTCCGTTCTCCCTGCAAGCGCCCGGGCCGCAGCCGCCCCCCGGACTGAGTGGACGTGGCCTCGCCCGAAGGCTTGACTCCGCCGCTCATGGCAGGCGGGCAGATGACGGGACTCGCCGGCGCACGCCTCTCGCGGGCCGAGCCGAACGCGATCGTCCCTCCGCAGAGCCTCGAGGCCGAGGAGTCCGTCCTCGGCGCGATGCTCCTCTCTCCGAGCGCCGTCGGGACGGTCAGCGAGATTCTGGACGCCTCGCACTTCTACCGCGAGAGCCACGCCAAGCTCTACCGGGCCGCGCTCGGGCTCTGGACGAAGGGCGAGCCGGTCGACGCGATCACGCTGACGAACGAGCTCGAGGAGCGGGGGCAGCTGGAGGAGATCGGAGGCCAGGCGCGCGTTGCCGAGCTCGCCGCGCTCGTCCCGAGCACCTCGAACGTCGAGCACTACGCGCGGATCGTCAAGGAGTCGGCGATGCTGCGCGGGCTCGTCCGCGTCGGCCAGGAGATCACCCGGCTCGGCTACGAGCGCCAGGGCGAGGTCACGGATCTCGTCGACCGGGCGGAGCAGATGGTGTTCGAGCTCGGGCTCGAGCGGGAGACGAGCGATTTCTCGCACATCGACCAGCTCCTGAAGGAGAGCTTCGAGCGCATCACCCACCTCTACGAGGCCGGCGCGGACATCACCGGCGTGCCGAGCGGCTTCCGTGAGCTCGACCTGCTCACCTCCGGCTTCCAGCCCGGCAACCTCGTCATCCTCGCGGCGCGGCCGTCGATGGGGAAGTCGGCGCTCGGCCTCTGCATCGCCGCCAACCTCGGCGTGCGCCACGAGACGCCGGTAGCGCTCTTCACGCTCGAGATGTCGAAGTCCGAGGTGACGCAGCGGATGATGTGCAGCGAGGCGAAGGTCGAGTCGCAGCGCCTGCGCACCGGCCGCCTCGCGCCGGACGACTGGCCGCGGCTGACGGCCGCCTGCGACCGTCTCATGAAGGCGCCGATCTACGTCGACGACGCGGGCTCGACGACGATCATGGAGGTTCGCTCGAAGGCGCGGCGCCTGAAGTCGAAGGAGCCGAACCTCGGGCTCATCATCGTCGACTACCTGCAGCTCATGACCTCCGGCGCGACCGCCGAGAACCGTGTGCAGGAGGTCTCCCAGATCTCCCGCGCGCTCAAGGTCCTCGCGCGCGACCTCGAAGTCCCGATCCTCGCGATGTCGCAGCTCTCTCGCGCGGTCGAGCAGCGGCACGACAAGCGGCCGATCCTCTCCGACCTGCGCGAGTCCGGAAGCCTCGAGCAGGACTCCGACCTCGTCTTCTTCGTCTACCGGGACGAGTACTACCTCGGCGAGGAGTCGGACCAGCAGGGGCTCGCCGAGGTGATCCTCGCGAAGCACCGCAACGGCCCAACTGGGCTCGTGAAGCTCTCCTTCTTGCGCCGGTACGCGAAGTTCGCCGACCTCGCTCCCGGCTAGCGTAGGCGAGGAGTTCGCCGACCTCGCTCCCGGCTAGCGTAGGCGAGGAGTTCGCCGACCTCGCTCCCGGCTAGCGTAGGCGAGGAGTTTCCGATCAGGCGCCGACCCAGGGTCACGCCCGGCGGTCTGGCCCGAGCCGGGCCCCCGCCGCCCGCTCCTGTAACACTGGTCACGTGCCCGCGACCGTCATCGTCGGGGCGCAGTGGGGCGACGAGGGCAAGGGCAAGATCGTCGACCTGCTCGCGCGCGACTCGGATCTCGTCTGCCGCTACCAGGGCGGCCCGAACGCCGGGCACACGATCGTCGTCGGCGACGAGACGTACAAGATCCGGCAGGTCCCGACCGGGATCATCCGCGGCAAGGCGAGCGCGATCGGCGCCGGCTGCGTGGTCGACCCGGCGGTGCTGATCGGGGAGATCGACGAACTCGGGGCCAGGGGTATCGAGACGGAGGGCCTCGTCTTCGTGTCCGGGAACGCGCACCTGATCATGCCCTGGCACGTCGCGCTCGACGGTGCTCGCGAGAGGCGGCTCGGAAAGCTGCAGATCGGGACGACGCGGCGCGGGATCGGGCCGACATACGCGGACAAGGCGACGCGCATCGGCATCCGCGTCCAGGATCTGGCGGACCCGAAGATCCTGCGCGAGAAGATCGAGCTCGCGGTCGCGGAGAAGAACGTCTGGCTCGAGCGGGTCTACGACCTCGAGCCTTTCGACGCGGACGAGGTGCTCGGGACGCTTCTCGCCCACGCCGAGCGCATCCGCCCCTGGATCGCCGACACGTCGCTCCTCGTCGACCGCGCGCTGCACGACGGTCGCCGCGTCCTCTTCGAAGGCGGCCAGGGGACACTGCTCGATCTCGACCACGGGACGTACCCGTTCGTCACCTCGTCCAGCCCCATCGCGGCGGGCGCGGCGGTCAGCTTCGGGATCGGGCCGAGCCGGATCGACGAGGTGCTCGGCGTCGCCAAGGCCTACGTGACCCGCGTCGGCGAGGGGCCGTTCCCGAGCGAGATCGAGGGCGATGCACAGGCTCGGGTGCGTGAGCTCGGCCACGAGTTCGGCACCGTGACCGGCCGCGAGCGGCGCTGCGGCTGGCTCGACCTCGTGGCGCTTCGCTTCGCCGTGCGCGTGAACGGGATCACCTCGCTCGCCCTGACGAAGCTCGACGTGCTGTCCGCCTTCTCGGAGCTGCCGGTCTGCGTCCGCTACCGCCTTCCCGACGGCAGCGAGACCGAGGAGTTCCCGGCGCACCAGAGCGACTTCCACCACTGCCGGCCGGTCTTCGAGACGCTCGAGGGCTGGAGCGGGGAGCTCGGCGGCGCGGGCCTGCCGGCCGTCGCCCGCGAGTACGTCGAGTTCGTCGAGCGCGCGCTCCGCGTCCCCGTGACGCTCGTCGGGACGGGGGCGTCGCGGGAGCGCGTGCTCGCGCTCTAGGGCGCTCTCCCGCGGACGAACCAGGCCCGCGCAGAGAGCGTGAACGGCGCGTCGGGCACGCCGAGCCGGCGAAAGAGAAGGTCGCGTAGCGCGTCCCGGCGCTCGGCGTCGAGCGAGACGGTGTATGCCCCAGCCGGGCCGACGCCGACGACGAAGGGCGCCCAGAGGTCATCGAAGCCCGAGTACGCGGCCTCGGCGACGAGCTCGCCGGTCGCGACGTCCTCCAGGCCCGCGTCCTCCCAGAGCGCGCGCAGCTCCCCGGGCGTCGCGTACCGCATCGTGCTCTCGTCCGGTGCGGCGGGATCGAGCTCGCGCGCGGCGTCCCAGAACGCGCGGAGGAGCTCCATCCCGCCGGCGTAGTCCCAGACGCACGACGTGACGGTGCCCGAGGGACGGGCCGCGGCACGCATGGACCCGACGCCGGCTTCGGCGTCGCCCATGAAGTTGACGACCAGCTGCGACATGACGACGTCGAACGTGCGGCCGAAGTCGGGCAGGGCCTCGGCCGCGCCGATGCGCACGTCTGCGCCCGGCACCCGCGCGCCGCAGGCCTCGACGAACTCGGGCGACGGGTCGACCGCCGCGACCCGCTCCGGCCCGACGAGCTCGGCGAGCGCCTCGGTCAAGGGGCCCGGACCGCAGCCGACGTCGAGCACGTGGTCGGTGGGGGCGACTCGAGCAGCCGCGATGTGGGCGCGCGAGAGCATCGGGCCGTACCGGCCGACGTGGCGGGCGTACGCGTCCGCCGAGCTGAACATCGTCGTGTGGCTCTCGATACCGCGAGCCTGCTCGTCGTCCGTGCGCGTGTCAAACGCTGCCTAGACTCGCGCCCGTGAGGGTGCTTCTCGTGGGCTCGGGCGGGCGCGAGCATGCGCTCGCCTGGAAGCTCGCACAGTCGCCGTCGGTCTCGGACCTGCACGCGGCTCCGGGGAGCCCGGGCATCGCGAGCCTCGGCGCCTGCCATCCGATCCGGGCGGAGGACGCCGAGGGGTTGCTCGCGCTCGCCCACTCGCTCGACGTCGACCTGGTGGTCGTCGGCCCCGAGGGCCCGCTCGTCGCGGGCGTCGCGGACGTGCTCAGACCCGCGGGCATCTCCGTCTTCGGGCCGAGCGGCGCGGCGGCGCGGATCGAAGGCTCGAAGGCGTTCGCGAAGGAGGTCATGGACGCCGCGGGCGTTCCCACGGCCGCACGTCACGCGATCGCGAGGCCACCGTGCGTCGTGAAGGCGGACGGCCTGGCCGCCGGGAAGGGCGTCTTCGTCTGTCGCACGGAGGCCGAGCTGGGTGAGGCTCTCGCGGCCGTCGCGGCGCTCGGCGACGGGTTCCTCGTCGAGGAGCTGCTCGAGGGGGACGAGGTGTCGGTGTTCGCGATCTGCGACGGCAGGACGCCTGTGCCCCTGCCCGCGGCGCAGGACTACAAGCGCGCCTTCGACGGCGACGTGGGGCCGAACACGGGCGGCATGGGGTCGTACGCGCCCGTGCCGGGGCTCGGAGAGGCGGAGGTCGAGGAGCTGGTGGCGACGATCCACCGTCCCCTTCTCGCGGAGCTCGAGCGCCGCGACGCGCCGTTCGTCGGGCTGCTCTACGCCGGGCTCATGCTGACGGACCACGGTCCGCGCGTCCTCGAGTTCAACTGCCGCTTCGGGGACCCCGAGACGCAGTCCGTGGTTCCGTTGCTCGAGGGCGACCTCGCCGAGGCGCTTGCGGCGGCCGCCCTCGGCGAGCTCTCCGGAGTCGAGCTGCGCTCGGGGACGGGCGCCGCGGTGACCGTCGTGCTGGCCGCGAGTGGGTATCCGGGGAGCGACGATCGCGGCTCGACGATCACAGGGGTCGACGAGGCAGAGCGCGAGGGCGCGCTCGTCTTCCACGCCGGGACGGCCCTGCAGGGGGACCGGCTGGTGACGAACGGCGGGCGCATCCTCGGCGTGACCGGTCGGGGCGAGACGGTCGCGCAGGCGCGCGAGACCGCGTACCGCGCCGCCGCCCGCATCTCGATCGAGGGGGCACGCCGGCGCGAGGACATCGCGCTGGCCGCTGCCGACGGTCGGACGTACACGCTCCGACCGTAGCGCCTGGGGCCACCCCGCGCCTCCTCCCGCTTCGAGCGTAACGGCGAGCCCTGTGCGCATGAGTCACGGCTTCGTGCCGAGTCTGCGCCGATGGAACAGCTGCGCCCGACACTAGAATCGACCTGGTGATCGCGCGCTACTCGAGACCGGAGATGGCGCGCGTCTGGTCGGAGGAGGCCAAGCTCGAGCGCTGGCTCCAGGTCGAGCTCGCGGCGCTCGAGGGGTGGGCCCACCTCGGGGTCGTGCCGGCCGAGGACGCGGCTGCCCTGATCGGCAAGGCGCGCGCGCCGAGCCCCGAGCACGTGGCGGAGCGCGAGCGGACGACGGGCCACGACCTGGCGGCGTTCGTCGACGCCGTCGCGGAGGATCTCGGCCCGGAGGGCCGCTGGCTCCACTACGGGCTCACCTCGTCCGACGTCGTGGACACGGCCCTCGCGCTCGCCGTGCAGGACGCAGGTGGGATCGTTCTCGAAGGCCTCGACGGCGCGTTCCACGGGGTCGTCGCCCGCGCCGAGGAGCACACGCACACCCCGACGATCGGACGGACGCACGGCATCCACGCCGAGCCGACCACCTTCGGGCTCAAGCTCGCCGGCTGGGCGTTCCAGCTCCTGCGTGACCGCGATCGCCTCGAGCACGCTCTCCGGGGCTTGCGGGTGGGGAAGCTCTCGGGCGCCGTCGGGACGTATGCGACCACCGACCCGGAGCTCGAGCGCATCGCCTGCGAGCGTCTCGGCCTCGAGCCGGCGCCGAGCTCCACACAGATCATCCAGCGCGATCGGCACGCGGAGTTGCTCAACGCGCTCGCGCTCCTCGCGTCGTCGCTCGAGCGCTTCGCCGTCGAGATCCGCCACCTCGCGAGGACCGAGGTGCGCGAGGTCGAGGAGCCGTTCGGGCGCGGGCAGAAGGGGTCCTCGGCGATGCCGCACAAGCGCAACCCGATCGTGGCGGAGAGGATCTGCGGCCTCGCCCGAGTCGTTCGCGGCTACGCGAGCGTCGGGCTGGAGGACGTCGCCCTCTGGCACGAGCGGGACATCTCCCACTCGTCCGCGGAGCGGATCGTCCTCCCGGACGCGTTTCTCGCGGTCGACTACATGCTCGAGCGCTTCGCGTGGCTCGTCTCCGGGCTCGTCGTGCGCGCGGAGCGGATGCGCGCGAACCTCGAGGCGAGCGGCGGCCTCTTCTTCAGCCAGCGTCTGCTGCTCGCACTCGTGGAGTCCGGCATGACCCGCGACGACGCCTACCGCTCGGTGCAGCGACACGCCATGCGCGCGTGGGACGAGGGTCTCGACTTCCGCGAGCTCGTGCGCGACGACCGGGAACTGGCGGGACGCGTCGACCTCGACGCCGTCTTCGACCTCGGGACCTTCACCCGTCACGCCGACGTCGTCATCGGCCGCCTGCAGGCGGCCGCCGCCGGGCAGGAGGCGGTTCGTGTCTGAAGGCACGTACGTCGCGAGCGGCAAGGTCCGGGAGATCTACGACCTCGACGAGAGCCGGATCCTCCTGGTGGCGAGCGATCGCATCTCGACGTTCGACGTCGTCCATCCGACGCCGATTCCGGACAAGGGGAGGGTTCTCACCGGCCTCTCGGCCTTCTGGTTCGCACGCACGGGAGAGATCGTGCGCAACCACCTGCTCGAGCTTCGCGAGGACGGACGCACGATGGTGTGCGAGCGACTCGAGATGCTCCCCATCGAGTGCGTCGTCCGCGGCTACCTGGCCGGATCGGGCTGGCGTGACTACCGCGAGAACGGAAGCGTCTGCGGGCACGAGCTTCCTCCGGGGCTTCGCGAGTCGGAGCGCCTCCCCGAGCCCATTTTCACGCCGGCGACGAAGGCGACCGAGGGCCACGACGAGAACATCGACGAGGAGCGCGCGGCCGAGCTGTGCGGCCAGAATCTCTACCGGCGTGCGAAGGCGGCTTCGCTCGAGCTCTACCGCTTCGCGGTAGCACACGCCGAACGGGCCGGGATCATCGTCGCGGACACGAAGTTCGAGCTCGGCGTGGGCGCCGACGGCGAGCTGGTGCTGGGGGACGAGGCGCTGACACCCGACTCCTCCCGCTTCTGGCCGCTCGACGGATACGAGCCCGGGCGCGCGCAGCCCTCGTTCGACAAGCAGTTCGTCCGAGACTGGTGCGAGGAGACGGGCTGGGACAAGGCCCCGCCCGGCCCGGCGCTTCCGCAGGGCGTGGTCGACGGAACCCGAGCGCGCTACGTGGAGGCGTTCGAGCTGCTGACCGGGCGCGAGTTCGCCCGCTACCTCGAGGATCCGAGCATCGTCCTGTGAAGGCGACCGTCGTCGTCCGGCCGAAGCAGGGCATCCTCGACCCGCAGGGCGAGGCGGTCGAGGGATCGCTGCGGAAGCTCGGCTTCGAAATCGGGCAGGTCCGGGTGGGCCGGGTGATCGACGTCGACGTGGAGGCGCAGGGGGAGGACGAGGCACGCGGGCAGGTCGAGCGCATGTGCACGGACCTGCTGGCGAACCCGCTGATCGAGAGCTACGAGATCCGCTTCGAAGGCCCCTGAGGCACGCGCCGCGATGAGGGCTCGCAGCCGTCGTCCGCTCGTAGCCGTCGTCGTCTTCCCGGGATCGAACGACGACCACGACGCCGCGTGGGCGCTCGGTGCGACGGGCGCCGAGCCTGTGCTCGTCTGGCATGACGCGAACGAGCTTCCGGAGGGCACGGGAGCGGTGCTCCTCCCCGGCGGGTTCTCGTACGGCGACTACCTCCGCTGCGGCGCGATCGCAAGCGTCTCTCCGGTGCTGGACGCGGTGCGCGCGTTCGCAACGGCCGGGGGCGCGGTGCTCGGTATCTGCAACGGGTTCCAGATCCTGTGCGAGGCCCGTCTCCTTCCGGGAGCGCTGCGCCCCAACCGGCAGCTCGAGTTCGTCTGCCGGGACGTCACCGTCCGCGTCGACAGCACCGCCACGCTCTTCACGCACCGCTGCGACGAGGGCCAGGAGCTCGTCCTTCCGGTCAAGCACGGCGAGGGCGCATGGTTCGCGGACGAGGGGACGTTCGTCGGCCTGGCAGCGCGGGGTCAGATCGCCCTCCGCTACACGGAGGAGGTGAACGGCTCCCTCGGCAACGTCGCCGGCGTCACCAACGAGCGCGGCAACGTTCTGGGCCTCATGCCGCACCCGGAGCACGCCGTCGATCCGCTTCTCGGCTCCGCAGACGGGGGGCTTCTGCTGGCGGCGTTCGTCGAGGCGGCGTCGCGGCCTGCGCTCACTCCGGCGTAGGACCGACCCCGCCGCTCACATACGGAGCACCTCGCCCAGCGCAGGCGCGCGCTCGAGCGCCGCCCGCAGCCGCTCGATGTCGCGCGCCCGCATCGTGACCGGCCCTCGCCGGGCCGAGCCGTTCGTCGCGTACGCGAAACGCACCAGGCGCTCGCCGTCGCGGGCCTCGAGGAGCTGGGCTACGACGGTGAAGCGCCTGTCCGCCGCGCGCTGGGGAACCGTCACTTCGTCGACGATGCGAGCCGGGCCCCAGGGCGTCGCGGCCGTACGAGCGGCGGTCTTCGCCTCCTCCTTCGAATCCGCGGTCATGATGCGAGCGTAGGGAGGAAGCAGTCACGGATGGGGAACAGGTCTGCACCGAAAGCGCTACAAGCGCCCGACGGCGCCGTCCTGGCGGCGCCTGGGAACTGCTGTGACAATGGAAGAACGATGCCCGACGTCGTGAGCTCCCTCCACCCGGCTCGTGGAGCCGCCACCCGCTATGCCTGGCGGGACGCCTACGAGGGCTACTCGAGCGTGGACGCGCAGGAGCTGACCGCCGGAGACCTCGAGGCGTTCGCGGAAGCGGCGTGGTGGATGGGGAAGCGCGACGAGGCGATAGGGCTCCGCCAACGTGCGTTCACGGCCTACTCGGCCGACGGCGACAAGCTCGCGGCCGGCCGGATCGCTATCACGCTCTTCTGGGATCACATGGCGAACGGCGCCTTCGCGGTCTCGCGCGGGTGGTTCGCGAAAGCCGAGCGGTCGCTCGAAGGGCTGCCGGAGTCGCCGGTCCACGGCTACGTGCTCGTCTCGCGCGCCTTCGGCATGTCCTTCGCCGAGGGAGCGTATGACGCGGCGCTCGTGGCCTTCGACGAGGCGTACGAGCTCAGCCAGCGCTTCGCCGACCAGGAGCTGGAGGCGATGGCGCTCGTCGGCAAGGGCAAGGCCTTCGTCGAGACGGGGAACGTCGAGGAAGGCCTGGCACTGCTCGACGAGGCGACTGCAGCTGCCACGAGCGGCGGCCTTCGGCCGTTCGCCGTGGGCCTCATCTACTGCATGACGATCGACGCCTGCCAGGCGGTCGGCGACTTCCGTCGTGCGCTCGAGTGGACCGACGCGGCGAACCGCTGGTGCGACACTCTCGACGTCAGCGGCATGCCCGGCGCATGCCGTGTCCACCGTGCTTCGATCATGCGCCTGCAGGGCGACTGGCCCGGCGCCGAGCAGCAGGCCCTGAGCGCATGCCGGGAGCTCAGCGAGTTCAACCGCTTCGTCACCGGCTTCGGGTACTACGAGATCGGCGAGATCCGACGCCGGCGGGGGGACTTCGCGGCTGCTCGGGAGGCGTACGCGAGCGCCGACGAGTGGGGCCACGAGCCGCAGCCCGGGCTCGCGCTCCTGCAGCTCGCGGAGGGAAAGGTCGACGGCGCCGTCGCCGCCAGCGCACGCGCGCTCGAGCACGCACACGGCCCGCTCAAGCGTCTCCAGCTGCTCCCTGCACAGGTCGAGATCGCTCTGGCGGCAGGTGACGTCGCCGCTGCCCGGGCCGCCCTGGAGGAGCTCGAGTCGCTCGTCGACGCGTACAAGATCGGGCGCAGCCGAGCCCCCGCCTTCGATGCGACGGTGCACGTCGCGCAGGGTCAGATCGCGCTCGCGGAGGGCGACGCGGCCGCCGCCGGGGAGGCACTGCGGCGTGCGCGCGACACCTGGCAGGCGGTCGGCGCCCCATACGAGGTCGCACAGACGAGGGCGCTGCTCGGCCTCGCCTTCCGCGCACAGGGTGACGAGCACGGCGCGACCGCCGAGCTCGAGGCCGCCGAGAGGCAGTTCGCCGAGCTCGGGGCGCGGCTGGACGAGGAGCGCGTCAAGGACCTGCTCGGGCGCGTCGACGGCAGGCGGACGTTCCTCTTCACGGACATCGTCGACTCGACTAAGGTCGTCACCTTGCTCGGCGACGAGAAGTGGCGCAAGCAGCTCGCCCGCCACGACGAGATCGTGCGCGAGAAGATCCGCGAGAACGGGGGCGAGGTGATCAAGCACACGGGGGACGGGTTCTTCGCGGCGTTCGCCGATCCGAAGCCTGCGATCGAGGCGGCGCTCGCTATCCAGCGCTCGCTCGACGCGGAGAGCGTGCTCGACGTCCGCGTCGGCGCGCACTCCGGCTCGGCCTTTCGCAACGCCCCGGGCGATTACGGTGGTGAAGGCGTGCACATGGCGGCGCGCATCGGCGCGATCGCCGGCAAGGGCGAGATCCTCGTGAGCAGGGAGACCATCGAGGGGTACGCGACGGCGTTCCGCACCTCCGAGCCCCGCGCGGAGGACCTCAAGGGCTTCGAGGAGCCCGTCGAGGTGGTCGCGGTCGAGTGGCGTTGAGCTGACGAGCGTGGCTTCGGAGGCTCGTGCGCCGAGGGCCCACGAACATGGCGGATGCCGAGAGCTGGGTCGAGCGAGTCATCGCCGACGTTGCCGCCGTGGACGGGGTCGTCCACGGCAGGACCGAGGTCGGCGTGTGGTCGACCGCTGGCTGAAGGCTCAGAGTTCGACCAGCTCGATGCGGTAGTCGTCGGGGTCCCTGACGAAGCAGAGCCGCGAGCCGCCCTCGCGCACGGAGTAGGGGGGCCGCTCGGGCTCGATTCCCTGCTTCGCGAGCCGCGTCAGCGTGTCGTCCAGGTCTTCGACCCCGATCGCGATGTGGCCGTAGCCGGTGCCGAGCTCGTACGTCCGCCCGTCGTGGTTGTACGTCAGCTCGAGCACGTTCTCGGCGTCGCCGAGCGAGAAGAAATAGTTGGTCGCCTCGAGCGCGCCGTCGCGCACGATGTCCAGGTCGCGCGTGTACCGGAACCCGAGCGCCTCGTAGAACGCCCGGCTCTTCTCGGGGTCGGTGACGCGCACCATCGTGTGCAGGAACTCGGCCACGGCCGGATGTTACGGGAGCCGGGCCTCGGCGAGCTCGACGAGCGCAGCCAGCGTCTGCGGGAGATCGCCGCTGATCTCGGGCCCGATTTGCGCCCCGAGCGTGTCGCCTCGGGGCCGGTGATCTCCATGCGGTAGGTGATCCGCGAGCGTCCGTCGGCGATGCGCTGCACGCGGTGCGTCGTTCGCACGACGATGTCTCCGAAGTCCGCTTCGTCCACGAACAGCTCGGGCTCGACCACCTCGGCGAGCCGGAGCTCGATCGGTTCCTGCTCGCGCGGGGTCATGACGATCCGGCTGTCCGCGGCAAACTCCCCGCGGACCTCGATGCGCTCGATATCGGCGTTCCACTTCGGCCACCCCGGCACGTCAGCCCACAGCTGCCAGACCGTCTCGGGCGCCGCGCTCGTCTCGATGCTGTGCTCGGTCGACCACATCGTCGCCTCCTCCGTCTTCGCTAGTGCGACGCGAGGAAAGCCTCCACGAACCGACGGGCCCGCGCCGAAGATCCGACTAGCAGCACCCCGTGCTCCGCTCCCGGAAGGACACGGATGGCCTTGTCGGAAGAGGCCGTCTTGCGGTAGAGGGCGTGCGCGTCGTCCGTGAAGCCGTCGTCGTTCGCGGCGACGAGGTAGAGCACGGGCGCCTCGAGCCGTGCGACCGCGGTGGACGCATCGGCGCCGCCGAACTCGGCGGGCCCGGAAACGCTGATCACGCCGTCGACCCGAGGTCGAGTGTTCGCCCCCGCGGCGAGCACCGCGGTGCCTCCCATCGACGCCCCGAGCAGGAACACATTCTCCGCGCCCCGGGCGCGCACGTACTCGACGGCTCCCGAGACGTCGCCTGCGAGCCGGTTCGCCCGCGCATAGCCGACCGCTTGCGAGGAGCCGTTGCCGCGGAAGTCGAACGCGAACGCGAGATAGCCCCTCGCGGCGAGGCTCCTCGCGTACGGAGCCCAGTCGCACAGGTCTCCCCGATACTCGTGCGCCATCACGACGGCGGTCGTCCCGCGCCCGAACCGGTGCCCGACGAGGCGCACGCCGTCCGGAGCTCGGAAAGCGACGTCGCCTGGGCCGGCGCAGGCCACGAGGCGTTGCCCCTGCTCGCTCGCGGCGCGTGCGACGAGAGCCTCCAGGAGGCACGCGCCGACGCATGCCGCCACCGCCGCGAGCGCGCGCCACGCGACGGAACGTGTCCGCACCTTCACTCCAGCTCCTCGAGCGAGGCCTCCGCCCAATCGCGAGCAGCCCGTGCCCGGGCGATCCCGTAGCGGAGGGTGAGGCGGGTAAACTCGTCGTCTCCCGCGGCCGGGTCTTCAGTCTGCATCTGCTCGTAGGTCTCGAGGCGGCGCGCGTAGGCGTCGCGAAACGCGGCCAGCTGGCTGACGAGCGCGCCGCGATCCCCCTGCGAGCCGAAGAAGAGCTTGAGCACGAGCGTGCTCCGGTCGGGCTCGCTCGTGTCCTCGTCGCATTCGAGCCAGCCGCGAATCGCGGTCCTTCCGGCGGGCGTGATGCGGTAGAGCTGCTTGTCCGGGCGCGTGCTCTGGGCGACGTCGCGCCGGGTCGCCAGCTCCGCCGCGACGAGGCGCCGCAGGACGACGTAGAGCTGCGTCTTCGACGGCTTCCAGATGTAGCCGACCGAGCGCTCGATCACCTTCTGCAGGTCGTAGCCCGAGATCGACCGGTTCAGGTGCCCGAGGAGGCCGAGCACGGCGCACTCGGTAAGCGTCAGGCGCGGCGCCGAGCTCGTGGCGAGCGAAGGCGACCGTCTTCGCGTAGTCCGGTACTCCATAGTGCGCACCGCACTATTACACGTCCAGGAGAACCCGACCATGCGCTGCCGCGGCGCAGGGTTCCTCACGCTCGCGCGGCCGCGGCTTGACGAGCCGGAGGCGGCGTCGACAATCAGGACGAGAGCGAGGACGCCGATCGGAGGAGCCGTGCGCGTACAGCTGTCCGTCAGAACCCTGGTCGTGGGAATCGTCGTCGCGACGGTCGTGCTCCTCGCGGGCGGGGTCGCGATCGCCTCCCAGGTCTCCGAAAGCGCGACGAGCGTAACCGGCTGCCTGAGCCAGAGCTGCGATCTCGCGAAGTTCGCCGTCGGCGACACGCCGCTCAAGCCCTGCACGGGGAACCAGACGCAGGTGCATCTGACGGGGGACGACCTCGCTTCCCTCGTCACCGCCGGGACGGGTCTCGTCGGCCAGACTGCGAACGGCGTGACCACTCTCTCGATCGATCCCAAGTACGCGCTGCCGCAGAACTGTCAGGTGGGCCAGATCGCGCGCTGGAACGGAAGCGAGTGGTTCTGCAGCGACGCGCCCGGCCCGCTTCCCTAGCCCCCGACGATCCTCACGCGTGCTCGGGGTGCCGGTATCCGCACCCTTCTCCCTCCCAGGCTGCCGCCGCGGCTGAGCGCGTCGGCTACGGCCTGCCCGCGTTCGCGGGTGCGGCTACCCGCCCTCCTGCGTCGGACGCCGGGAAGACGTCGCGGTTGGGCCTGAAGCGACTGCCCCGGCGTCTGGCATCCTGTGCGGCTCGATGGGGGTGGAAGGTGCACGGCACGCACGTCGGTGGACGCTTCTCGCGGTCTGCTTGACGACGTTCATGCTGCTGCTCGACATCACGATCGTCGTCGTCGCGCTCCCGAGCATCCAGCGACGGTTCGACGCCGGCCTGACCGGGCTGCAGTGGGTCGTCGACGCCTATGCGCTCACCCTGGCCGCGCTGATCCTGACGGCGGGCGCGCTCGCGGATCGTTACGGCCGGCGTATCGTCTTCGTGAGCGGCGTCGTGTGCTTCACCGTCTCCTCGCTCCTGTGCGGCATCGCCTGGAGCATCACCACCCTCGACATCGCCCGGGCGCTCCAGGGGATCGGCGGGGCCGCGCTCTTCGCGACCGCGCTCGCCCTGATCGGGCACGAGTACCGAGGGCCGGAACGGTTCGGCGCCCTCGCGGCCTGGGGCGCGACCATCGGCGCGGCGGTCGCCTCGGGCCCGCTCGTCGGTGGCATCCTCACGGATGCCTTCGGCTGGCGCTGGATCTTCTTCGTCAACATCCCGGTCGGCGTCTTCGCGCTCGTGGTCGCGCTCGCGAGGATCTCCGAGTCCCGCGACGAGGGCACCGTGCGCACGGACATCGCCGGCCTCGCGACGTTCTCCGCCTCGCTCTTCCTCGTGGTCTTCGGGATCCTGCGCGGGAACTCCCTCGGCTGGTCGAGCGGCGTGATCCTCGCGTCGCTCGTCGGCGGCGCGCTCCTCCTGGTCGCGTTCGTGGTGATCGAGCTGCGCCAGGAGCGGCCGATGCTGGACGTCACACTCTTTCGCCAGCGCGGGTTCGTGGGAGTCTCGATCGCGACGCTCTGCATCGCGGCGGGGATGTTCTCGATGTTCCCGTATCTCTCGATCTACCTGCAGGACGTGCTCGGCTACTCCCCGCTCGCCGCGGGCCTCCGCTTCCTCCCGCTGACCGTCTTCGTCTTCTTCGTGCCGCTCGCCACGCGCAAGATCGCGGCCCGCGTGCCGCTGCGGGTCATGATCAGCGTCGGCCTTGCGCTGGTCGCAGCCGGGTTGGCGCTGATGTCCGGCCTGGACGCCGACTCGAAGTGGACTGCGCTCCTCGTGGGCTTCATCGTCAGCGGGATCGGCATCGGGATAGCCAACCCCGCGCTCGCCGCCGGTGCCCTGCGGGTCGTCGACCCGGCCCGGACCGGCATGGCCTCCGGGATCAACAACACGTTCCGCCTCGGGGGAGTCGCGATCGGCGTCGCGGTGCTCGGCGCGCTTCTCGAGAACCGCGTCGCCAGGTCCCTCACAGCGTCGGCGGGCGCCGCCGGGCACGAGCTCGGGGGAGCGGTCAGCTCCGCCGGCGTCCGGGCGGTCGCGGGCCACCCGGAGCTCGTCGAGCCCGCGAAGTCGGCCTATGTCGCCGGGCTCGACGACCTGCTGCTGACGGGGTGCGCCCTGCTCGTGATCGGGGCGCTTGCGGCCGCCACGCTCCTGCGGACTCCCGCTCCGGGCCCTGCTCCGGCGACCGAGCCTGCCTCGTCCTAGCCGTCTCGCCCGCGCGCACGTCGAGGCGTGGAGCAACCACGACCACGATGCCGCGCGCACGGCCCTTGCGCCGGACGTCCACGTCACGGCGACGACAATCGACCTCACGCCGACGCCTGCCTAGTCGTCCAGGTCCTCGGCGACGAGGCCGAAAAGGACGCCGTCGACCCACTGCTCGTTGCGCCAGTACGCCTTCCGGCGGACTCCCTCGCGCCGGAAGCCGGCGCGCTCGGCATGCCGCATCGCGCGCTCGTTGAACCCGTACACCTCGAGCTGGAGCCGGTGGAACCCCAGGTCGTGCACGAGGTAGCGCTGGAAGAGGCGCGCCGCCTCGTCTCCCAGGCGATTCCCCCGGAAGTCGGGATGGACGGCGAGGCCGCCGAGCTGGGCGATCCGGCTTCGCTCGTTCACACGCTCGAACCGCATCGTGCCGGCGGCCGCGCCGTCGACCTCGATGACGAACACTCCGTGGGCCTTCGGGTCAGCCTGCGACCGCTCGATCTCCGCGAGCACCTCGTCCCGCTCACGGGCCCGCACGGCCGCGAGGAACGGCTCGACGTCCTCGTGCTCGTAGAGCGAGACGAGAAAGTCGAGGTCGGCCGGCTCGGCCCGCCGGATGGAGACGCTCGCGCGGGCGCTCATGCGGCCTCGCCCTGCGTCCGCAGTCCGAGGATGCGCACGCCCGAGGCGAGCGCGACGCCGACGAGGATGAGCACGAGGCCGAGGAGCGCGGCGGCGGTCACGGGCTCGCCCAGGATCGTCGCTCCGTACAGGAGCGCGAAGGCGGGCATGAGGTACGTGACGAGCGAGCTGCGACGGCTCCCGTGCAGGCGCAGCATCCGGAAGAGGACGAGCTGGCCCACAACGGTCGGCAGCAGGATGAGCCCCGCGAGCGCGGCCACCGACGCGGTTCCCGGAGCCTCGCTCGGCGGGCGCGCGATCGTCAGCGGCAGGAGCAGCACCGCGCCCGCGAGGAGGTTGCCGGCCGCGAGCACCGGCCCGCGGATCCCGCTCACCTGCAGCTGCCCGTAGAGGCCGCCGACCGCGTAGGAGGCCGAGGAGGCGACGACGGCGAGCGTGCCGGCGACCGCCCACCAGCCCCCATCCGGGTGCACTCCCGTCACCACCGCGACCCCACAGATCCCGGTCGCGAGTCCGGCGAGGCGCGTCGGGCCGACGGTCTCGTGCGGGAGCAGGCGGAGCCCGAACAGCGTGACGAAGATGGGGACGGAGGACTGCGCGATCGCGGCGATGCTCGAGTCGATGTGCGTCTCGCCCCAGGCGACGAGACTCATCGGGAGCGCGGCGTTCACGAGCCCGAGCACGAGGCACGGCAGCCACGCCTCGCGCAGCTCGGCGAGCGAACTCCGCGCGCCGGAGGTGGCGGCGAGGTAGCCGAAGAGGAGGAGGCCCGCGACGAGGAGGCGGATGTCGGTCATCGCCGCCGGCGGGAAGTCGCGCACGGCGACCTTGATGAAGAGATAGGAGGCGCCCCAGAGGGAGGCGAGGAGAATGAGGAGCGGCCAGTAGCGGCGCACCCTTCGAGGCTAGCCGCGCTCCGGGGGTCAGACCCCGGTCACGTCCCGAGCAGACGTGTGGATGGCGTTCGAGGTGGCGGTTTGCAGGACGAACGCGGCGCGAAGGGACACGTCCGGGGTCTGACCCCTCTCTCGCGCCCGAGCCCGCGCCGGAGCCCATCAGCCGACGCCGCTAAGCTCGCTCCCGAGTGGTTCTCTGAGCAGCGTCGCCGAACAGCCGCTCCACCGCACGCTCGGCCTCACGGACGGGGAGCTCGACCGTATCCGCACGCTCCTCGGCCGCGACCCGAACGACTTCGAGCTCGCCGTCTTCTCCCTCCTCTGGTCGGAGCACTGCGGCTACAAGCACACGGCGCTTCTCCTGCGCCGGCTGCCAGGCACCGGGGAGCGCGTCCTGCAGGGGCCCGGCGAGAACGCGGGCGTCCTCGATCTCGGGCGTGGAGACGCCGTCGTGTTCAAGGTCGAGAGCCACAACCACCCCTCGGCCGTCGAGCCCTTCCAGGGCGCGGCGACGGGGGTGGGCGGGATCCTGCGCGACATCGTGGCCATGGGCGCGCGGCCGATCGCGCTGCTCGACGGGCTGCGTTTCGGCGAGCCGGGGCATGAGTTCTCGCGCGCCGTCCGCGGCATCTCCGCGTACGGCAACTCCGTCGGCGTCGCGACCGTCGGCGGCGAGGCGGTCTTCGACGAGAGCTACCGCGACAACTGCCTCGTGAACGCGATGTGCGTCGGCCTCGCGCCCGTCGAGCGGATCGTCACGGCGAGGGCGACGAGCCCGGGGCAGCTCGTCCTTCTGTACGGGGCGACGACGGGCCGCGACGGGATCGGCGGGGCGTCCGTGCTCGCGAGCCAGGAGCTCGACGAGACCGCGTCCGAGAAGCGGCCCTCGGTGCAGATCGGCGATCCCTTCACGGGCAAGAAGCTGATCGAGGCGTCGGTCGAGCTCGTGCAGTCGGGGCTCGTCGAGTCGTTGCAGGACTGCGGCGCCGCGGGGCTCGCCTCCGCGCTCTCGGAGATGGCCGCCGAGTACGGGATCGACGTCCACCTCGACCGCGTGCCCCTGCGCGAGGAGGGGATGGGGCCCTGGGAGGTGATGATCTCCGAGAGCCAGGAGCGGATGGTCGCGATCGTGCGTCCGACCATGCTCGCCGCGGCGGAGGCGATCCTCGACCGCTGGGAGCTCCACCGCGCGGTCGTCGGGGAGGTGACCGACAGCGGAGAGCTCCGGGCCTTCTGGCACGGCGACACGGTGGGGCAGATCCCCGCTCGCCTCCTGACCGACGAGTGCCCTCGCTACGAGCTCGAGGTCGCTCCTCGGGTGCCTACGCCGGTGCGGGACCCTGCCGGACCGCCGGCGCTCGACGCGCTCCTCGAGCTGCTCGCGTCCCCCAACCTGAGGAGCCGCGCCTTCGTCTACCGCCGCTACGACCAGCTCGTCGGCGGGCGCACCGTGCGACGGCCCGGCCTCGACGCCGCCGTGCTCCGGCTTCGCCCCTCGCTCCGGGGGCTCGCGGTCACGCTCGACGGGCAGGGACGCATCGCGGGCCTCGACCCGTTCCTCGGCGGCGCGCTGGCGATCCTCGAGGCGGCGCGGAACGTGGCGTGCGCGGGGGGCGAGCCGCTCGGGCTCACCGACTGCCTCAACTTCGGCAACCCGGAAAAGCCGGAGATCGGGTGGGAGCTCACCCGCGCCATCGAGGGCATGGGCGCCGCCTGCCGGGCGCTCGGGCTGCCGATCGTGTCCGGGAACGTCTCGCTCTACAACGAGACGAACGGGAGGGCGATCGACCCGACCCCGGTCGCGGGCGCCGTCGGGCTCGTCGAGGACGTGCGGCGCGTGCCGGGCGGGTGGAGCGAAGGAGACCTCCTGCTGCTCGCGCAGGCCTCCACCGTCTCGCTCGCGGGCTCCGAGTACCAGGCGCGCTTCGGCGACGTGGGCGGCCTGCCGCCGGAGCTCGACCTCGATGCGGAGGCGCGGCTCGTCTCCTTCCTCTGGCGCGCGGCGCCCCACGCCGGCCTCGTCCACGACGTCTCGGAGGGCGGGCTCGCCGTCTGCCTGGCCGAGGCGGCGCTCTTCTCGGGCGTGGGCGCCGAGGTCGAGCTCGAGAGCGCTCCGCTCGAGCTCTTCGGCGAGATCGGGGGGCGGGCCGTCCTCGCCTGCGGAGCAGACGCGCTCGCCGACGTGGAGCGCCTCGCGCGCGAGCACGAGGTTCCGCTGCGCCCGATCGGGCGAGCGGCCGGCGCTAGCCTGCTCGGGGTGGAGCTGGCAGAGCTGCGCGCCGCCTGGGAGGGGCCCGAGTAGCGCGGTGTGCGGCGTCTTCGGCATCCGGTCGGAGGAGCGCGACGTCGCACGCCTTGCGTATTTCGGCCTGTTCGCGCTCCAGCACCGCGGGCAGGAGTCGGCGGGCATCGCCGTCTCCGACGGCGGACGCCTCACGGTCGTCCGCGACATGGGCCTCGTCGCCCAGGTCTTCGACGAGGAGCGCCTGCACGCGCTTCCGGGCGAGCTCGCGATCGGGCACACGCGCTACTCGACGACCGGCGCCAATCGCTGGGCGAACGCGCAGCCGCTGATCCACCACGGCCGCGCGCGAACGGTCGCGCTCGGGCACAACGGAAACCTGGTCAACGTCGAGGAGCTGCGGGCCGAGCTCGAGGCGGACGGGATCGCCCTCGGCTCGGGCTCGGACAGCGAGGTCGTCGCGGCGCTCGTCGGCCGGGATCCCTCGCCGCTCCCGCAGGCGGTCGCGAGCACGATGCGCCGGCTCGAGGGCGCCTACTCCGTGACCGCCCTCTCCGAGGGCACGCTCGTCGCGTTCCGCGACCCGCAGGGCTTCCGCCCGCTGACGCTCGGCCGGCTCGGCGAGGACTGGGTCGCCGCGTCGGAGACCTGCGCGCTCGATCTCATCGGGGCGGAGGTGGTGCGCGACGTGCGCCCGGGAGAGGTCGTCTGGGTCGACGGGGAGGGGCTGCACGCGGCGCAGGCGCTGCCCGCGGGCCGGAACGCGCTCTGCATCTTCGAGCACGTCTACTTCGCCCGGCCCGACTCGAGGCTCGGCGGGGTGGAGGTGCACGGCTCCCGCGTCCGGATGGGCGAGCGGCTCGCGCTGGAGGCGCCGGTCGAGGCCGACCTCGTCATCGGCATACCCGACTCGGGGACGCCCGCCGCGATCGGCTTCTCGAAGGCGTCCGGGATCCCCTTCGACGAGGCGCTGATCAAGAACCGCTACGTCGCGCGCACCTTCATCCAGCCGGACCAGGCGATGCGGGAGCAGGGCGTGCGCATGAAGTTCAACCCCCTCGACGACATCGCCGGCAAGCGCCTGGTCGCCGTCGAGGATTCGATCGTGCGCGGGACGACCACCCGCCAGATCGTGGCCATGCTCTTCGATGCGGGGGCGCGCGAGGTGCACATGCGCGTCGCCTCGCCGCCGATCGTGTCGCCGTGCTTCTACGGGCTCGACTTCGGCGACGACGAGCAGCTCCTGGCCGCGCGGCGCTCGGTCGAGGAGATGCGTGCGCTCATCGGCGCCACCTCTCTCCACTACCTCTCGGTCGAGGGGATGCAGGAGGCGACGCAGCTGCCCGCGGACTCCGTCTGTCGCGCCTGCTTCACGCGCGACTACCCGACGCGCGTGCCCGCGAAGCTCGAGAAGCTCCGCTTCGAGACCGCCCGCGCCTAGAAGCGCCGCGCCGCGCGCTCAGCTGTGCCCGGAGATCGCGTGCGGCACGTACGGCTCCTCGACGCGCCCGACCTCGTCTTCGCTGAGCGGGAGCTGTTCGGCGGCGATCGCGTCCTCGAGGTGCTCGACCTTCGTCGCGCCCACGATCGGGGCGGTTACGCCCGGCTTGTGCCAGAGCCAGGCGAGCGCCACCTGCGCGGGCCGGACGCCGCGGCCCTGCGCCACCTCGGCCACCCGGTCGACGACCGCGAAATCGATCTCCGGCTGGTACAGGCTGTCGCCGAACGAGTCCGTCTGCGCGCGGGTCGTGAGGCGCTCGCCCTCGCGCGTGCGGTTGCCCGCGAGGAGGCCGCGGGCGAGCGGGCTCCACGGGAGCACCGCCACGCCCTGGTCGATGCATTGCGGGATCATCTCCCGCTCCTCCTCCCGGTACAGGAGGTTGTAGTGGTTCTGCATCGAGACGAAGCGGGTCTGCGCCACGCGCTGCGCCTTCGCGAACTGCCACGCGTACATGCTGCTCGCGCCGATGTAGCGCGCCTTGCCCGCCTTCACCACGTCGTGCAGGGCCTCCATCGTCTCCGCGATCGGCGTCAGCGGGTCCCAGCGGTGGATCTGGTACAGGTCGACGTAGTCGTGCCCGAGCCGCTCGAGCGAGGCGTCGATCGAGGCGAGGACGTGCTTGCGCGAGAGGCCGCGGCCGTTCTCGCCGGGCATCGTGCGCATGGACACCTTCGTGGCGAGCACGTACTCCTCGCGCATGCCGAAGAGCTTCCGCAGGAGGCCGCCCGTGATCACCTCGCTCTGGCCGTCGTTGTAGACGTCGGCCGTGTCGAAGAACGTGATGCCTCCCTCGACTGCGCGGCGGACGATCGGCTCCGCGGCTCCTTCGTCCAGCGCCCACGGCCGCTCCTCGTGCTTGCCGAAGCTCATCATCCCGAGGCAGAGGCGCGAGACCCGCAGGCCCGTGGAGCCGAGGTTCACGTACTCCATCTCGGCGGACGGTAGCGCCCGCGACCGCGGCCGGGCCGCAGCTAGCGCGCGCCGCTCTCGAGCTCGTGCCAGCGGCGGTAGCGCACGGCGCGGCGCACCAGGCGCGGATCGAGCCCGCGCTCGATCAGCTCCTGCCGCGCCTCGCCCTCCTGCGCCATGCGCAGGAAGAGCCAGGCGATGGCGACGATGGTGACGATGGAGCCTTCCAGCATCATCAGCGAGCCCGCGAGGCTCTGGTCTGCGTGCGGCGAGAGCCCGAGGTAGCGCGTCGCCTGGTCGTAGACGCCGTAGAAGGGCGAGCCCGCCCAGATGAAGACGTTCCCGAGCACCGTCGCATAGATGCGCACGGCGACGATGTAGCCGAGCTTCGCGCCGCTCCCGAACCATTCCGGCGCGGGCAGCGTCTCGAGCACCGGGAGCCAGAGGACGACTCCCCCGGCGAAGAACGCCGCGTGCTCGAGGGCGTGCACCGAGTCGTGCCGCACGGCCGCCTCGAAGAAGAACGGCAGGTGCCAGAGCGTCAGGTTCGCCGCCCAGAGCGGGAACGCGACGAGGGGGTTCGCGAGCACGCGCAGGCGGTCGACGCCAGGCAGCGCGAGCACGGGGCGCAGGAGCGGTCCCGTCAACCCGCCGAGGAGGCAGAGCGGCGCGAGGTCGCCGATCAGCAGGTGCTGGGCCATGTGGAACGAGAAGAGCCGCTCCTCGCCGACGGCCGCGATCGGGGACGCGACCGCGATCAGGAGCAGCCCGATCCCGAGCGCGAAGAGGCAGATCCTCCAGCCCGGGACCGGCTGCCCGCGGCGCGCGAGGTTCCGCGCCCGGATCCCGTACGCGACGGCGAGCACGACGATCGGTGCCAGCTGCAGCGGCTCGAACGACCAGCTCGTGAGCAGCGAGACGGCGAGCACTTCTGCACTGTACGGCGCGGACCGTAGACTCGGCTCGTGGACAGCGAGCGCGCGACGTACGCCGGCGCCGGCGTCTCGCTCGAGACCGGGGAGGCCGTGGTGGAGCGCCTGCGGTCGGCGGTCGAGTCCACCGGAGCGAGCGGGCTCGGCGCGTTCGCGGGGCTGCACCCGCTCGACGGGACCCGGCTGCTAGCGGCCTCGACGGACTCCGTCGGAACGAAGCTCATCCTCGCGCGCGAGCGGGGGCGGCTGCGCGCGTGCGGCGCCGATCTCGCGGCGCACTGCATCAACGACGTCGTCACCACGGGCGCCGACCCGCTCGTCCTCCTCGACTACGTGGCCGCGGGCCGGGTCGAGCTCGAGCAGGTGGCGGAGCTCGTCGAGGGCGCGGCCGAGGTCTGCCGCGAGGCGGGCGTCGCGCTCGTCGGCGGCGAGACGGCTGAGCTGCCGGGGATCTACCGCGAGGGGGAGCTCGACTTCGCGGGCACGTGCGTCGGCGTCGTCGAGCGGGAGAGGCTCGTCGACGGCTCCCGAGTCGCGGCGGGGGACGTCGTGGTCGGCTTCGCCTCCGCGGGCGTGCACGCGAACGGCTTCTCGCTCGTGCGCCGGGTGCTCGAGGAGGAGGACTACGACGGGGAGGATCTGCTCGCGCCCACGCGCTGCTACCTGCCGGAGGTGCGGCGGCTGCGCGGGCGGGCGCACGCCTTCGCCCACGTCACGGGCGGCGGCATCGAGGGAAACCTCGCGCGCGTCGTCCCGGACGGCCTCCGCCCGGTCGTCGACTGGGACGCCTGGGAGCGACTGCCCGTCTTCGCCTGGCTGGCCCGGCACGTGGCGGAGGACGAACTGCGCCGCGTCTTCAACGTCGGGATCGGCTTCTGCGCGATCGTCCGGGAGCCCGGCGACGAGTTCGTCATCGGCAGGGTCGAGCACGCGTGATCGGGGTTCTCGTCTCCGGCGAGGGCACGAACCTGCAGGCGCTGCTCGACGCGGGGCTGCCCGTGGCGGCGGTGGCCTCGAGCAAGCGTGGCGCGCGGGCGCTCGGGCGGGCCGCGCGAGCAGGCGTCCCCGCGGCCGCCTTCCCGCTCGGGGACTTCGCGGGCCGGCCCGAGCGCGACGAGGCGATGGCGGGCTGGCTCGAGCGCCACGGCGTCGATCTCGTCGTCTGCGCGGGGTACATGCACCTGCTCGATCCGGTCTTCCTCGCGCGCTTCCCGAACCGCGTCGTCAATGTCCACCCCGCGCCGCTGCCCGCGTTCCCGGGAGCGCACCCGCTCGAGGACGTGCTCGCCGCCGGCGCGCCGGAAGCTGCGGCGACGGTGCATCTCGTGGACGAGGGCGTCGACACCGGTCCCGTCCTCGCGAGCGAGTCGGTCCCCGTGCTGCCAGGAGACAGCGTCGAGTCGCTGCGGGAGCGCGTGCACGCCGTCGAGCACCGCCTCCTTCCTCGGGTGGTGCGAGAGCTGTGCGCGCGCTGATCTCGGTCTACGACAAGACCGGGCTCGGGGGCTTCGCGCGCGGCCTCGACGAGCTCGGCTTCGAGCTCGTCGCGAGCGGGGGGACGGCGAGCTTCCTCGAGAGCGAAGGGTTGCCCGTGACGCGCGTCGAGGAGCTGACCGAGTTCCCGGAGCTCCTCGGCGGTCGGGTGAAGACGCTGCACCCGCGCATCCACGCCGGCGTCCTCGCGCGACGCGGCCTCGGGGACGACGTCGCGCAGCTCGCCGAGCACGGGATCGAGCCTTTCGACCTCGTCTGCGTCAACCTCTACCCGTTCGAGGAGATGGCCGCTCGCGAGGACGCCGAGGACGACGAGGTGATCGAGATGATCGACGTCGGCGGCCCGGCGCTCCTGCGCGGCGCGGCCAAGAACCACTCCTGGGTGACGCCGGTCTGCCGTCCGGAGGACTACGAGGGCGTGCTCGAGGAGCTGCGGGCGCGCGCCGGCGAGACCTCGCCCGACACGCGGCGGAGGCTCGCGGGCGAGGCGTTCGCTCACACCGCCGCGTACGACGCCGTCATCGCGGGCTGGTTCCGGGCCGACGACCGGTTTCCGGGCACGATCACGCTGGCTCTCGAGAAGGCGGCCGAGCTCCCGTACGGGGAGAACCCGCACCAGCAGGCTGCCTACTACCGGGTGCGAGGCGAGCGGGCGCACCTCCTCTCCGGCGTGGAGCAGCTGCAGGGAAAGGCGCTCTCGTTCAACAACCTCAACGACCTCTCGGCTGCGCTCGGATTGCTCGCAGAGCTCGAGGAGCCCGCCTGCGTGATCGTGAAGCACGCGAATCCGTGCGGGGTCGGCCTCGCGGAGGCGATCGAGGCCGCGTACGCGAAGGCCCTCGCCGCCGATCCGGTGTCGGCGTACGGCGGCGTGGTCGTGCTCAACCGTCCCGTCTCGGCAGCACTCGGGGAAGCGCTCGCCGAACAGTTCGTCGAGGTGCTCCACGCGCCCGGTTACGAGGTGCGGGCGCGCGAAGCCCTCGCTCGGAGGCCGTCGAGCCGCGTCCTCGCCGGCGCGGCGGAGACGGACGCCGGCAGCTGGGAAGTCCGGCACGTGCGCGGCGGCCTGCTCGTCCAGGACGGGGACTGGAACGTCCGTCCGGGTCGGGAGCAGATGGAGGTCGCCTGCGGAGAGGTCGACGACGCGACCTGGAAGGACCTCCTCTTCGCGTGGCGCGTGGTGAAGCACGTCACGTCGAACGCCATCGTCGTGGCGAAGGACGGGCAGACCCTCGGCATCGGCGCCGGCCAGATGAGCCGTGTCGACGCCGTCCGCATCGCGCTCGACAAGGCGGGCGAGCTCGGGCACGAACTCGAGGGCGCGGCGCTGGCCTCGGACGCGTTCTTCCCCTTCGCGGACGGGCCCGAGCTCGCGCTCGCAGCCGGTGTCCGGGCCTTCGTCCAGCCCGGAGGGTCGAAGCGCGACGCGGAGGTGATCGAGGCGGTCTCACACGCGGGCGCGGCGATGGTCCTGACCCACCGCCGGCACTTCCGGCACTAGCCGCAACGGTCGATCGCCGCTGAGGCGCGCGCGCCGAACTGCCTCGAAGGGACACGTCCGGGGTCTGACCCCTTTCGGAGGGAGGTCGAGGGTTGGACAGCCTGCCGGAAAGTAGTCTTCCGCCCCGTGGCGCGGCGCGAATTCCCGAACGTGCTCGAGCTCGTCGGCTCCACGCCGATCGTGCGGCTCGAGCGCCTCGGCCGGAGCGTCCCCGGGGAGCTGCTCGCGAAGCTCGAGTACCTGAACCCCGGCGGCTCCGTGAAGGACCGCATCGGCATGGCCATGATCGAGGCGGCGGAGCGCGAGGGGAGGCTGCGGCCGGGAGGGACGATCGTCGAGCCGACGTCGGGGAACACGGGGGTCGGCCTCGCGATCGCGGCGGCGCTCCGCGGCTACCGCTGCATCTTCGTGATGCCGGACAAGATGAGCCAGGAGAAGATCTCGATGCTGCGCGCCTACGGCGCGGAGGTCGTGATCACGCCGACGGCCGTCGACCCGGGCTCGCCGGAGAGCTACTACTCGGTCTCCGACCGGCTCGCGGAGGAGATCCCGGGCGGCTACAAGCCGGACCAGTACTCGAATCCGGCGAACCCGGAAGCGCACTACGAGACGACGGGGCCCGAGATCTGGGAGCAGACCGACGGGGGCGACGTCGATGCGATCGTGATCTCCGTCGGGACGGGCGGGACGATCACCGGGGTGGGCCGCTACTTCAAGGAGCGAAAGCCGGACGTGCTGATCGTGGGCGTGGACCCCGAGGGATCCGTCTTCACCGCCGACGAGGGGCACCCCCAGGGCCCGTACCTGGTGGAAGGAATCGGCAAGGAGTGCTGGCCGCACACCCTCGACGCGGAGGTCGTGGACGAGTGGGTGCGGGTCTCCGACCGCGACTCGTTCCTCACCGCGCGGCGGCTCGCTCGCGAGGAGGGGCTTCTCGTCGGCGGCTCGACGGGCTCTACCGCGTGGGCCGGGATCCAGGTCGCGCAGCGGCTCGGGCCGGACACCCGCGTGCTCATGCTGTTCCCGGACAGCGGACGCTCGTACCTCTCGAAGTTCTACGACGACAACTGGATGATCCAGTACGGGTTCCTCGAGCGAGGCGCGCCGCCCCCGGCCGTCGAGGAGGTCCTCCGCTTCCGCCGCGCGGGCCACGACGTGCCGGATCTCGTCACCGTCGGCTCGCACGAGAAGGTCGGGACCGCGATCGAGGCGATGCAGCAGTACGGCATCTCGCAGATCCCGGTGGTGAGGACGGACGGAGGCGACTCGCTCGCGGACGTCGTCGGCTCGCTGCAGGAGCGTGCGCTGCTCGAGCGCGTCTTCCGGAATCCGGACGCGTTGAACGAGGACGTCGCGGTCGCGATGCAGCCGCCGCTACCGGCCGTCGACGCGGACGCGTCGCTCGACGACGTCTACGAGGGGCTCTCGGGGCCGAACGGAGCCGTCGTCGTCGCGCGCGCCGGCCGGCCCACCGGGATCCTCACGCGGTCGGACCTCCTCGAGTTCCTCGCCGCGAAGCGCTCGCAGGTCGACGGCTGAGAGGCGGCTACCGGGGGCGGCCGAGCTCGTTGGGCTCGTCGGGGCTCGTCGTCCGCTCCGGGAGCCCTTCCGGGCCACGGCTCGTGAACCGGTATCCGAAACCGACCATCGCGAGCAACGCGAGCACGAAGACGGGGATCAGGCCGAGTCCCACGAACGGGAACGCGACGATCGCCACGACGACGACGATGCCGAAGGCGATCAGGGCGACGACGCCGATCAAGCCGAACATGCCGGGAGCATTGCCACGGCCTCCGGGTCGCAAACATCCGCTACGCGGCTTCCTCCAGCTCCGGCGCCAGCGGTTGCGCCGGCTCGCGGGCCGGCGACTCCGAGCGGACGGCGACGTAGACGGCGCCGATGACGAGGGAGGCGCCGGCGAGCGCGAGCGGGCTCGGGCGCTCTCCGAGAAAGAGCATTCCGAGCGCGATCGCGACGAGCGGGTTCACGTACTGGTGGGTCACGACCAGCGAGATGGGGGCGACCCGCAACAGCCAGGCGTAGGCGGTGAAGCCGACGACCGAGCCCGCGACGACGAGGTACGCCCAGGCGCCGAAGGCGCTCGCGGTGATCGCCCCGCCGCCGAGCTCCCGCCACTGCCCGAGCGCGAGCCCCGCGACGACGAGGAGCGCTCCGCCGACGAGCATCTCGTACACGGCCGTGACGAAGGGGTCGCGAGGTAGCTCCAGCCGTGGGGTCAGGAACGAGCCGAGGGACCAGGAGACGGCCGCGAAGGTGGACGCGAGCAGCCCGAGGGCCGTCGACCCGGAGCCGAGACCCGGAAGGACCACGAGCCCGAGGCCGACCAGCCCGGCGAGGGTGGAGAGACGCAGCGAACGCGAGACGCGGTCGCCGGTCACCGTGCGGAGCAGGATCACCTGCAGCGGAACCGTCCCCGCGATCATCGCCGCGACGCTCGAGTCGATCCGAGTCTCTGCCACGTGCACGACGCCGACGCCGAGCGCGAGCAGGAAGAGGCCGGCGACGGCGCACGAGCGGAGCTCCCGCCGGCTGACCCGCAGGCTCCGCCCCCGGAGCGCCAGCACCACGACGAGGATCGACCCCGCCGCGAGGAAGCGAGTCCCGGCGGTGAGGAGCGGCGGCAGCGTGTGGACGGCGATCTTGATGCCGAGGTACGTCGACCCCCAGACGAAGTACACGACGCCGAGGGCAGCCCAGAGGCGTCGCGGTGAGGTGCCCACGGGCATGCCAACGAGAGCGTGCCGGTGCCTCGTCCCCGGCGCTCATTCGAATGCGCGTTGACTTCGAATGCTCGCGCTAATGGCCGTTCGGCCCCTCCGGAGCGTGCGTGCGTCGAGCCGGCCCGCGGCGGAGCGAGAGGTGAGCGTTCGGGCAGCGCCGCCCGCGATGAGTCCCGCCCGCGGCTCGGTTCGCGCCCCGCCCGGGGGCGGCGAGGCCAGGGCCGGACGCGCCTCGTCGGCTAGTCCTCCCAGCGCCTCGAGAGGCGGAAGGCGGCGTTGATGAGGCCGACGTGGCTGTACGTCTGCGGGAAGTTGCCCGCCTGCTCGAGCGTGTCCGGGAGGATGTCCTCGCTGTACAGGCCGAGCCCGTTGTGCAGCCGGAGAAGGTGCTCGAAGAGCTCGCGCGCCTCCTCCTTGCGGTCGAGGATCGCGAGCGCCTCGACGAGCCAGAAGCTGCAGACCGTGAAGGCCGCCCGCATGTCTCCGAAATCGTCGACCCCGTCGTAGCGGCGGAGCATCCCGCCGTCGACCGAGAGGCGCGAGCGGATCGCGTCCACGTGCGTCGCCGCCCGCGGGTCGTCCGGGGTCAGGTACCCGAGGTGAAGCGCGAGCAGGTTCGCAGCGTCGAGCTGCTGCTCGCCGGCGACCTGCGTCAGCGCGCCGATGTCCGTGCTCCAGCAGCGCGTGTCGAGCACCTCTCGAGCACGCTCCTCGAGCCCGCGGGCGCGGCCGGCCAGCTCCGCGTCCTCGAGCGCCTCGGCGATCTCGACGGCGCGCCGGGCGCCGGCCCAGTGCATCAGCACGGCGAAGCTGTGCAGGCTCGCCCGGCCGCGGAACTCCCACGGCCCGGCGTCCGGCTCGTCCAGCCGCGCCTCGATCTGGTCGAGGAGGTCGGAGACGATCGCCACGGCCGTGAGCGGCGGGATCTCGCCGACGAAGCGCGTGTCGAGGAAGAGGCGGCTGACGGCGAGCACCATCTCGCCGTAGACGTCGTTCTGGCGGTGCTCGAAGGCCTGGTTCCCGACCCGCACCGGCCCCTCGCCGTTGTAGCCCGAGAGGTGCCCGAGCTCGGACTCGGGCGCGTCCTCGGCCCCGTTGATCCGGTACGCCGGCTGCAGGGCGCCCTCGCGCTCGGCGAGGTTCCGCAGGTACTCGAGGAAGAGCTCCATCTCCTCCGAGTGCCCCAGGCGCTCCAGGGCGTTCAGCGTGAAGTAGGCGTCGCGGAGCCAGCAGTAGCGGTAGTCCCACGTCCGGCCGGACCCCGGATGCTCGGGGAGGCTCGTCGTCGTGGCGGCGAGCAGCGCGCCCGTGTCCTCGTACTGGTGCAGCTTCAGCACGAGCGCGGAGCGGATCACCTCGCGCTGGTAGTCGCGGGGGACTCTCGTTCCCTTCACCCAGCGGCGCCAGTAGTCGACCGTGCGCTCGAGGAAGTGCTCGGCCGTCTCCTCGAGCCCTGCCTCGAGAGGCTGCCCCCACGTCAGCACGAGGTGGCGCTGCCGCTCGAGCAGGAAGGGCCGCTCGTCCTCGACGTACGTGAGCGGGACGTTCGTCGTCAGCCGGAGCGGGGCGGGGAGGCCCGTGTACTCGACGTGGTTCGAGGCACGCCAGAGGCCGGCCTCCACGAGCCCGTAGTCGTAGCGCGGGCGGCAGCGGACGCGCGCGCGCGGCTCCCCCGAGAGCGGGCGCAGGATGCGCACGAGCATCGAGGGCTTGAAGAAGCGGTCGTACTGCTGGAAGCGGGGCGCGAAATCGACGAGCTCGAACGACCCGCTGGGGCTCGTGAAGACGGTGCGCAGCACGTTCGTGTTCTCGACGTACTCCTGCGTGACGCCGGTCGCGTCGAGGCCCTCGACCGTGAACGCCCCGCCGCGCTCGCCGTCGAGCAGCGGACCGAAGACGAAGCTCGAGTCCGGCCGCGGCCAGCACATCCACTCGATCGACCCGTCGCGGACGAGCGCGCTGTAGGAGCAGTTGCCGATGATGCCGAGACCGCGCGTCATAGGTGATGCTTTCGCCGGGGCGTAGTTTTTGCCTACTGCCGCCACATCATCGGACGAGAGAGGGAAGGGCTGGAGAGGAATGCCGAGAGCGCCCGAGCACAAGGCCTTGGTCATCGCGAGCAACCGCCTGCCGGTGCGGTTCACGATCACGGGGAGCCGCTTCGAGGTGACGGAGGCGTCCGGCGGTCTCGCCGCCGCGCTGCGGGCCGTCCGCGGCGACGCCGTGTGGGTGGGTTGGCCGGGCACGGTCGTCCCGCACGTGCTCGAGCCCGAGGTGACGAGCGAGCTCGGCACGGAGAACCTCGTCCCGGTCTTCCTCACCGCCCGCGAGGAGGAGGACTTCTACGGCCGGGTCTGCAACGACACGCTCTGGCCCCTCTTCCACTACTTCGGCGACCGCCTGCGGATCACGCCCGAGGCGTGGCTGCGGTACGTGCAGGTGAACGAGCGCTTCGCGGATGCGATCCTCGCGCGCTGCGGCGCGGAGACGCGCGTCTGGGTGCACGACTTCCACCTCATGCTGGTGCCGGCGATGATCCGGCGGCGCGCGCCCAACCTCGCGGTCGGGTTCTTCCTGCACACGCCCTTCCCCTCGTCCGAGGTCTACCGGCTGCTGCCGAACCGCGAGGAGGCGCTCCGCGGCGTGCTCGGCTCGGACTACGTGAGCTTCCAGATCGGCGACTACGCCCGACACTTCCGCTCCTCGTGCCTGCGCATCCTCGGCGCCGACTCGCAGCCCGACTCGCTCGACGTCGGCGGCCGGCGTGTCGGGATCGGCGTCGACCCGATCGGCATCGACGTCGACGGCTTCCGCGAGATTCTGCGCGACGGCGAGACGGAGCGGCTCTACGCGCAGCTCGCCGAGCAGTACGCGGGACGCAAGCTCGTGCTCGGCGTGGAGCGGCTCGACTACACGAAGGGCATCCCGCAGAAGCTGCAGGCCTTCGAGCGCTACCTCGAGCAGGACCCGAGCCGCGCGCGCACGACGACGATGTTGCAGGTGCTCGTCCCCTCCCGGCTCGAGAGCCCCGAGTACCGGATGCAGCGCGACGAGATCGAGCTCCTCATAGCACGCATCAACGGGCGCTACGGCCAGCCCGGGGTGACGCCGGTCGAGTACATGCACCGCTCGATCTCGAAGCCGGGGCTGGTCGCGCTGTACCGGCGCGCCGACGTGATGATGGTGACCCCGCTGCGGGACGGGATGAACCTCGTCGCACACGAGTTCGTGCTCTGCCAGTCCGAGCCCGGGCTCCCGGACCGCTGGCGCGGCTCGCTCCTCCTCTCCGAGTTCGCGGGCTCGGCGCAGGTGCTGCCGGGCGCGCTGCTCGTGAACCCGTGGAACGTCGACGGCGTGGTCGAGCGGCTGGCGATCGCGCTCGAGCTCGACGGGGACGAGCGCCGGCGGCGGCTGGACACGATGTCGACGCGCGTCCGGGACCTCGACTGCACCATCTGGGCCGAGAACTACCTCGCCCGCCTCGGGCGCTACTCACGGCGCGAGCGCGGCCGGCGCCTCCCCCCTGACGTCGAGGCGGAGGTCGAGGAGCGGCTGCAGCGGCGCTTCGCCCGCGCCCGCACGAGGACGGTGCTGCTCGACTACGACGGGACGCTGCGGGAGCTCGAGGCCCATCCCGACCTCGCCGTGCCGACGCCGGAGATCCTCCGCCTGCTCGGCGACCTCGCCTCGCTGCCGCGGACGGACGTGCACATCGTGAGCGGGCGCAGGCGGCGCAACCTGGAGCAGTGGTTCGGTCGTCTGCCCCTCCACCTCTGCGCGGAGCACGGCTACCTCGCGCGGGCCCCGGGCGGAGAGTGGCACACGCTGCTCGAGCTCGACCTCTCGTGGATGCGTCCGATCGAGCGGCTCCTGCGGCGGGTCGCCGCGGACGTCCCGGGCGCGCACGTCGAGCGCAAGTCCTGCAGCGTCGCCTTCCATTACCGCGAGGCGGAGCCCGAGTACGGCGCCTGGCGCGCGCACGAGCTGCTGAACGACCTCGGGCAGCACCTTGCCGGCGCCCCGGCCGAGATCCTCCTCGGGCAGCGGGTGGTCGAGGTGCGTGCGAGCGGGGTGGACAAGGGGGTCTACGTGCGCAGCGTCTTCCCGAACGGCAAGGAGTCGAACCGGTTCGTGCTCGGGCTCGGCGACGACCGCACGGACCACGACCTTCTCGACGCGCTGCCCTCGGGCTCCGTCGCCGGGCACGTCGGTGGCCTGCGCCCGAGCGGCCGCTCGAGTCCCGGCCGCCGCGAGCACGTGCACGTCGTCGGCCCGGGCGAGGTGCGGACGCTGCTCGCGAATCTCGTCGAGGCGGTGCGCGAGCGCACGGCCGGCGGCGAGGGGTCGACGTCGGCGCCGACTTCGTGACGTCTGTTGCGAGTGTCTGACACCGCTCGCTGGGCCCGAGCCCCTGAGCAGCCGTTTTCGCCGCTCTGCTCGAAAACGGTGTCAGACACCGGTCTTGCGAGCGCTCCGCGCTCGGCCCGACGGCGTCAGACCGAGACCGGCGTCCGGCGGCCGAAGGCGGCTGCGTGGCCGCGGGCGTTCGCCTCCCGCAGCTCGCTCTCGTCCAGCGCCCCGATCCGGCGCAGCAGCTCGAACTCGTCGCGCAGGTGCGTTCGCATCATCTCCGGGCCGTCGGTGGCGATCGTGAACGGGACCCCGCTCTCGACGAAGCGGCGGATCGTCTCCCGCACCGCGTCCTCGCCCGGCAGCGCCTTCGTCAGCAGGTTCGAGGTCGGGCAGATCTCGAGGACGATCCCGAGCTCGCGCAGCCCGCGCTCGAGCTCCGGCTCGCCCGCGGCGAGGATCCCGTGCCCGATCCGGTCGGGCCGCAGCCGCTCGACGACCTCTCCGAGCTCGGCCCGTCCGAGCTCGCCCCCCTCCTCGCCGACGTGGATCGTCACCCCGAGGCCCGCCTCGCGGGCGGCCTCCACCATCGGCTCGATCTGGGTGTAGTCGTAACGCCCGGGCCCCGGCCGGGGCCCGGCGATGTCGATGCCGACGATCCCGCGGCTCGCCCAACGGACGGATTTCTCGACGATGATCTCGTTGAGCCGGTGCTCGAAGGTCCGGTCCATCATGAGGATCAGACCCGCGCGCACCTGCGGATACTCGAGGCTCGCGGTGTCGAGCCCGCGGATCGCGGCCAGGATGATGTGGTCGAGGTCGCGCTCGCCGCCGCGGTTCCGCTTCATCGGGTTGAACCGCAGCTCCAGGGTCGTGATCCCCTGGGAGCGGTAGGCACCGCCGATCGCCCCGTGCACGGAGCGCTCGACCGCATAGGGCGAGGATTGGATGAGCTCGGTCCAGTGGTAGATGCGGTCGAGCTCGTCGAGCCCCTTCACGCCGCGCGGGTCGGAGACGGTCACGAGCGCGTCGAACTCCCAGAAGTCCTTCACCGGGAGGGCGATGCCCTGCTCGTGCGCGAGGCTCCAGAGGATGTCCGAGGCGACGGAGCCGCCGAGGTGGGTGTGCAGCTCCGCGAGGCCACCTTCGAACATGGCCGCGGAGTCTATGACGTCGAGCTACGCGGCCCCGGCGGTGCGGATCGCCGGCAGGTCGTGGTTGAGCAGGAGCTCCCCGATCGCCCGCGCGCGCTGCGCCGCCTTCACGTCGCCTTCTCCCGCGGCCACGATCGACCCCTTCATGAGGATGTGCCACGAGTGCGCGAACTCCGCCGCGTCCTCGATGCCGGCTTCCTCCGCGAGCGTGCGGACGACGGAGCGGATGTACTCGAGGTGCTCGGCGCTCGCCCGCCCGACCGGATCCTCGAGGTCCGCCGTCTCGAGCAGCACGTTGATGAACGAGCACCCCTCGATGTCGTTGCGCTGGAACCACTCGTCGAACACGTCGAAGATCGCGAGCAGCTGCTCGCGCGGGGTCGCCCCGCGGCGCCGAGCCTCCGCCTCGACGAACTCGCGCGTCCAGCGGTGCTCCCGGCGCTGCAGGAAGGCGAGGACGAGGTCCTGCTTCGACGCGAACTGGCGATAGAAGGTCGCCCGCGAGACGTCGGCCCGCTGGATCAGGTCCTCCGTCCCCACTCCGCGGATGCCCTGCGTCGAGAAGAGCTCGTAGGCGGCTTCGAGGATCCGCTCGCGCGCGCTCGAGTCGGGCGCGGCGGACGGGGGCGCGGACGCATCCGCCCAGGTGACGCCCGGCGGCGCCGTCGTCCCGACCCAGACCGTCCAGTGGCCCTCCTCGTCCTGCAGCGCCGTGGTGACGAACCCGCCGTCGCCGTTGCGCCCGATGCGCTCGCCGACCCGAGGGACGTCGGTTCCGTACCGGTGCTCGACGTCGCCGGACGGGTAGCGAATCGTCACCCGAACTCCACCTTCGACCATCCGCGCCTCCTCGTGACTGATCGGTCTGTCTCAGGCACTCGAACGGTAGCGCGGCCCGGGCGCCAAGGGGCGGCTCGGCTGGAGACGGCGAGAGGTTCTTCGCCGCTCAGGCGGCGAGGTGCGGGCGGATGAGGTCGTCGATCTGCTGGCCCGTGGCGCGGCCCTCGAGACGGCCGAGGACCCGGCGGTCCTTGATCAGCACGAGAGCCGGCACGGTGGCGACGGCGAGTCGCTGCATGAGAGCGGGGTTCTCGTCCACGTCGAGGTCGATGACGCGCAGGCGCTTCTTCTGCGTCACCTTCACCCAGGCGACGAGGCTCTCCATCCGCCTCGAAGGACCGGAGCTGCGCCTCCTCAGGAAGACGAGGGCCGGAAGGCGCCGCTTCCCGTCCCAGCCCTCCGCTTCGTTCGCGTCTCCCACTGCACGAGAGTGCCCCCTGGCGCGATCGGCAAACCCTGGCGCTGCGCGGCGAGGCTCGCCGGGCCCAGCCTCAGCCCGCCGCCGCCTCTCTCTCGCGCTGGACCTCGAGCGTGAGCCACTCGCGGCCGTCGCGCTCCGCCGGCTCCACGGCGTCCACGAGTCGTTCGAGCACGCGGCGCAGCCCGTCGTCCGTGCCGGTCCCGCCTGCCAGCGGGCCGATCCCGATCCGGAGGGCCTGCTCCCCGGCCGCGACTTCGAGCGTGACCGTCTCGTCGGTCGCCGCAGAGAGCACGCTCAGCGCCGCGAGCTGCAGGTCGTCGACCCGTGCATAGGGCAGCTGCAGCCGGCTGCCCAGGCCCCCGAGCACGAGCGTCGCGACGCCCCGCAGGCCTGGCCTCGTCGGGAGGCTCAAGAGGATCGTGTCGGTCATCGACCTCTAGACTCGCTCGCATGGAGGGCGGAGGAGGCCTCGAGCTCGCGCGCGAGCAGCACCCTTCCGGGGCAACGGTCGTGCGAGTGAGCGGTGAGGTCGATCTGGCGACGGTATCGGAACTCCAGCAGGAGCTCGCCGCGAGCGGGCGCGCGCAGCCGCTCGTAGTCGACCTCACGGAGTGCACCTTCCTCGATTCCTCCGGGGTCCGCGTCCTGCTCGCCGCCGCGGCGGAGGCGGACGCGGCGGGAGAGTCGTTCGCGCTCGTCGCGGACGAAGGCGGCGTCCGGCGCGCGCTCGACATCGCCGCCGTCCCCGACCGGGTGCCCGTGCACGCGACCCTCGCGCAGGCTCTCGAGGCGGCCTAGGCGCTAGAGAAGCGGCTCCGGCCGGCCGAGCGCGCTCTCGCGCGTCCGGTCGAGGGAGAAGATCCGGTCGAGCTGGGCGATCTCGAAGACCCGGCGAAGCTGCGGGCTCGGGACGACGAGCCGCAGGTCGCCTCCGTGGCGGCGCAGCCGATCGGTGGCGCCGAGGAGGACTCCGAGGGCCATGGAGTCGATGAAGGTGACCGCCGAGAGATCGACGACGACGAGCTCGGCCTCGCGGTCGATGGCGGCGCGGATCCGCTCCTGTAGCTCGGGGGCGACGTGCAGGTCGAGCTCCCCGAACGCCGAGAAGAGCGCGCGGCCCGCGGGCTGCGATCCCTCCTCGATCCGAGCTCCGGTCGACGCGAACGACGTTCCCACGCGGGTCGAGTGCTCGCTCACGCGCGCCTCTGCGAATGGGTGGCCGGGCGCCGCGGGGCCGTCCGCGAGCGCGTGCGGGCGGCGGCCTCGAGACGCCGGAGCCGCCACCGCGTGGCGAGCCGTTCGACGTCTTCCCGCCCGAGGACCTGGACGTTCACGCCCAGGCTCTGCGCCTTGCGCACCTTCCGCCGCTTCCGGTGCTCGAGCGCCGGCCGCATCACCGTGCACTCGACGTACATGCCGAGCTCGGGGAGGAAGAAGTCGGGAGTGAACGCCTCCCGGACCGTGCCGTCCTCCGCGCGCTCGAGGACGAACGTGTGCGGCTCGTACTCCCAGCGGATCCCGTGCTCGTCGAAGATTCTCGCCAGCTCGCGCTCGACAGGGTGCGCGAAGTGGGTGGCGATCTCCTGCCGCACCGCTCAGTGATGCCCGACGAGCGGCCGAGGTAAACCATCGGGCAGCGCCTCGACCGCCGTATGCTGCGACCCGTGACCTCCTACGAGCTCGAGGTGCGCGAGACGGATCTCGGCGACGTCGCCTTCGCGGAGCTTTCGGGAGAGCTCGATCTGACGAACGCGGAGGAGCTGGAGCGCCGTCTCGAGCAGCTCTCGAAGAACGCCTCGGCCCTCGTGCTCGACCTGAATCGGATCCAGTTCCTCGACAGCGCGGCGCTGCACGTCCTCTTCACGCTCGCGCGCCGGCTCGGCGGCGAGACCCGGGGGTTCGGGCTCGTGATCGGCGACGAAGCCCCCGTCGCGCGAACGATCTCGATCGTCAGCCTGGGCGAGCTCGCGACCGTCCGCCCGACGCTGGAGG
>JBKPTS010000056.1:0-12499 GCA_046735575.1 Actinomycetota bacterium
AGCTCGGGACGCCGCTGGATCACTCGAAGCTCACACGTTTCTGTAGCGTCCTGCGCTCAAGCGTGGGATCGAGAAGCCGTTTCGTCCTTTCCACGATCACCGGCATACGGCGCTCACGCACGAAGCGGCTGCCGGAAACCCGATGACCTATATCCAGCTCAGCGCGGGACACTCGCAGGCGCAGGTTAGGGAGCGTTACTCCATGCTGCGCAAGTGCTCTTTCCGGGCGCGGCGCTGAGAGGTGAGGCTCGGATGTTTGGAACCGGCTGAGCCCGCTCGACGCAACGATTGCGGCCAACCGCCAGCGCCCCCGAAGGCACTCCTGCGCTTCCGGCGCGATGGGTGCTGCGCGCGCACCTCGCGGAGCCCGCGACGGCGCGGCGAGCCTCCGTTGGGCACTGATCGGTAGGGAGAGCCAACGCTCTCTCAAGCTTTTCACGCAACTAGGGCGCCGAATCACGTTTCCGTCCGGAAGCGTGACTCAGAGAACGAGAAGTGCCTCGGCCCGCGCAACGTAGCGCGTTGCGCCGACGCCCCTGAAAAAGTCGATCGCAGGTCCTACGACCTTGCTCGCCTTCCCGCGCTCGCCAGCCTGCGCGAAGACCTCCGCGGCTCGGAGTCGCGTGTACGACTCGACCACGGGTAGCTCGAGCTTGTTGACGATCTCCAAGACCTCGAGCAGCTCCCCATTCGCAATCGCCCTCGCCGCCTCGATCCAAGGTATCGAGGGAGCGGACTGGAGGACTGCGCGAAGCTCCTGCTGGCAGCCCATGTCGCGGAGGAGCCAGGCGAACTCGATAGGCGTCACTGCGGGGAAGAGCTCCAAGAAGGTGACTACCGGGCGATCGAGCGCAAGCACCTCCGCTGCCAGGCTGTATGCCTCCTCTCGCCTACCTTCGGCGAGCAGCACCATCGACCTGAGGGCGAGCGCGGGAGCAAGAAGCTGCGGATCCTTCGTTCGCCGCGCCCGGGCGAGCGCCTTCTCGCTGCCCTCAGCAGCGCCCACGACGTCTCCGCGTGCGAACTCGATGGAAGCGCGGAGTACGCGGTAGGTGGGCTCGAGGTAGTGGTCGGCGCCCGACTCAGCTTCGTCGACTAGTCGCTCCAGAATGTCGGTCGCCGCCCCCCAGCGGCCGTACAGGAGAGCCTCGTACGCTTCCGCCGTGCGCACCCAGAGCCTGACTTTCGCTGTCCCGTACATCTCGCCGTCGTGCCGGAACGTGCGAAGCGCTTCCATCGCGGCGGCGACGTGCCCGAGAGTGAACTCGTTGTCGTACAGGTTGATCTCGGCGGGGAGGAGTTGTGCGAACGCGTGGTTCTCCCGAGCGAGTGCGATCGCCTCTCTCGAATCGTCGATACCCTCGACGTCCCCCAAGTAGCAGCGCGAGGCGCCGATCACATCGAGCGCGCGGATGCGCAGCTCCGGTATGCCCAAGGACTCCGTAAGTGGGAGCGCCTCCCGAGCCAGCGCGATCGCCTGGATGTGCTCGCTCGCGAGCATGTGGTACACGGCCCGAGCCACCAGCCCATGCGCTCGCGCCTTCGATCCGGCACGACCCTCCGCGAGCTCGAGAGCGCGGTTGACGAACGCATAGGCGGCGTCCCGGTCGCCTCCTTCCCAGAAGCAGCGTGCGATTTCGACCGCGACCTCGGCGGCTCCGTCGGTGTCACCGCGTGACAACAACTCTTTGAGCCCCTGCTCTAGGAGCGTGATTCCCGTTCCGTCGGCCCCATAGCGAGCACGGCCCGCTGCGATCTGGAGCCAGACGTGATCCGCGTCATCGTCTGGCCACAGCCTGAGCGCGTCGTCGTAGAAGCGCGCGGCGGCGGCAAAGGAGGCAAGGGCAAGGGCACGGTCCCCCGCGCCGCGAAGTGCGAGCCGTGCCCGTTCGGAGAGCTCAGGATCTTCCCGACCGGCGGCTTGTTCGTACTCGAGTGCGCGCAGGTAATGGTGGGCGAGCATCTCGGCGTGGTCCTCGCCGCGGCCGAGGTTCTCGATCCACGCCGCTGCGCCGCGATGCTTCTCGGCACGGGCAGCACGGGGAATCTGCCCGTAGGCGACGTCGCGAAGAAGCACGTGTCGGAACGCGTACTCCGACTCACCGGCGACGGACGCTCGCGGCGCGCGCTGCAGGAACTCCTTCCGCTCGAGCCCGAACAGGAGCTCGCCCACCTGCACTTTCGGCCTCGCGGCGATCGCCTCGAGCGCGCCCATCCAGAAGACGTTGCCAACGACGGCTCCATCTTGCAGCAGCGCTTTCTCGTCGGGCGCCAGACTGTCGAGTCGCGCGGCGATGATGCCGTGGACGCTCTCCGGCAGCTCGCCGAGTTCGCCGACCTCGGTAAGCATGCGCGCGAACTGCTCGGCGTAGAGGGGATTTCCGCCGGAACGCGAAAGCGCCTCGGCCGAGAGGGAGGACGCGACTCGATACGGTTCGAGTGTCGCCGCGACGATCCGTGCTGTTTCGTCTTCCGGTAGGGGCGGAACCGAGATGGTCAGCGCGTTCGCCTTGCCGCCTCCCCAGCTTGGTCGCCGCTCGAAAAGCTCCGGGCGAGCCGTACAGAGGACGAAGAGCGGGGCATCGCGCACCCGATCGACGAGCTCTTCGACGAAGTCGAGGAGACCTTCGTCCGCCCAGTGGAGATCTTCCAGCACGAGCACGAACGGACGCAGGTCTGCGAGTGCTTCGATGAAGAGGCGCCAAGCGGCGGACGCGTCGCCTGAACGGTCACGCGGGGCCGCTTCCCCCACAAGTCCTATCAGGGGCTGAAGCTCACCGACCACCCAGCGAACCTCCGCGGGGTCGACGAGAATGTCGTCGACCGCACGCTCGAGCTTTCTCTCCGCCTGTTCGGGTGAATCCGACTCGAGGATTCCGGCCTGTGCCTTGACCACCTCACCGAGGGCCCAGAAGCTCACGCCCTCGCCGTAGGGGAGCGAGCGGCCCTGGCGCCAGGTGATTAGTTCGGGTTCCTGCTCGACCACTTTGAACAGCTCGAAAACGAGGCGGCTTTTCCCGATGCCGGGGACGCCGACGAGGGTCACGAGCTGCGCCGAGCGCTCTTCGCGGACGCGCGAGAGCGTCGAGGAAAGGAGATCCAGCTCGCGCCGGCGCCCGACGAGTGGCGTCCTCGGTTCGCGCAGGAGGTCTACTCCGAAACGGGAGCGAGCGTCGAGCACCTCCCATACCCGAATCGGCTCCGACTTCCCCTTGGCCTCGACAGGTGAGGCTTCGCGGTACTCGATTGCCTCCCGAGTCGCCCGGTACGTCTGCTCGCCGACGAGGATGCCGTTCGCCGAAGCGGCCGTCTGCAGGCGCTGCGCGGTGTTTACGACGTCCCCGGCGGCGATCGGTTCGCCCCTCTCGGGTCTCGAGTTGAGGGACACGATCGCAACCCCCGTGTTCACGGCCATCCGCACCTGCAGGTCACGGCCTTCCTCTGTGATCCAGCCGCGAATCGCGAGCGCCGCCCGGACCGCCCGCTCCGCATCGTCCTCGTGTGCAAGTGGAGCGCCGAAGACGGCCATCACCGCGTCGCCGATGAACTTCTCAACCGTCCCTGCGTAGCGCTCGATCTCACGCTTGGCAGCAGCATGGAATGGCTGTAGCGCGGCGCGCACGTCCTCCGGGTCTGCAAGGTCGGCGCGGGAGGTGAAGCCGACAAGATCGACGAAGAGCACCGACACGACCTTGCGCTCTTCGCGGCCGTCAGCAAGCGGAGCCGAGGGGTCAGCGGTAGGCGGAGGCTCGGGGGCTGGTGCAGGCGCCGCTTGAGGAGACTCGGCCGCGAGGTCGAGTGACGGGTCGTGGCGCAGAATCGCCTGCTCGAGTTCCTGGAGCTCGCGACCCGGCTCGATACCGAGCTCTTCGACCAAGATGCGACGGCCCTCTCGATAGGCCTCGAGCGCCTCCGCTTGGCGCCTGCTGCGATAGAGCGCGACCATGAGCAGCCGCCGCAGCCGCTCTCTGAACGGATGCGCTGCGACGAGTGCCTCGAGCTCGGAGACGAGCCGCGCGTGCCGACCGAGCGCCAAGTCCGCATCCACCCGTTCCTCGATCGCTTGCAGGCGAAGCTCCTCGAGGCGAATACGCTCGCCTCGCGCGAACGGCTCATGAGCGAACTCGGCGAGCGCAGGTCCACGCCAGAGGTCGAGGGCCTCGCCGAGCAGTGCTGCCGCACCCGACGGATTCCGCCGAGCCTCCTCCACGAGGCGCTGAAATCGCGCCAGATCGAGCTGCTCCGGCTCGAGCTCGAGGACGTAGCCCGGAGGTCGGCTCGTTGGAGCCTCCGCCTGCAGCGACTTTCGAAGGCGGGATACGTATACCTGGACGGCCTTGGTCGCGTTCCCTGGCGGCTTCTCCCAGAGCGCATTCGTGAGCTCATCAGTGGGAACGACTTCGTTCGCACACAGGAGGAGCACCGCGAGTAGGGCGCGTTGCTTCGTCCCGCCGAGGGCCAGCGCGACCCCGTCCGCCCGGACCTCGAGAGGGCCGAGGATCCGAAACTCCATCTCTGCAGTACTCAAGGACGCAAGCACGGTGTTTCCGCGACTGTTGCCGAGCTGTAGCCAGTATGCAAGCGCCTCCTCGTCTTGCGGTCAAAGGGATCGCAGCCAGCGATTCCGAGCCGGAGGAGGAGAGATGACACACAAGCACGCGTTCATGGCAACGGCGATGGCAGTTGCAGTGGCAGTGGCCGTGGCAGTGACGGCGTTCGGGCTCGCCGCAGGTCCGGAGCTGACTCTCGCGAAAACATCGACCTCGACCTCGCAGCCGAGCTACAGCCTGCCCACGCATCGCGGCCTCAGCGACTTCAGCCGCTAGAGATGCCTGCAGGAGTCCCCGAGGCCGCCCGCGGCGGCCTCGGGGCGTCGCGGTTGTACAAGCGACGTCGACGCCACAAGCGCGCGTTTCGCGCGCGTGTCACGGTTCCCGCCGAGAGCGTGGCTGCATGACACCACCAGCCGCGTTCAATGCCGGAACGTGACTCCGCGAGGCGGCTAAGGCAAGATCACGACCAAGCGCGGTTGTCGAAGGCTCGTGCGGCGGGGATCATCAATCCCCTGACCAGGCGGATGTTCGATCCGTCTTGTCGCTGGACTGCGGCTACGGCTTCCGCGCTCGGCGACGAAGCGGGACAGGGCGCGCTGGGGTACCTGCCCGAGTGGTTGGTTGAGGCGCTGGAGGCGACCTGCCCACTGGAGGATCGCGTCCCCGAGCGCAAGGTGTTTTCGGGGATCACCGAGGCGTCGGCCTATCAGGCCATGACGCGGGCGTGCCGGAACGCGAAGGTCCCGCACTACCACCCGCACGACCTCCGCCATCGCAGGATTACCCTCTGGCATCAGAGCGGAGTCGTGGCGAGAGAGCTAGCGGAGCGCGCCGGACACGCCCGACCGTCGATGAGCCTCGACGTGTACAGCCACGTCCTCCCCTGGAGGAAGTCGCAAGAGAGCGGTTATCGGTGCTTATCGAGCGCTAAGACTGTCGTGCTCGTGTGACACGGGTGTGACATGGGCGCAGGAACAGGCGCGCAAAACCCGCACCGCTACACGAAGCTTGTATTTGTTCGTGTAGTCCTCCACGAGGCGGCTCAGTCTACTCGCTCGATGATTCCGTCCCCGACCGCGAAAACGACCGTCGCGCAGTTGCCGAGGACGTGGATCGAGCGTCGCGCGTCGCCGAACGGAACGCCGGCGGCGGCCGCCAGAACGGCGCGAATGGGGCCTCCGTGGGTCACGGCGAGCACCCGACTGCCGGGGTGCTTCTCCGCGATCTCGTGCACGCTCGCGAGCACGCGCTCGCCGAGCGCCTCGTAGGTCTCCCCGTCCTCCCAGCCGTGCCCGTACTCGAGCCAGCGGCGGTATCCGGCGGGAAACCGCTCCTCCACCTGGGCGCGGGTGAGCCCGGACCAGGAGCCGACGTCGACCTCCCGCAGGTCTTCGACGAGCACCACCTCGAGCCCGAGCCCGCCCGCCAGGATCGCCGCCGTCTCCCGCGCCCGCGCGAGCGGGCTCGAGTAGACGGCGTCCGGTGCGATGTCGAGCGAGCGGGCCAGCGATCGAGCCTGGGCGCGCCCGGCCGCGTTGAGCGGGGGATCCGCATGGCCCTGGAGGCGGTTGTCGCGATTCCAGTCCGTCTCCCCGTGCCGAACCAGCACGATCGTCGTCGGCACGTCGTTACGCTAGCCGCCCGTGGAGCTCGGGCTCAGCGGGAAGGCCTGTCTCGTGACGGGCTCGACGACCGGGATCGGTCTCGAGACCGCCCGGCTCCTGGTCGCCGAAGGCGCCCGGGTCGTGACCTGCGGCCGGCGCGCGGCGCCGGGGATCGGCGAGCAGGCACACGTCGAGGCGGATCTGGGACGACGCGGCGAGCCGGAGCGCGCGATCGAGGAGACGACCTCGGCGCTCGGCGGGCTCGACGTTCTGGTGAACAACGCCGGCAGCGCCCGGATCGCCCGCTTCGACGAGATCGAGGACGACGAGTGGGACGCGTACTGGCAGCTGAACGTCATGAGCTTCGTCCGCGCGATCCGGGCGGCCTTGCCGCATCTGCGGGAGAGGAAGGGCGCCATCGTCAACGTCTCGTCCACCGCGGGCAAGCGCCCTTCGACCGGGATGCCCCACTACTCCGTGACGAAAGCGGCCGTCCTCTCGCTCTCGCGGCTCGTGGCCGACCTCTATGCGCAGGACGGCATCCGCTGCAACGCCGTCGCACCCGGGCCCACGGCAACCGAGGCATGGCTCGGCGAAGGCGGCCTCGCGGACCAGCAGTCGGGCGAGCGCGACGACGTGCTCGCGCGCGTCGCCGCCGGCCGTCCGCTCGGACGACTCGCGCAACCCGCCGAGATCGCGGCCGTGATCGTCTTCCTCTGCTCGGAGCGTGCCTCCTACGTAACGGGCGCCGCGTGGAGCGCCGACGGCGGCACCGTGCCGATCATCGTGTGAGCGGCCGCGCTCGAACGAGCCGGCGGCGGCGCGCGGGAGCTCCGCCGGCGCCTCTACGCTGATCGGCGTGGACGCGGCGACGCAGGCAGCGAGCGCGTTCGAGCGTCGCATCCGCGGCGAGGAGGCGGCGCGTCTGTCGCCGCTGGCCGTCCCCTCCTACGAGACGCGCGGGCGCGCGCTGCCCGAGGAGGAGTGCGCATTCCGCACGCCGTTCCAGCGCGACCGCGACCGGCTCGTGCACTCGAAACCGTTTCGCCGGCTCAAGGGGAAGACGCAGGTCTTCATCGACCCGAGCGGCGACCACTACCGGACGCGCATGACCCACACGCTCGAGACGACGGCGATCTCCCGGGTCGTCGCGCGGGCGTTGCGGCTGAACGAGGACCTCGTGGAGGCGATCGGCCTCGGCCACGACACCGGGCACACGCCGTTCGGGCACGCGGGCGAGGACGGGCTCGACGGAGCGCTCGCCGAGCGCTTCGGGCGCAGGTTCCGGCACAACGAGCAGTCGCTGCGCATCGCCCGCTCGCTCAACCTGACGCACGAGGTCTGCGACGGGATCCTCACGCACACGGGCGAGCAGGAGCCGGCCACGCTCGAGGGGAAGATCGTGCGGCTCGTCGACCGCGTCGCCTACATCAACCACGACATCGACGACGCCGTGCGTTACGGGCTCCTGCGGGAGGAGGACCTTCCGCGCGAGGAGATCGAGGTGCTGGGGCCGACGGGCGGCGCCCGCATCGATCGGCTGGTGCACGACATCGTCGAGACCTCGGAGTCGGCTGGGGACATCCGGCAGTCGCCGGAGGTGGAAGAGGCGATGCTCTCGCTGCGTGCCTTCATGTTCGAGCACGTCTACCTCGGCCCACAGGTGGAGCCCGAGCACCGGCGGGCGCACGAGACGGTGCGGCGCATCTTCGAGGCGCTCGTCGCAGAGCCGGAGCGGCTGCCGCCGGGCGACGACGATCTCCCGACCCGGATCACCGACTACCTCGCCGGTATGACCGACCGCTTCGCGCTCGACTACGCCGATTCGATCTGAGCCGCCCGCTCGGCGAGGAGCTGCTCCGCCCGCTCGACGAGGAAGGTGGCGCCGACCGAGCGGTAGAAGTGGAGAGCCTTCGAGGCTTGCACGTCGGCCTCGGCACCAAGACCCTGCTCGAGGAGCACTTCGGCTGCACGCAGCCGCAGCCGCGCCTCCCGGGTGCGGCCGCCGCTCTCGGCCCACATGTCCGCGGCGCCGACGAAGTCTCGATCGAGCACGAGAAGGCCGACCTCCTTCCAGCGCGGCAGCGGAGCACGATCGAGGACGTCCCGCAGTTCGGCCTCGAGCTCTCTGACCAGCTCCACGTCGGGGAGCTCGAGTGCGATCGTGATCGCTCCCTCGAGCGGGTTGTCGAGCATGAGGGAGACGTGCTGTGCGAGGAGCCGCCGCGCTTCGTCGCCACGCCCGCACGCCTCGAACACGGCCACGGCGCGCGCCACGACCGCGAGGATCGCCTGCGGGTCGCTCATCGCGCGCACGAGCGCCAATGCCCACTCGACGTCGACGAGGGCGCCGTCGTGGTCCCCGCGGCCCTCCCTGATGGCACCTCGGTCGATCCGCGCTCGCGTCTCCAGGTAGTGCGGCGAGCCGGCCTCGCACTCGGCGATGAAGGCGTCCGCCAGCTCGAGCGCGTCGTCCCAGTGCCCGAGCATGAGGCCGAAGGACGTGCGCTGCGCGCGCAGCCAGCGTACGCCGCTGGCGTCGCCGAAGCGCTCCGCGATGCGCAGCCCCTCGTCGGTCAGCTCGGCCGCACGCCGGATGTCGAACTCGAAGAAGGCCTGCACGGCGACGTTGTTCGCGATCGATCCCGCGACGGGCGAGTGGGCTGCGACGGCGACCTCGAGCGCCCGCAGCTCGTCCTCCGCGCCCGTCGGGTCGCCGAGGTAGGTCTTCGCGAGTCCGATCGACGCCAGCGCGTGCGCGCGGACGTCCTCGAGATCGAGGGCCTCGGCGAGCGCGAGCGCCTTCTTCGCCAGCTGGAGCCCGCCCGTGCTCTCCCCGGCGATCGTCCGCGTCCGCGCGATGTGCGCGAGCACGCGTGCGGCCGCAGCCGAGGAAGAACCGGCCACGAGCTCCTCCGCGCGCTTCAGGTGAGCGTCCGCGAGCTCGTTTTGCCCCCGGTGCCACCAGATTCGGGACAGCGCGAGCTCGGCCTCGGCGGCCGTCTCTCGGTCGCCGGTCGCGAGCAACGCGTCGCGCGCCTCCTCGAGAGCCGATTCGGCACGCGCGTCGTCGGCAAGGTAGCGCGAGTCGGCACGGCGGTAGAGCAACTGCGGCCGTTCCTCGTCGTCCGGCCACAGCTCGAGCGCGCGCTCGTCGTAGGAGGCGGCGGCGGGGTAGGCGTTGAGCCCGAACGAGCGGTCGCCGGCCTCGCGCAGCGCGAGCCGCGTCTTCTGGACGAGGTCGCCCTCCGCGGCCCCGGCGGCGCGGGCGAGCTCGAGCGCGGTCGAGTAGTGGTGGGCGAGCATCTCCGCGTGGTCCTCGGGCCGCCCAAGCGCCTCGATCCACTCGGCGACGCGGCGGTGCTTGTCCGCCCGCTCGGCGCGCGCGATCTGCCCGTAGGCGACGTCGCGGACGAGCGCATGCGCGAAGGCGAGCTCGCTCTCGCCCTGGAGCGAGGAGCGGCGCTGGCGGCGGACGAAGCCCTTGCGCTCGAGGGCGTGCAGCGTGGAAGCCGGGTCGCCGCCGTCGGCGAGCGCGCCCGCCCAGAAGACCTTGCCGACGACGGAGGCATCGCGCAGGAGCTCCTTCTCGGCGGGCGGAAGCCCGTCGACCCGCGCCGCGATGATCCCCTGCAGGGTCTCCGGGAGGGGCGCGTCCTCGACCGAGCCGCGCTCGAGGTAGAGGTCGGCGAACTGCTCGGCGTAGAGCGGGTTGCCGCCCGCCCGCTCGAGCAGCCCGCGCTGCGCCTCGGCCTCGAGGAGGGGCTGCATGACGAGCGCTGCGAGGAGCCGCGCCGTGTCCTCGTCGGACAAGGGGGCAAGGCCCAGGGTGGCGGCGTTGAGCTTGCCGCCGCCCCAGCCGGGCCTGCGCTCGAGGAGCTCTGGGCGCGCGGTGCAGACGACGAGGAGGGGGACGTCCGTGATCCAGTCGACGAGCTCGTGCACGAAGTCGAGCAGCGTCTCGTCCGCCCAGTGCAGGTCCTCGAAGACGAGCACGAGCGGGCGCTGCTCGGCGAGCGCCTCCAGATAGCGGCGCCAGGCGGCGAAGGCCTCGTCCCTGCGATTGCCGCCCAGCTCGGCCTCCTCGGCCAGGCCGACGAGCGCGAGCAGATGGGACGCGACCCACGCCTCGTCCCCGGAGCCGGCGAGCGCGTCCGCGACCGAGCGCCCGATCCTCGCGCGGACCTCCTCGGGCGAGTCCTGCTCCGCGATCCCCGCTTGCGCCTTCACTACCTCGCCGAGCGCCCAGAGAGTCACCCCCCCGCCGTACGCGAGGCAGCGTCCCTGCCGCCAGGTGACGAGCTCGGGATCCGCGTCGACGATGCGGCGGAGCTCGTACACGAGCCGGCTCTTGCCGATCCCGGGGACGCCGACGAGGGTGACGAGCTGCGGCGTCCGCCCGTGCCGGGCCCGCTCGAAGGCGTCGCGCAGGACGCCCAGCTCGCGCTCGCGCCCGACGAGCTCGCTGCGCGCCTCGTGCGCGACGTCGACCCCGACGCGGGCGCGGGCCTCGCGGGCGAGCCGGACCGGGATCGGCTGCGTCTTGCCCTTCGCCTCGACCGGCTCGGCCTCCTCGTACTCGATCGCGGCCCGGGTCGCGCGCCAGGTCGTCTCGTCCACGAGAACGCCGTTCGTGGGCGCCGCCGCCTGCAGGCGCGCGGCGGTGTTGACGACGTCCCCCGAGGCCATGCCCTCGCCCGCCTCGGGGTGCGCGTCGAGGGAGACGAGCGCCTCGCCGGTCGTGATCCCGACCCGGAGCTCGAGCCCTTCCTCGAGGGCGAAGTCGCGGATCGCGAGCGCCGCGCGGACGGCGCGCTCCGGATCGTCCTCGTGCGCGACGGGAGCGCCGAAGAGCGCCATGACCGCGTCCCCGATGAACTTCTCGACCGTGCCGCCGTGGCGCTCGAGCTCGGCGCGGACGCGGGAGTGGTAGGGGCGAAGGAGCGCCTCCACGTCCTCCGGATCGAGCGCCTCTGCCTGCGTCGTGAAGCCGACGAGGTCGCAGAAGAGGACGGTGACGACCTTTCGCTCACGGCGCCGGACGCTCGTCATGGCCGGAAAGAGTACGACGTGCCCGGACAGTAGTCTCAGGCGGTGGCGCGGATCAAGGACTCGTCGGTGCGCGAGGTCGTCGCGGCGGCGGACATGGTCGAGGTCGTGTCGGGGCGGACGGCGCTCCGCCGGACGTCGGGCTCGCGCTTCACGGGGCGGTGCCCCTTTCACGAGGAGCGCACGCCGAGCTTCTCGGTGAACCCGGTCGAGAAGCTCTTCTACTGCTTCGGGTGCGGAAAGGGCGGCGACGTGATCGGCTTCGTGCGCGACACCGAGAACCTCGACTTCGTCGGCGCGGTCGAGTGGCTCGCCGACCGCTTCCGCGTCCAGCTCGAGTACGAGGAGACGTCGCCCCGTGTCGAGGAGGCGCGCCGCCGGCGGGAGCGTCTGCTCGCGCTGCTCGAGCAGACGGCCGGGTACTTCGAGCGCCTGCTCTGGGAGGGGGAAACCGGCGCGCACGTTCGCGCCTACCTCGCCGAGCGCGGGATCGGAGAAGCCGCTGCGAAGGAGTTCCGGCTCGGGCTCGCGCCGGGCAGAGGGCTCGCCGAGAAGGCACGGGAGAGGGGGTTCAGCGCGGAGGAGCTGCGGGCCGCCGGCCTCACGACGGTGCGTGGGAGCGACTACTTCCCGGCCCGTCTCATGTTCCCGCTGTGCGACGCGCGCGGTCGCGTGCTCGGCTTCCAGGCACGCAAGCTCCGGGAGGACGACCCGCTCCGCGGTAAGTACGTCAACTCGCCCGAGGGCGATCTCTTCCACAAGGGCTCGATCCTGTACGGGCTGCATCTCGCGCGCACGGCGATCGCGAAGCAGGACCGGGCGGCGATCGTCGAGGGAAACACGGACGTGATCGCGCTGCGGCAGGCGGGATTCGAGCCGGTCGCGGCGTCGATGGGAACGGCCCTGACCGAGGGCCAGCTCCGGGAGATCGGCCGGATGACGCGCCGCCTCTTCCTCTGCTTCGACGCCGACGCCGCCGGCCAGGAGGCGACGCTCCGCGGCATGGAGCTCGCGCTGGCTCGCGGCTTCGACGTGCGAGTGGTCACGCTCCCGCGCGGGCAGGATCCGGCCGACGCCCCCGAGGGCTTCGAGCAGCGCCTCGCCGGAGCCGACAGCTACGTCGTCTACCGCGTGCGCCTGGAGCTCGAGCGCGATTCCGATCGCCAGGAGGGATTCGTCCGGGCGCGGGAGGTGCTCGCCAGGGTCGAGGACTCCCCCGAGCGCCAGGAAGCGCTCCGGCTGATGGCCGACCGGCTCGACCTTCCACGCGAGACACTCGCGGGGCTCCCCGCT